>DASSWG010000016.1:0-51806 GCA_035705295.1 Flavobacteriaceae bacterium
TGATCGAAGAGCTTTTTGCTTTTTAGTTTTTCGTTATTGGGGAAGTGTTCCGACATGGTTTTAGGTATAAAACCTGACAGGTTTTGGAAACCTGACCGGTCTTGTGGTAAAGGTACTGTTTCTTTATAATTCCAAAAAAAACCTGACCGGTTTTGGAAACCGGTCAGGTTTGAATTACAAGATTCAAGAAAAAATCACAATTGATTTTCCCATACGTTATTTTCTCTATTCACATCCGCCAATCGATCTGAAGCGTCGATCTCGATTTGCTCGATTTCGTTTTTCGGACGGTCAATGCTGAACTCGTATGTCGGATAGGCCCAGCCCCAATCTTCTTTGACAATGCGTTCGATTTCCTCGGAAGTTCCGTCGGGTTTTTCCCAACGCATCATTTGCAACGGAATGTAAACCAATTCTTTGGAACCATCGGTGTAGGTTACCGTTAATTCGATTGGCATCGGTATTCGGTCGATTCGTTCCAAAGTCACCATTGTTTTTCCTTCGTTTTCAGAAACTTCTTTGATTGCATAATCAATGGTATTGGTGGTGCGTGTGAAATCGGTCAAATACCAATCCAGTTCCGCTCCGGAAACTTTTTCGGCCACGCGGATAAAATCGTTCGGCGTGGGGTGTTTGAATTTCCATACATCGTAATAACGGTTCAAGGTTTTCGCCAAGTTTTCTTCTCCGATGACATACTCCAATTGTGCCAAGAAAATCGCCCCTTTTGAATACGCCGCCAAACCGTAGGCCATGTTGTATTCATAGCGGTCGGCGTGGGTGGTCATGGGTTGTTCTTTCCCGGAGTTGGCCAAATAGACATAGCCCCGATACGTTCTTTCAAACGGGTTTTCCGCAGGGTTTTCACGTAATTGATTTTCGATCAGCGTAGAAATGTAGGTTGTGAAACCTTCGTCCATCCATTCGTGTTTGCTTTCGTTGGTGGCCAAAAGGTGTTGGAACCAGGCATGAGCAAATTCGTGCGCGGTGACCCCTACCAGGCTTCCCAATTCACGCCCTCCGGTAATCAAGGTGATCATTGCATATTCCATTCCGCCGTCACCGCCTTGTGCCACCGTATATTGTTTCCAAGGATATGGACCAATATGTTCATTGTAGAACAACAACAGTTTTTCGGTAATGGGTTGCAATTTTTTCCAATTTTCGATGATTTCCGGTTTGTCTTGATAGAAAAAATGCAACATGGTTCCGTCTTCGGCCAATAGTTTATCGTGAATGTAATCCGGATCTGCGGCCCAAGTGAAATCGTGTACTTTCGGAGCAACAAAATGCCAAGTGAGGGTTTTTCCGCGTCGTTTTACTTCAACACCTTCGTCTTGGTAATTGTATCCGATTTCATTGCCGTTTTGCAAATATCCGCTCGCGGCGATAATGTAGTCTTTATCGATAGTGATTTTCACATCAAAATCGCCCCAAACGCCATGAAATTCACGGCCGATATACGGGTCGGCGTGCCAGCCTTCAAAGTCGTATTCCGCCATTTTTGGGTACCACTGGGTCATCGAAAGTGAAACGCCTTCCGCATTGTTTCGCCCGGAACGACGTATTTGCACCGGCACTTGCCCGTTGAATTTCATTTTGAACGTGGTTTTTTCGCCGGGAAGAATTGGTTTTGGAAGCGTTACTTCCAAAACGGTGCCGACGGTTTCATATTCCACTTTTTCTCCATCTTGTTTCAAGGATTCCACTTTTAAATACCCGATTTCGTCTGGTCCGAGTTTCGAAATGCGGTCGCCCACACGCTCATCGGGATCGGCAATTGTTCGCGAACGCACGTCCATTTGGCTGCCGGGCTGAAACGCATTGAAATACAAATGATAAAAAACCTGGTACAAGGTGTCCGGCGAATTGTTGGTATAAACCAATTCCTGAGTTCCGGCATATTGGAAATCTTTCACGTCCATGTCAATTTCCATGGTATAATCGACGTGCTGCTGCCAGTAATAATCATTGTCTTGGGCTGTAGCGGTTGAAAATGCCAAACAAATTGTGGTAAGTGTTAAAAAGAAAAAAATTTGTGTGAATCTCATGTAATGTATAATTTAAGGGTGAACCCATCCGACTTCAGCTTCGCTGAAGCCACCTTCCCTTGAAAAAAGGGAAGGAGCTTTTTTTTGTTTCAGCTTTGCTGAAGCCACTTTCCCTTTGCAAGGGAAAGAGCTTTTAAATTTGGTTTGTATATGAACAAGTTGTTATGTGTTTTTAAAATTATCTTCTATTTCTTTTAAAACAGAAGGTAAAAAATCAAATACCATCTTGTTTTCAAATCGAATTACTTTGAAGCCCAAACTTTCTAAAACCCGGGTTCTTTCTCGATCTTTTTCTTGCGCTTGCTGCGAAAAGTGAACTTGACCGTCCAATTCAATGATCAATCTTTCACTTGGGCAGTAAAAATCAACAATGTAATTTTTGATGCTGTGCTGCCTTCTGAACTTCCTTCCCTTCAATTTCTTTTTTTGCAACTGTGTCCACAAAAACACCTCTGCGGAAGTGCCGTTGTTCCGCAATTTTTTTCGGTAGCCTTCCAGTATTTTCTTGTTGTGGATTTTCAACTGTTTAAATTTATCCCATTTGAATTTTGCCACAAAGGCACAAAGACACTAAGTTTTAAATATGTTTCCCAGTTCTGTTTTTTTTATGGAGAGGTGTCCGCAAGAACCCTTTCAAGTTCCCCTCCATTTTCAAGAAAGGTGTCCGCAAGAACCCTTTCGAGTTCCCCTCCATTTTCAAGAAAGGTGTTCGCAAGAACCCTTTCAAGCTCCCCTCCTTTTTTAAGGAGGGGTGTCCGAAGGACGGGGAGGTCAATTCGCTACTTCATCCGCCAAAATCAAGGCGTTGTACAAGTTTACAATTTTCCCGGAAACAGAAAGCTTATCAAATGTTTGAATGTTTTCTTCTTCCGTGCGTTCTTCGCGCGGGGTCGGAACGGAAACTTCCAAGTTGAGTGGAATTCCACTTTCCATAATAATTTGTTTCACTTGCGAAGCGCTCAATTTCGGGTAGTACGAACGAATAACCGCTGCAACTCCGGCAACAGCGGGTGCCGCCATGGAGGTTCCCTGTAAAAATTTATATTCGTTGTGCGGAACGGAAGCATAAATTTCCACACCCGGAGCAAAAACATCCACGGTGCGGGTTCCGTAGTTGGAAAAACCGGCGACCATTCCTTTTCCATATTCATACCCGATTGCACCTATGCTCATGAAGTTGTTCGCGATTTCTTCGGGGTGTTCCGGCCATTGATCGTTGGGGTAAACCCGGGTTTCATTAAGATCATAGGCGTTGTTCCCTGCGGCTTTAACCACTAGCACATCGTGTTCGGCGGCATATTTTATGGCTTCGTTCACCCAGTTTGGATGCGAGGAATAGTATTTTCCGAAACTTCCGTTGATCACTTTTGCGCCATTGTCGACCGCATAACGAATGGCCAGCGCCACGTCTTTGTCGAACTCATCGCCATCGGGAACGGTACGCAAAATCATCAGTTCCACATTTTCGGCAACGCCGTTCATTCCAATTCCGTTGTTTCGTTCTGCTCCAATAATTCCGGCAACGTGCGTTCCGTGCAAGGCGTGCGTTTCCTCTTCGGTAGGCCCGTCCACATCGTTGTTTCCGTAATCGGTATCGGTAATATCGTCGGGGTTATCGCCAACGACTTCACGTCCGTTAAATTTCAAATTGTAGTGATAGTCCAGTTGATTGCTGAAATATTCGATCGCGCCGTTGAGTTCTTCTTTCACCTTGCCGAAATCGCTGCCTACTTGGCCCATGATCGCTGTCAAAAATGCTTTTTGTTGCTGAAGTTCGGTTGCCTCAGCTTCCATATTTTGAACATCTTCCAAAGTGAAATCTTCTTTTCCTAATTTTTCAGCAACCGCGGTTTTTGCAGCGTTCACTCTTTGCAGAATCATTTCATAACGCTGTTTGTTCTGCAGGGCTTCGGCATATTTTTGTTCATATTCTGCGTTCGCCCGTTTGTACAATTCGTATTCTTCTTGATTTTCGGGACTGATTTCTTCTGCGGTTTTTCCGTCATATTTTGGTTTCAAATCTTTCAAGATTCGAACAAAATTCAAATTGGCGCCGACCATATCGCCCAAGAAATTCCAGCCGTGAACGTCGTCCACATACCCGTTTTTGTCGTCGTCTATTCCGTTGTTGGGAATTTCATCTTCGTTGGTCCAGATTTTACTGTCCAGATCTTCATGCTCGATATCCACGCCACTGTCCACAACGGCCACGATCACGGTTTCGCCTTCTTGTTCTTTAATAATTTCATTGTAAGCTTTGTCAACACTCATTCCTGGGATGGTGTCGTTCACGAGGTCCGCGTTTTTCCAAGTTTCCATTTGTGCATCGGTGAGCGGCACGTTTTTTATGGGAAGTTCTCCCGTTACCGCAATGGGTGTTGAAGTAACCGCTAAATTGGATGATCCGCAACCTGCGGCGATAATTGCAGCTCCTGACGCCGCGACAATAAATTTAAACTGGGGTATTTTCATGAAGTTATGAGTTATGGGTTATGAGTTATGAGTTATGAGTTCCGTTTTTTAAAATAATTTGATTCAACAACAATTAGCACCTAACATATTTATTTGGTAAAAATTTCATCAAACTTAAAAGATTGGTCAAAACGCACCCCTTTTTCGGTGTTTTTTACCGTGATGATTTCGTTGTGCGCATCGTGCTCCAAAAATAGGTAAAAATTGTTTTCCGCGGCGGTTTCCAAAAAGGCTTTCTTTTCGGGCAGTGTCAGCAAAGGCCTTGTGTCGTATCCCATTACGTAGGGCAACGGAACGTGGCCGGCCGTGGGCAACAAATCTGCCATAAAAACCAGGGTTTTTTCTTGGTACTGAATATGCGGGATCATTTGTTTTTCGGTATGCCCATCGACAAAAAGCACACCAAAATTCAACTGTTCATAAAACCGGGAACCTTCATTTTCGCTTCGTCCCAAAAAGAACAACTGCCCGGAAGTTTCCATGGGCAGCAGGTTTTCTTTCAAAAAAGAAGCTTTTTCGCGCGCGTTGGGGTTGGTGGCCCAATTCCAATGTTGTTCATTGGTGTAATATTTCGCGTTTTTAAAAGCAGGTTCGTAACCGGTTCGGTCTTTGTTCCATTGCACACTTCCGCCACAATGGTCAAAATGCAGGTGGGTCATAAAAACATCGGTGATGTCGTCGCGGTGAAAGCCGTATTTTTCCAAGGATTTGTCGAGCGAGTGTTCGCCCCAACGGTGATAATATCCGAAAAATTTTTCACTTTGTTTGTCGCCCATCCCGGTGTCGATGAGGATGAGTTTTTTTCCATCTTCGATCAACAAGCAGCGCGCGGCCATATCGATCATGTTGTTTTCATCGGCCGGATTTGTTTTGTTCCAAAGTGTTTTCGGAACGACCCCAAACATCGCACCGCCGTCGAGTTTGAAATTTCCGGCTTCGATTGGGTAGAGTTTCATAAAATTGTTCAGGTTTCAAATAATAAGACCCGCAAAGTACTAAAACGTTAAAACATGCTTTTGGCTATTCGGCGAATTATATTATTTTTAACAAATTGGTTGCTTCTGGTGGAAAAATAATAGCATATTATACCTGAAAAATGGCAGTACAACACAATAAATTAACCTTTGTTTCTTGAAATTATTATATTTTAGCAAACTCGCATAAAACAGAAGAAAAGGTATGAACGAATTTTTAGAAATTTTACAACACGAATTTCACTTGCCATTGAGCAACCCGGTGTTGGTGTTCGCGTTGATTTTGGTGATCATTTTGGTTTCGCCTTTGTTGTTTCGAAAAATCAATATCCCCGGAATCATCGTATTGATAATCTCCGGTATTGTGGTCGGACCGCACGGACTAGGCATTTTGGAAGAAAATACCGCGATCGAACTTTTATCGACCATCGGTATTATTTACATTATGTTCATCGCCGGGCTGGAATTGGACATGAACGAATTCAAAGCAAACCGTCACAAAAGTTTGCTTTTTGGGTTTTACACATTTGCCATTCCAATGATTATTGGGTTTCCGGTTTGTTATTATTTGTTGGAGATTCCCTTCAACGCCAGCATTTTGACCACGAGCATGTTCGCAACGCATACCTTAGTGGCCTATCCGATCGTAAGCAATTACAACGTTGTAAAAAATCAAGCGGTGGCCATTACCGTTGGGGCAACAATTTTGGCGGATGCTGCGGTATTGACCACTTTGGCGGTCATTGTTGAAAACAGCAACGGTGATCTCAACCAAGCTTTTTGGATTCGACTGATTGTTTCCATGATCGTTTTCTTGGCCATTATGTTCTACCTCGTTCCTAAAATAGCAAAGTGGTTTTTTAGGACCATGCAGAACGAACGCCATTCCCATTATATTTTTGTGTTGGCCGTGGTGTTCATTGCTTCGTTCCTTTCAGAACTTGCCGGATTGGAGCCTATTATCGGCGCGTTTGTCGCTGGACTTGCCATCAATCCTTTGATTCCGCACTCATCGGCATTGATGAACCGGATTGAGTTTATTGGCAATTCGCTTTTTATTCCCTTTTTCCTTATTTCGGTGGGAATGTTGGTGGATATTTCCGTTATTTTTAGTGGTGCCTCGGCCTTGATTTTGGCGGGGGTGTTGACCTTGGTCGCGGTTTTCAGCAAATGGTTAGCGGCTTGGGTGGCCCAATTGTCTTTTCGTTACAGCAAAACACAACGAAATTTAATGTTCGGTTTGAGCACCTCACGCGCCGCTGCGACATTGGCGGTGATTTTGGTAGGATATGAAGCGGGCATCGTCAGTGAAACCATTTTGAACGGAACCGTGATTTTGATTTTGATCACCTGCATCGTTTCTTCATTTGTGACCGAACGCGCCGCAAAAAAATTGGTGGTCCAAGAAGAAAATGAAAATGATGCCAACAATGATACGAAAAAGAACAATGAACATATTTTATTGCCGATTGCCAATATCGTGAATTTTGAAAAACTATTGGAATTTGCAATGTTGATCAAAAACAAAGATTCCGAAAATCCCATAAACATTCTCTCGGTTGTTCCCAACGATGAAACGGCAGAAGAAAATGTTTCAAAAGCCAAGGAAAAGTTGGAAGTCTTCGTCAAACAAGGTTCCGCGGTGGAAATCGATGTGAACATTTTGACCTCGATCGATCACAACATTGCGAGCGGAATCGCACGCACCTCCAAAGAAATTGTCGCCGACACCCTTATTTTGGGCTGGCCGGCAAGTTCTGGGTTTTTGGACAAGTTCATCGGGGGGAAAATGAAAAAAATCATCAAGCTTTCCAACAAAACCACCTTTGTTTGTCACATTGCCCATCCTTGGGCAACGCACAAACGCTTGTTCATGGCGGTGCCACCTTATGCCGAAAAAATGTCTGGTTTTGAGCATTGGCTGAAAAAAGCCATTCGCCTCTCGAAAGAATTGAGCATTCCAATGTTGGTGAATTGTGATGAAAAAACGCAAAATCACATTGAAAGCATGGTGAAAAAACAAAACCTGAAAGCACCCATCACTTTCAACCTTTTTGAAGATTGGAACGACTTTTTGTTTTTGGCCAAAAAGGTACAGGAAGACGATGTGATGATGGTGATTTCCGCTCGTAAAAACACCCATTCCTACCAACATATAATGGAAAACCTGCCGGTCAAACTCGATAAGTATTTCCGGGAAAACAGTAAAATCATCGTCTATCCAGAAGGATAGTTTGCGACTTTAATCGTTCAGTTTTAAAACTGCCATAAACGCTTCCTGCGGAATTTCCACATTGCCGACCTGGCGCATGCGTTTTTTCCCTTTTTTCTGTTTTTCCAACAATTTTCGTTTTCGGGAAATATCGCCGCCATAGCATTTTGCGGTCACGTCTTTTCGCAAAGCTTTTACCGTTTCGCGCGAAATAATTTTCGCTCCGATCGCAGCTTGTATCGGAATATCGAATTGTTGCCTTGGAATCAATTCTTTCAACTTTTCACACATTTTTTTCCCGATTTCGTAGGCATTGTCCACGTGCAACAAAGCCGAAAGCGCATCGACCACGTTTGCGTTCAAAAGGATATCCACCTTTACCAATTTTGACGGGCGCAAACCAATAGGCGAATAATCGAACGAGGCATAGCCTTTGGAAACGGTTTTCAACCGGTCGTAAAAATCGAACACAATTTCCGCCAAGGGCATGTCGAAATTAAGTTCCACGCGTTCCGTTGTCAAATAGGTCTGGTGGGTGATTTGTCCCCTTTTTTCGATGCAAAGCGACATCACGGGCCCCACAAAATCGGCTTTGGTGATGATGCTGGCTTTGATAAAGGGTTCTTCCACGCGGTTCAAAGTGGAAGGTTCCGGCAAATCGGACGGGTTGTTCACCAAAACCGGAACTTCTGGATTTTTATTGGTAAAAGCATGGTACGAAACGTTCGGAACGGTGGTGATCACCGTCATGTCGAATTCGCGCTCCAAGCGTTCCTGTACAATTTCCAAATGCAACATTCCCAAAAACCCGCATCGGAAACCAAATCCGAGCGCGGCGGAACTTTCGGGGGTGAAAACCAATGAGGCATCGTTCAATTGCAATTTTTCCATCGAAGCGCGCAGTTCTTCGTAATCTTCGGTGTCCACCGGGTAAATTCCGGCAAAAACCATGGGTTTCACATCTTCAAAACCCGCAACGGCTTCGGTGGTCGGGTTTTTCGCATCGGTGATGGTGTCGCCCACTTTCACTTCGCGCGCATCTTTAATGCCCGTGATCAAATAGCCCACATCACCGGTTTTTATTTCTTGTCGTGGAAATTGTTTCAAGCGCAAGGTTCCCACCTCGTCGGCATCGTATTTTTTTCCGGTAGCAATAAATTTGATCTGTTGCCCTTTTTTAATGCTTCCGTTGATAACCCGAAAGTAGGTTTCCACACCGCGAAAAGGGTTATAAACCGAATCAAAAATAAGTGCTCGCAAAGGTGCATCGATTTTTCCGGACGGCGACGGAATGCGCTCCACGATCGCGGTAAGTATTTCTTCTATCCCAATTCCGGTTTTGGCACTTGCGGGGATCACTTCGGCCGGGTCGCAACCCAACAAATCGACAATATCGTCCGTGACCACTTCGGGATTTGCACTGGGCAAATCGACTTTGTTCAACACCGGAATAATTTCCAAATCGTTTTCCAAGGCCAAGTACAAATTAGAAATGGTTTGCGCCTGAATGCTTTGCGCTGCGTCCACAACCAACAATGCGCCTTCGCAAGCTGCGATGGAGCGGGAAACTTCGTAGGAAAAATCCACGTGCCCAGGAGTGTCGATCAGGTTCAAAACGTATTTTTCGCCCTTGTGCTCATAGTCCATTTGAATGGCATGCGACTTGATGGTGATGCCGCGTTCGCGTTCCAAATCCATCGTGTCCAATACCTGGGCTTGCTTTTCACGTTCGGTAACCGAGCCGGTAAACTCCAACAACCGGTCCGCCAAGGTGCTTTTTCCGTGGTCAATGTGGGCGATGATGCAAAAATTGCGAATATGTTCCAAAGTGTTTTATATCAATTGTTGCTATAAACGTAAACAAAAAATGCCCCTAAAAAAACAAGGTTTTTGCGCTGATCAACAAGTTTTTCCCAAGCCTTATTTTTGGGGTTGAAATTTTTGCAAATATAGTTTATTAAAAGCGAATAATGTGCCGCGCATTTGTGAAGATTATACTATCTTGCATTTAGTAAAACATTAACGCCAATCTTCATTTGAAACCTCTTAAATTATTACACTTCTTTGCTTTTTTTGGATGTATCCATTGCATGTTTTCACAACAAGAAATCACCGGAATCGTAAAAGATTCCTCGCAAAACCCCATTGCCTACGCCAACGTGGCGCTATTGCGCCCTGCTGATTCCACTGTTGTCCAGGGTACGATCACTTCAGGAAATGGCCGATTTTTTTTTGAAAACCCAAAGGAAAAACATTTTCTATTAAAGGTCAGTTTTGTCGGTTATGTGACCACATTTGAAGAAATTGAGCTTGCTGAAAATGTTAAATTTCATGAAATCACTTTGCAAAAAAACACATCGAATTTGGACGAGGTCACCATCAACACCATCCGCCCAAAAATTTACCGCGAAACGGACCGCTTGATTTTCAGTGTGGAAAACACAGCGCTTTCGAGCGGCAGCACATGGGAAATTTTAAAAAAAACTCCGGGTGTAATCACCATTCAGGGCAATTTGACCATCAAAAACACCGCCGCCACCGTTTATATCAACAACAAAAAAGTGCGCTTGCCCGCAGAAGATTTGCAAGTTTTATTGGAAAATTATTCAGGCGAAAACATCCGACAAATCGAGGTGATCGCCAATCCTTCCGCTGCTTACGATGCCGATAGCGGGCCGATTTTGAACATTGTTACCAGCAAAACCTTGGTTCCTGGCTACAAAGGCAGCATTTTCGGGAATTACACCCAAGCAATCTACCCGAAATATTCCATAGGAACGAGCCATTTCTACAAAACCGAAAAACTCGATTTGTTCGTCAACTACAGTTTCAACCCGCGAAAAGAGTTCAAGAACGACGAAAGTTTTATCAATTTCATCGATGAAAACGGAACTGTTTTTTCCAAATGGCGATCGGATTTTGAACGCACCACCCGCTCTTCCGCACACAACGCCAATGCAATTTTGGATTATGATTTTAATGAAAACAATTCGTTGAATTTTCAGGCGACAACCTTGTTTTCTCCCGGAAAAACGTTTGACAACCGCGCTACAACCCGAATTTTCAACGCACAAAACCAATTGGACTCCTTGTACCGAACGGACAGCAATTTGGAAAACGACCTGCACAATATTTCATTGGACCTGGGTTTTGCCCATCAATTCGAAAAAGAGGAAACGCAACTTTCGGCCAATGTTCATTTCACCGATTATGAACACGCCCGTTTTCAGCAAGTCGCCACCGATTATTTTGATGCCGACGGAAATTCGCTGAACGAAAATGATTTTTTTACCGATGCTTCCCAAAAAACACGTATTTATTCCGGAAAATTGGATTTTGAAACCACTTTCGGTTCCGTGGCTTTTCAAAGTGGCGTGAAAATTTCCAACATCGACTCAGAAAGTGGGTTGGATTTTTTTGAAGTAGGAATCGGAGGCGCCGCTTTCAACGAAAACCTGTCCGATTTGTTCCTGTACGACGAAACCGTGTTCGCGGGTTATGTGAGTTTTGCGAAAGACTGGGAAAAATGGGGCGCAAAAATAGGCCTGCGCGGCGAACAAACCGAACGCGAAGGAACTTCCGTTTCCACGGAAACTTCCAATTCGAGGAATCATTTCGAATTGTTTCCTTCGGCCTATATTTCCTATAAACTTTCGGAAAAGCACCATTTTTCTTTCGATTATGGACGAAAAATCAGCCGTCCGAAATACGAAGCTTTGAACCCGTTTAAATATTTCATCGACGAAAACAATTTCAAAGCCGGAAACCCAAATTTAACCGCGTCGATCAGCAATAATTTCAATTTGAACTACACTTATAAAAATGCCTACAGCTTTGATTTTTATTACCGCGATAATGGCCGGAACGCAAATTTGCTGGTTTTTCAAGACAATCAAAATTTGAGCATTCGCAGCGTTTATGCCAATGTGGAAGAAAGCAAATCGTACGGAATCGATTTTTTCCACGGCCGGTCCATCAAAAATTGGTGGTATTCGCAAGCGGTTTTGTCACTTTTTCACGAAGAAGAAACTTTTGTGACGCAAGAAAGCAACGACCAATTGCACACCAATGAAATCGATGGATTTTATGCTTCGCTGTACAATGGTCTGACGCTTTCAAAAGACGGCACTTTTTCGGGAAATGTTACGTTTTTGTACATTTCCGATTTTCTGCAAGGCTCCTATCAAATGGAAAATATTCTCAGCTTGTCGTTTGGATTGCGAAAAACCCTTTGGAACAACCGCGCCGAAATTTCATTGCAGTTGGAAGATGTACTGAACGAATCCGCAGTTCCGTTGACTTCCAATTATTTGAACCAGAACAATGGGTTTTTCTCGCATCCGGAAAATCGTTTTGTGCGCATTGGGTTTCAATACAATTTTGGGAATTTCCGCTTGGGCGACAACGAACGACAAAGCAACACCGAAGAAGAGGAACGGCTGTAAAACAAGACCTGTTAGGTTTTGGAAACCTAACAGGTCTATGCGGTCGCTGACAGGTCTGAAAATTTCCGTAATTTTGCAAAAAAATTGATCGGTTGGTAAAAATCGGAAACATAGAAGTCGGGGAATTCCCCTTGTTGCTCGCGCCCATGGAGGACGTAAGCGATCCACCTTTTCGCGCCTTATGCAAAGAACAAGGTGCCGACGTGGTCTATACCGAATTTATTTCTTCCGAAGGATTGATCCGCGACGCCGCCAAAAGCGTGATGAAATTGGATATTTACGAAAAAGAACGCCCGGTGGGCATTCAAATTTTCGGTGCCAATTTGGATTCCATGTTGCAATCGGTGGAAATTGTTGAGAAATCCGGACCGGACATTATTGACATCAATTTTGGTTGCCCAGTGAAAAAAGTGGTTTCCAAAGGGGCCGGTGCCGGAATTTTAAAAGACATCGATTTGATGGTTTCGCTGACCGATGCCATGGTGAAACACACCAACTTGCCCATCACCGTAAAAACCCGTTTGGGTTGGGACCACGATTCCATAAAAATTGTGGAAGTCGCCGAACGCTTGCAAGATGTGGGCGCAAAATCGATTGCCATCCACGGGCGCACACGCGCACAAATGTACAAGGGCGAAGCCGATTGGAAACCGATTGCCGAAGTGAAAAATAATCCGCGGATGCACATTCCAATTTTTGGAAATGGCGATGTGGATTCACCGGAAAGGGCAATGGAAATGCGCGATCGCTACGGACTGGACGGCGCAATGATCGGGCGGGCCAGCATTGGCTACCCGTGGTTTTTTCGGGAAGTGAAACATTTTTTCGAAACCGGCGAACATTTATCGCCGCCCACACTTCAAGAGCGGGTGGAAGCCGCACGCCGACATTTGCAAATGGCCATTGATTGGAAAGGCGAAAAACTCGGTGTTTTTGAAACCCGCCGGCATTACACGAATTATTTCAAAGGTATTCCACACTTCAAGGAATACCGGATGAAAATGGTGACCAGCGATGCCGCAGAAGATGTTTTTGCAGCCTTCGATGAAGTGGAAACAACGTTTCCCGATTTTCAGTTTGCCTGATGTTCCAAGGCTTTTTTCACCCGGCTGGAAGCAATGTATGAGGTTCCGATTCCCAAAATCATAATGGTAAAGAAAACCACCAGCACATTTTCCAAGGTCAACGCGATCGGGTAGGGCAAAGTGGGCGTGATCATCACCAAGTCAAGTTTCAGTTGCAACAGCACAATAATCGCGCCGGTCACAATTCCCAAAACTCCTCCGATCAAAGTGGTCAACGCTCCTTGCAAAAAGAAAATCCTTTTCAGCTGTTTCAGGTTTGCGCCCAAATTGTATAGGGTTTTGATGTTTTCGCGTTTGTCCAAAATCACCATAATAATGGCGCCGATCATATTGAACAAAGCAATGATCAACACCAAGGTGCAAATCAAATAAACCGCCAGGTTTTCGGTGTTGTACATTTTGTACAGGCTTTCGTTTTGCTGCAATCGGTTTTGGATGATTACTTCCTCCTTTAAAATCGAATTTATTTTTTCTTTCACTGCTTCGCTGTCGGCATTTTCGCCGAGTTTGATTTCGAGGGAAGATATTTTCGATTTTTCAATATTCAACAAATCGCGGGCAAAACTCAACTGTGAAAAAACATATTTTCCGTCCAGTTCTTCATTGATGCTGAAAATTCCGGCGACAAAAGCATTGGCCGTGTTGAAAGCACCGGAAAGGCTCGTAATTTGCCCTTTCCCGGGTTTGGGAACCATAATTCGCAAAGCACTGGTGTAATCGTTGACGCCCAATGAAAGTTGTCGTGAAATTTCGTAGCCGACCACCACCTGGTGGTCCAATTTTGTCAACCACGAACCCATGAAAACCGCGCTATCGGTTTTGTTGACGCGAAGGTAGTTTTCATCCACGCCTTTAATAAAAGCCGGCATGTTTTTCGATTCAAAATTGAGCAGCACGCGTTCTTCGATCACTTCGGAAAAAGCGGTGATCCCCTTGATTTGGGAAAGTGCTTTCTTTTTTTCCGAAGAAAACCCGAACAACTTTCCGCTGGCGGGAAGCACTTTCAAGTCCGGATTGTATTCATTGGTGTAGGACAACCCAAATTCGCGCAAGCCCGAAAAACCGGACAACACGATCATCAATGCCAAAGCCCCGACAAAAACGGCGATTCCGGAAATAAGCGAAATAATGTTGATGGCGTTCCGCTTGCTTTTCGAAAACAAATACCGCTTGGCGATGTAGTATGAAAAATTCATGAGCCTCTCCCCAGCCCTCTCCAAAGGAGAGGGGGCAGGTTTTATTTTTAAAAGATCAATTGTCGAAAAACGACTTACTGAAATAGTGTTTTAGTTCCATAATTTTAAAATAAAATGCTTGTCCCGAAAATCCCCCTAAACCTACTAAATCAAGAGCAAAGTGTCATATCGAGCGCAGTCGAGATACTTTTGTCGACCCTTCGATCCCGCACTTGATGCGGGACGCTCAGGTTGAAAAACATACTTTAGGTCTTAAAGCCGACAAGAATATAAAATCAAGATTTTTTGCGCCTGTCCAACAGTTCGGGGTTGGAAATGGGGTTGTTCCCGCCTTTGACAGCTTGTTCTATTTTTTCGATGTATTCCAACGAATCGTCCAGGAAAAATTCCAATTCCGGCATTCTGCGCAATTGATTTTTGGTGCGCAAAGCCAGTTTGTGTTTCAACTGGGATTTGATGGATTTGATTTCTTCCATTATTTTCAAGGCTTCTTTTGCCGGAAAAATGCTGAGATAGGCTTTTGCCTGCGAAAGGTCCGTGGTGGTTTTCACTTTGGAAACGGAGATCAAAATCCCTTGTTTCCCCGCGTCTTTCAGGGTTTGTTGGAGCAAATCGGCCAAATCGCGCTGCAAAACGCCCCCTATTTTTTTTTGTCTGTTGGTTTCCATAACTGCAAAAATACAAATTCCTGCGCAGGCAGGAATCTCAAAATAGGATAGGTCAATCTGTTTGTGCTATTTTTGTGAAACAAAAAGGGGCTTCGAGGACCTCAGCCCCCGATAAACAAAAAACATGAACGATCCGAAAAAAAGATCACCGCATTTGCGCGGGTTAAAAATAGAACACATCGGCATTGCGGTAAAAGACCTCGAAAAGGCAAACAAAACCTATGAAACTTTGTTGGGCGAAAAACCATACAAATCCGAAGCGGTGGAAAGCGAGGGCGTGACCACTTCTTTTTTTAATTGTGGCGAAAGCAAAATAGAACTGCTGGGCGCCACGACCGATGACAGCCCCATTGCCAAGTTCATTGCGAAACGCGGTGAGGGCATTCATCACATTGCTTTTGCGGTGGAAAATATCGAAGAAGAAATCGACCGCTTAAAATCCGAAGGCTTTGTTTTGCTGAACGAACAACCCAAAAAAGGCGCGGACAACAAGCTGATCGCTTTTTTGCACCCGAAATCCAGTCACGGGGTTTTGGTGGAATTGTGCCAGGAAATCGGGGAATAAAAAAACCTGACAGGTTTCCGAAACCTGTCAGGTTTGTGCGCGTCAGGCGACCCTTTTATTTCTATTTACTTCTCAACTCTTGTAAAATGCTTTGAATTTGTTTTTTTAAGATTGGAATATCATTGACCGCTGCATCCCAAATTGTATCCAACTGAAGTCCAAAATATTCATGGGTCATAAAATTTCTCATTCCTTTCATTTCGCTCCAAGCAATATCTGGATGCTTTGCTTTTAAGTCATCTGAAATATGATTGGACGCTTCCCCTATAATTTCAAAATTTCTGATAACCGAATCTTGCTCAATCCACTTTTCCTCAAAATTTTCATACGTTTTTAAGATTCGTACCAACTCTTCTATTTTTGAGATACACTCTTGTATGTGTTCAAGCCTGAAAAGATTTTTATACATCATAGATGATTTTTAGGTCTTTCAGAATATGAGGTTTTAACTTGGGGTTGATGTATTTTTCAGAAACCAAATCCACCTTTTTGTTTAATTTCTCCTGTAATTCTTGCTGAAGACGAATTAATTTGAATAATCCGATTGTATCTTTGAAGTCGTACAAAATATCTATATCGCTATTATCGGTCGCTTCGTTTTTTGCAACAGAACCAAACACCCCAATTTTGATGGGATTAAAAGGTTTCATGGCATTTATGATAATGCCTATTTGATTTTGCGTAAGCATAGTTCAAAAATAGGAAAATTATATTTGATTTCAGGCCACAAAAAAAAAGCACAGGCTGCTGCCCATTTGCACCGCGTTCCATTTTAATGTGACAGGAATCAGCTCCCACACGACGCAACCGTGCGGTAGTGGAGAAGCAATCGGCAACGGGATTGAAATTTTTCTGAAAATTTTTGGCGTTGACCCAGTTTTTCAGCCGCTCCCGTAGTATATTTATTGTCCAAATCAACTGACCAAAATGCCAATATTTCAAAACTCGGTAGTTGCAAAGTATCTACAGACTCAAGACACCGCAACCTTAAACACAAAATGGGAAGCTTTTAAGGCCTATTTTAAAAACCCCGAACGACAAAACAACATTAGGGGCTCAAAAGAAGAGCAATTTCAAGAAGGGTTTTTAAGGGAACTGTTCGTAACAATTTTGGGCTATACCCTAAACCCCGAACCCAATTTCAATTTAACCACCGAGCACAAAAACGTAAAGGACAGCAAAAAAGCCGATGGCGCAATTCTGATCGACAACCAAGTCAAAGCCGTCATTGAACTCAAAGGCACCGACACTACCGATTTAGGGAAAGTGGAAGCACAAGCCTTTGGCTATAAAAACAACCAACCCGATTGTGTTTATGTGATCACTTCAAACTTTGAAAAAATACGGTTCTACATCGACAATGCCATTGAGCACCTCGAGTTCAACCTGTTTGCGCTGACCAAAGAAGATTTTGACCTGCTCTATTTGGTGCTTGCCCACCAAAACATCAGCAAAGGCTTGGCCAAAAAGTTGAAAGAAGAATCCATAAGCCAAGAAGACAAAGTAACCAAAGAGCTTTATAAAGACTACTCGCTGTTCAAAAAAGAACTGCACCACAACCTGGTGGCTTTGAACCCCGAACACGATGCGTTGTTGCTTTTTAAAAAATCACAAAAATTACTGGACCGGCTATTGTTTTTGTTATTTGGGGAAGACCGGGGGTTGTTGCCCCCAAATTCCGTGAGGTTGATTTTGGACCAATGGAACAAACTTAAAGATTTGGACGAATACATTCCTTTGTACGACCGGTTCAAAAAATACTTTGGCTACCTCAACACCGGTTTTAAAGGAAAACATTACAAGGTTTTTGCTTTTAACGGCGGCCTGTTCAAACCCGATGAAGTTTTGGACGCCATCAGCATCGACGACCAACTGCTACACCGCCACAGTTTGAACTTGGCAAAATATGACTTTGCCAGTGAAGTGGACGTCAATATTTTGGGACATATTTTTGAAAACTCACTCAATGAAATCGATGAAATAAAAGCCGAACTGGAAGGCCAAACAATTGACAAATCCACAACCAAGCGCAAGAAAGACGGGGTTTTTTACACGCCAAAATACATCACCAAATACATTGTTGAAAACACGGTTGGAAAACTTTGCGAAGCAAAACGCCCCGAAACCCCCGAAGGGGGCTTTTCCGGGAAACTGTACAAAAAACGAAAAAAGGCTTTTCTGGAAGAACTCAAAACCTATCGCGAATGGCTGTTGCAAGTAAAAATTGTGGACCCCGCCTGTGGAAGCGGTGCGTTTTTGAACGAAGCCTTGGATTTCTTGATACAAGAACACAAACTTATTGATGAACTGCAGGCCAAGCTTTTTGGCGACAGTTTGGTGCTATCGGACATTGAGAACAGCATTTTGGAAAACAATTTGTACGGTGTTGACATTAACGAAGAAAGTGTGCACATTGCCAAACTTTCGCTGTGGTTGCGTACCGCACAGCCCAACCGAAAGCTAAATGATTTGAACCACAACATAAAATGTGGCAACTCATTGATCGCCGACCCCGAAGTGGCGGGCGCAAAAGCCTTTGACTGGGAAAAAGAGTTTCCGCAGGTTTTTGCCAATGGCGGGTTTGATGTGGTGATTGGGAATCCGCCGTATTTGCTATGTCAACCATCCAATACCGAAGAAAAGCTATTAACTTATTATAAATCTTTTGAAGTTAGCAGTTATAAAATCGACCTTTTTCATTTGTTCTTCGAGAAGTCTGTAAATATTTTAAACAGAAAAGGAAAGTTAGGTTTTATAACTCCAAATACTTATTTGACAAATAAATACATTCAGCCTTTAAGAAATTTTATTTTAAAAAATGTTGATATTGACTCTTTGACAATGCATCAAAGAAATGTTTTTTCGGATGCAAGTGTAGATGTATCAACAATTATTTTGAGTAAACCGAAAAAGCAAAACAATGAAATACAAATACTCCAAAACCAAAATGAATTATTTCTTTCTGTAGGAGAAAAATTGCAAGAAAATTGGGCAAATGATTCTAATCAAATTTTTAATGTCAAAAAGAGTTTTCTTTTGGATACTTTTAAGTGCGTTCCATTAGGAAGCATTTGTAATTCCTATTTTGGAATACAAGCATATAGTAGAAAAAAGTCTATATCCGAAACCAAAAAAGACAAATTTCATTTAAGCATAATAGATGGTGGTGATATTTTTGAGTTTGCTTATGCAATACCAAACAAATATTTTGATTTCAGAGAAGAAAATATAAAAAGTGGGGGTAGTTGGGATGTCTATAAAAAAGAGAGAATTGTAATTCGACAAATTGGGCAAATTCCTATTGTTGGAATAAGTAAGACAAATATTTTAGCATCAAATACTTTATATAGCATTTATCCAAAAAACAACAACTACAACATACTTTACATACTTTGCATTTTAAACTCTCAATTAATAAAAAAAATCTGGCTTTCAAAATATTCAGACAGTAAACAATTATTCCCTAAAATAAAAGGGTATCAATTAAAGGAATTGCCAATTAAAATCATCCCAATCGAATCCCAACAACCCTTTATCAAAAAGGCCGACCAAATGCTTTCCTTGAACAGCGGGTTGCAAGAAGTGTCGGGCAAATTCACAAGAAGCCTGCGGCGCAAATTCGATGGTTTGGAAAAGCTGCCCAAAAAGTTGGAAAACTGGCACGGGCTTTCCTACGCGGAATTCATCAACGAACTCAAAAAGAAAAAAATAAGCCTTTCACTGAGCGATGAAGCAGCGTGGGAAGATTATTTTTTACAAGAACAACAAAAAGCCCAAACCCTGCAAACCCAAATCGACCAAACGGACCGCGAAATCGACCAAATGGTGTATGCGCTTTATGGGCTTAGCGACGAAGAAATCGAAGTTGTAGCAGAAAGTTGACCGACAAAGACCCGGCAGGTTTGGAAACCTGTTGGGTTTGGAGAGTGGTCCCGCCCGAAAAACGGCTAATTTATGAGCACACAATTACATGCCATCAGCAACATTGAAACCACAAAAGAAGAAGTTTTGGCCAACAAGGGCTTTTATCTCGAAAAGCTCAAAGCACTTCAACTTGAACATACCTCTACGCCCCTTAATGACGATAAAGGTAATTTCATCGGTTGGAAAAAAAGCGAAGGGGATTGGGAATATGAATTTCCAACTATTTATGATGCCGAGACCGACTCCGTTGTTGCGGACACCGAAGCAGCGGAAATCATCTATTTTTATAGCCCATTTGAGTTCGCTATTCGTGTTTATGACAAGTGTCTTGAACTCATATGCATTTATAAATACAATTATTTATACGCAATTGGCCATAATGATGCCTTGAATGAATTTAGAAAAAATGTATATGACATCATTTCAATTTTTGGGGGCACAGAAATTATTTACCTTGCCGACAATGGGTGTGATAAATTGAGCGAATATTTGGAATTACAGGTTTGGGAGGGGTTTTCCTACCAATCTATAAAAAAGGGGATGTTGCTTACAGGCTTGCCTTTTGTGTCGGATTATGGCCTTTTAAACCATGACAAACTCACCTATTCAAAAATCACAGAATTTGTTTTTGATGATTTTAGCGATATAAAAACCTGACTGTTTTCGGAAACCTGTCAGGTTTGGAGGGTGGTTCCACCTGGGCTTCCTTCGGTTTCAATCGTTGATCAGAACGGTTTTGTATATGAAAAGTACGCCTTTTTTAGCAGACGTAGTTTTCAGTTGCAACGTTTTGTTATAAAGTGGCGAGAACTCAAATATAACGAAAGCTGGCGTATTTTTTATATACGTTGTTATGTGCATACTGGATTCAATAGTATTGCTTTTTTTGAAAATTGTCCATGCGTTAGTAATAAACATCCATTCCATAGTCTTTTGTTTCGTCTCAAATTTGCACTGTAACAAATAAACAAGAAACGATGAAAACTAAAGTTCCATTAAAATTAGCATTCCTAGTTTTTCTACTAGGATTTACAATTCAAACATTTTCAAAATCTAAAAACACAAACATTATGAACAGTACAAAAAAAGAAACTATCGGATTATTAGTAATTATGAAAGCAAAAACAGGAAAAGAACAAGACGTCAAAAACTTCTTACTTGGTGGATTAGCATTAGTAAATCAAGAACCTCAAACAGTATCTTGGTTTGCCTTTCAAATAGATAATAATACTTTTGGTATTTATGATACTTTTGAAGTAGAAGAAGGAAGACAAGCACATTTAACAGGCGAAGTTGCGAAGGCATTATTAGCAAATGCAGGTGATTTATTAGAGAACTTTGATCCTAGCACAGATATTCAAGCAGTAGATGTATTAGCATCTAATCATAAATCCGGATTGCAAAACAAGGGTTTGCTTGTTATTATGAAATCTAAAGAAGCAAAGACAACAGATGTTGAAAACTTCCTTAATGTCGGCAAACAATTAGTTGGTGACGAGCCAAAAACTTTATCTTGGTATGCTATAAAAATAGATGCTACTACATATGCAATCTTTGATACTTTTGCAGATGATTCTGGTAGAGATACACATTTAACAGGGAAAGTTGCAGCAGCACTTATGGAAAATGCGCCTGTTCTTTTAGATGGTTTTGAAGCATCAGCAATTCAAAAAATAGACATCATAGCTTCGAAATAATTGTTATCTTTAGAAAGGAGTGTAACAAACACTCCTTTCTTTTTAATACGTAACATTAAAGAAGAAATAGACTCTTATGGCTCAAATTATTATTGATAAGCAAAATGGTGAACTGGCATTTAGACTAGAAAGGTTTGAAAATCTTAATCAATTTGACCATTTACAGCGAAAAAATTATTATTCTATTATTTTACTAAAAGGAAACAATTACAAGTTAAATGTAGATGTTTCTAATTATGAATTACAAGGCAACCAAATGATTTGCTTGTCACCTTATCAACCATTTATGATTTCTTCTGAAGAGTCTTGTTCAGGCTGGTTATTAAATTTTCACCCTGACTTTTTTTGCACATATCGATATCAAAATGAAATTGAAACAGAGGGCATTCTTTTTAACAACTTTCATGGATTACCACATTTTAAAATTTCTGAAAAAGCGTTGTTTTTTAACCTTATAGATCAAATTTCAAAAGAAATGGATAGAGATTCTATTGCTCAGCATGAGGTTCTTGTGGCTTTTTTAAAGGTGTTTTTAATAGAAGCTGTGAGACAAAAAAAACAATCCAATAAAGATATAGTGCCAAAATTTTCTGATGATCAATCTGAAATATTGCAAAATTTAGTAGATTCTATTGAGAAGAATTATTCTGAGTTACACTCTCCGAAAGATTATGCAGATGTTTTATGTGTTAGCACTAAAACATTGGCTGGAATTGTGAAAAAATATTTACAGCAAACACCTAGTTCGTTAATTTCTAATAGAATTATTATAGAGGCTAAACGCGAACTATATTTAACCTCAAAACCTTTGAAACAAATCGCAGCTAATCTTGGGTATGACGATGAATTTTATTTTAGTAGGTTTTTCAAGAAGAAAGTAGGTGTTTCTCCCGATAATTATAGAAAGACAGTAGGTTTTGCTAAACTAGAAAAATTATGATTGTCAGTATGTCTTAAGTTGCACATAACAGGTTTCTTCTGTAAAAAAGCCGTCTTCAAAAGAACGAAAACGGCTTTAACTACTGATGTTTTAAAAAATGCGGAGAATAACCTTTCCAAACACCGCACATTTTGCGGAGAATAATTTGTATATTTACCGCATAACCCAGAAATCCAATGGCAATTTATATCCATCAACTTAAAAATTGGGCGAACTTTCAATGGCGCGACCAAGCTTTCATTTCGCTATTGAGCGAGGTTAGAAACCTGCAAGGAAAACTTATGGGCAAAGTTGAACTGCTCGGTTTTGAGTTAAAAGATGAAGCCAATTTAGAAACATTGGTACAAGATGTGGTCCAATCATCAGAAATAGAAGGCGAAATTCTAAATCCTGAACAAGTTCGTTCCTCTATTGCAACAAAGTTGGGCTTGGAAAATTCAGGCTTGGAAAATTCGGACAGGCATATTGATGGCGTTGTAGAAATGATGTTGGACGCTACACAAAACAGTGACAAATCGCTATATAGAGAACGATTATTTGGCTGGCACGCGGCATTGTTCCCGACCGGCAGGAGCGGAATGCATAAAATTGAAGTCGCCAAGTGGAGAACAGGCGATATGCAAGTCGTTTCGGGAGGAATGGGCAGAGAAATTGTACATTATGAAGCACCAAAAGCAGCGTTGTTGGCGCAGGAAATGGAGCAATTCATTCATTGGTTCAATACAGAATCCGATTTGGACCCGATACTAAAAGCAGCTATTGCCCACCTGTGGTTTGTAACCATACACCCTTTTGATGACGGGAATGGTCGTATGGCCAGGGCCATTGCCGATATGCAATTGTCAAAAGCCGATGGTGTAAATCAGCGTTTCTATAGCATGTCGGCACAAATTAAAAATGAACGAAAATCATATTACAACATACTTGGGCAAACACAGCAGGGCGATTTGGATATAACTGCATGGATTATTTGGTTTTTAGCCTGTTTAAAAAAAGCGATCCTATCCTCAAATACCATCATTGACAAAGTCGTGCAAAAACATCGATTTTGGATGAAAAATGCTGCGCTCATAAGCAACGAAAGACAGCGAAAAATGCTCAATAAACTAATGGATGATTTTAAAGGAAACCTAAGCACCAGTAAATGGGCAAAAATGACCAAATCTTCACAAGATACTGCTTTGAGGGATATAACCGATTTAATAAAAAAAGGGATTTTGATCAAGGCAAAATCAGGAGGAAGAAGTACACACTATAAATTGAAGAGGTAAAAGTAGTTCCTCGCTGCTGAGCGATCGTATCGCGTTCCATTAAAATTGAACAAACCAATTAAAATGTTTGTGGGTAACTACGCATTTCTCTAAATTTGCACGATCTTAAACCAAGATCGGTCCTATAGCTCAGTTGGTTAGAGCACTTGACTCATAATCAAGTGGTCCCTGGTTCGAGCCCAGGTGGGACCACGACTTGTAATTAAAGCCGCCTCTTTTGTTTGGAAGCGGCTTTTGTTTTAATCTGAATTTGGGCGAGAAGTTTATCCTGAGCGAAGTCGAAGGAAGCCCAGGTGGGACCACCGATGTTTTTTCAAGTCGTTTTCGTTCTCGCGGAGACGGCTTTCTTTTTATAGAGGAATCGGGGCGAGAACCTGCCTGCCGGGTTTATCCTAATGATTTTAATACAAAAAGCCAAACAACCAAAGCGGAATGATGTTCATCGCGCCGACTTCCATATCGTCGCGGACGACAAAAGCATCAGGGATTCCTTGAATTTGCTTGGTGTTTTTGTTTTTCCCGCCAATTTCAAAAGTATATTTCCGGTCAATTAAAAAATCGCCTTTTTCCGCAAGGTGAACTTCGTGCGAATTGCTAAGTTGATTGAGAAAAAAAGTTTCGCGCAAAGCGCCTTTTTCCGCTTGTTCTTTGCCCAAAGCATAAATGAGGTTGGTGTTGTGCAAATACAATTTTTCGGGTTTTGTCAAGGCTCCAACTCCTTTTGTGGATTTAAAAAGCGACATGACCAAATCGGCACGGGTCAATAATTTTATGGCATTTATCAAAAATATACGATTGATGCCGAGTCGTTCGCTTAGTTTGGACACATTCGGCGTAAAGGGCGCACTTTGCGCAATGGCGACGAGCAGTTTTTTTATATTTCGGCTGTCTTCATATGCGATATTTTCCACAATGTTCATATCGCTTTCAATAATCAAATTCACCGTTCGGAGAAGCTTGTTGTGATACTCTTCCTTTCCTTCCAAAAAATAGGGATATGCCCCATATTTGAAATAATCCCGAAAAAATTTTAAAGGCGCATTTTGCAATTTGATTTTCAATTCCCTTGCGATTTCCTTGTGGTTTTTTATGATTTCTTCCAAATCGAACATAGGCAGTTCCATTCCCTGTTCAAAATGTAAAAATTCACGGAAAGAAAATTCATTCAATCGATAAGTGACCGCGCGGCGGCTCAAATCCGATTCGCCTTTGTAAACCCCAAGCATTGATGAGGAGGTAAACACAACATTCAAATTTTGGTAGCGGTCATAGATCAATTTGAGTTCCCGGGACCAATGGGGGTATTTATGTACTTCGTCCAAAAATAAATGGGTTCCGCCCCGAAGTGTAAACTCTTTGGCCAAATCCACCAAAGTGTGCTGTAAAAAATAAAGATCGTCCAAACTAGCATACAACACTTCTACTTTTTCATCTTTTAATAGATCGAATTTTATGCGCTGTAGCAACAAAGTCGTTTTTCCCGTACCGCGCGCTCCTTTAATGCCAATTAATCGATTGGACCAATTTATTTCCCTTAAAAGGTATCTTTTTTTTGCAGAAACTTGGGAGAACAATAATTCTTGAACAACAAATAATTCTTCCATTTTGTTTTAAATTTAAACAAAAATAAGAAAAATTGTTTTCAAAAAAAACAAAATTATGTGTTTTTTGTTTTTTACACAAACAAAAACACAGCGATTTTTAACGTTTCCTCAGCATCGCAATGTGCGGAATCCCGTCTTCCAAATAACCTTCGCCAATGGTTTCGAACCCATGGGTTTCGTAAAATGCAATCAAATATTGTTGTGCGGAAATTTGGATGGTTTTGGGTCGGAATTTTTCTTCAAGGGCCTTGATCGACGCTTCCACAATTTGATGCCCCAACCCGAATTTTCGTTCGTCCGCTTTCACCAAAATCCTTCCAATCGCGGCTTCTTCAAAATACAAACCGGGGGCGAAACATCGCGCATAAGCAACAATTTTGTTGTTTTTTGTTCCTAAAACATGCAATGCTTGTTGGTCTTTTCCGTCCAAATCTTGGTAGGCACAGTTTTGTTCCACCACAAAAATTTCAGTGCGCAATTGCAGTATTTCGTACAATTCCGATCGGGAAAGTTCGTCAAAATTTTTTGTGGTGATGTGCATTGTTTTGTTTCTATGTAATTTCAAGTGGGTAAAAACAATGACGTTTAATTTCTCGCGGCGGCCGCAAAGTGCCGCGCAGCGTATCGCTACGAAACAGCTGCGCTCGTTGCGTGAAATTCATTACAGGAAGAACCCACTATATTCAATATAGAGCCATCATTTTTTATGTTTCTATCAAATACAACCAAAAAAAATCAATCCTGCACGATCATGTCTTTGCTGTCGGGTTTGTTGAATTCGGGTTGGATGTTCACGTGGTTGATGCCAAAATCTTTATGGATAATGGCTTCGATTTTTTCCAAAATCACGTCGAATTCCGAAAGGCTGATGTTGCTGTAAAAATCAATATGCGCTTCCATGTGCACTTCCGTTTCGTTCAATTGCCAAATATGGACGTGGTGCACATTTTTTATTTCCGGGATCACCGAAATGTGTTTTACGATTTCTTGGATGGGAATATCGTCGGGCGTGAAAAGCATCAGCACGTTGAACGAAGATTTCAACAAATCGTAGCCCACAATGATCAAATAGACCGCAATGGCAAAAGTGAGCACGCTGTCGATCCAAAAAAGTTGGTAGAATTTCATCAACAAACCACCGATGAATACCGCAACGGAAGCCAACATATCGGTCAGCAAATGCAAATAGGCCGACCGCATGTTCATGTTTTTTCCGCTGTCTTTTTTCAGCAACAAAACACTGAACCCGTTTCCGGCAATGGCCAACAACGCCAACCAAATAACCAGCCCGGCTTGAATTTCGGTCGGGTCAAGAAAGCGTTTGACCGCTTCGATGATCAACAATACGGAAATCACCATCAAGGTGGAAGCGTTCACAAAAGCGGCGATAATCTCGGCGCGTTTATAGCCAAATGTTTTTTGGAGCGAAGCTTCTTTTTTGGAAAACCGGTTCGCCACATAGCTGATGATCAGCGAAACCACATCGGTGAAATTGTGCAAGGCATCGGAAAGCAACGAAAGGCTTCCGCTGATCAATCCGCCAATTGCTTGTGCCAAGGTAATTGCCACATTCAACAAAATGGAAATCAGCAGGTTTTTACCTTTTATTTCAGAATGCGTATGACCGTGGTGGCTGTGCGAATGTTCCATAAACTCAAATGCAGGGAATTTTTTTAACCCTATTTTCGTGACGGCCGCCATCAAAACCAGTGTTCAAAAAGGTTTTTACCATGTCGATCGCTTGCGGAACCGAAATAAAACGCGCCGGAAGTCCTAAAATATTCGCATCGTTGTGTTGACGCGCCAGTTCGGTAATTTCTTTGGTCCAACACAAGGCCGAGCGTACGCCAGCATGTTTGTTGGCGGTCATGGAAGCTCCGTTTCCGCTGCCACAAATTATGATTCCAAAATTCACATTTCCGCCTTCCACATCTTGTGCTACGGGATGCACAAAATCCGGGTAATCCACACTGGTTTCGGAATCGGTTCCGTGGTTGATAACTTCAAAACCTTCTGATTCCAAATACTTTATAATTTCAAACTTATACGATGTTCCAGCGTGATCGTTGCCAATTGCTATTTTCATGAGTGTGTTTTTGGTGAGCAAACAAAGATAATCAAACTGCCACAAATGCATTGTTAATTAAAAAACGCAATTGGTTAATTCACAAAAAATTAAAGTGAACCGTTATTTGTGAACAACTTTGCACTAATTTTCAAAAGTATTTTCAGATTCGTACAACTTGTTTTTGATAACAAATAAAAATCCTTTTTACAAAATTTAGTTGTCAGATTTTGCTGAAAAGTTATCCATACTAAAAACCAATTTTTCCACCGTAATTTTTAAAATACTTATTGGTTGTTTTGGGTAAAAATCAGTTGTTAACCTTTGTTAATAAAACCTTAAATTAATTCGTTTTCAGCCGTTTCCGATAATAACGGTTGTTGAGAACCTGTTTTCTAAAAATCATAAATCAATATGCAACTTTTACCGGTTAAAAATATACCGTTGTTCACGAACAATCATAAGCATCATTGTTTATTTTAAAATTTTAAAAAAGAAAAATGATTATTGAATAGGTGTTGA
The DNA here is from genome assembly GCA_035705295.1 of Flavobacteriaceae bacterium. Taxonomy (GTDB): domain Bacteria; phylum Bacteroidota; class Bacteroidia; order Flavobacteriales; family Flavobacteriaceae; genus DASSWG01. The sequence goes on from DASSWG010000016.1 coordinate 27,692, forward strand.
AAACATTTGGGGTTTTCAAACAATTTTCAGAACGGGATTTTTCCCAAACTTATCCATTATTTTTTTGGCGCGTTCCACATCTTCGGGATGAACTTTCAGAAAAATTCCCCCGAGCGCATTGGAATAAAAAGGCACCAGCCCTATGATGGTTTCGTTTTGAAAGAAAAACCGGATGTTCTTTTGCTCCAACAGCAATTTCAGCACAACATATTCGTGATGATAGGTAAAAGTGGCAATGGTAACAAAATTGTTCATCCCCTAAAGTTAAGGGAAATTCGCGACAATTTGGAAGAAAATTATTCTGTCGCTTCGATCATGTTTTTATGTTGGTTTTTTTCCAAGGAAATATTAATGTAGGCCACCACGGCACAAATCCCCAGCAAGAACAATAAAATAAGTACTGCGATGTATTTTTTGGATTTCCACATAATATGTTAAATGCTTGAACCAAATTTATAAAATATTTAACATAAGTAAGCCTTCTATTGTGTTAAATTTTCCTATGAAGTTTATTTCATAGGTAAAAGTTGAAAGTATGATTAACAAAAAGTTAACAAAAGCATTAACACAAGCTTTTAAGGATTGGTATTGAAAAGTGGTTTTTTAACTGTAATTTTATGCGATTATAAATAGATAGATGACAAAAAAGAGAAAGAACAGAAAATCCGCACCTAGAAAGGATAATTTAACGCAACAAATTCTTGAAATTTTAAGCGAAAAACCTTTTCAGGATTTTAACCATAAACAAATCAGTTCAAGGATAGGGGTTGCCGACGCCAGCAGCCGGAACCAAATTGTAAAAAAACTTGCACAACTTGCCGAGAAAGGGAAAATAGAAGAAACCTCTCGCGGAAAATTCCGGATAAAAGATAACGACGATTATCATATTGGAATATTGGACATGACCTCCAAAGGCGACGGGTATGTTGTTGTGGAAGGTTTGGAAGACGATATTTATGTTCCGAAAAACAAGCTCAACAAAGCTTTTCATGGTGATGAAGTACGTGTGTATATCTACAAACGAAAGCGAAGTGGAAAATTGGAAGGCGAAATAAGTGCGGTTGTCCAACGCAAAAAAACCGAATTTGTTGGGGTTTTGCACTTGCAAGAAAACTTTGGGTTCGTTTCCATGCAGGATCCAAAAATGTACACCGATATTTTTGTTCCCAAAAACAACACTTTGGGTGCGGAAAATGGAATTATGGTGTTGGTGGAACTGGAAGATTGGCCCCCAAAAGCCGATTCGCCCATTGGTCGCGTAAAAGAAATCCTCGGAAAACCCGGCGAACACGAAACCGAAATGCATGCTATTTTGGCACAGTATGGGTTGCCGTACGAGTTCCCAAAAGAAGTCGAAAAATTTGCCGATCAGCTCGATACTTCCATTCAAGAAAAAGAAATCAAGAAACGGCGCGACATGCGCGAAACCCTTACGTTTACCATCGACCCAAAAGACGCGAAAGATTTTGACGATGCGTTGAGCTTCAAAAAACTCGACAATGGAAATTTTGAGGTGGGGATCCACATCGCCGATGTTTCGCATTATGTAAAACCCGGAACTATTTTGGACGATGAAGCATACGAACGCGCAACTTCGGTTTATTTGGTGGACCGCGTCGTGCCGATGTTGCCGGAAGTTTTGTCCAACAACGCTTGTTCGCTTCGCCCAAACGAAGAAAAATATACCTTTTCCGCGGTTTTTGAAATCGATGACAACGCCAATTTGAAAAAGGAATGGTTCGGAAGAACGGTGACCTACAGCGATGCACGGTTTGCCTATGAAGAAGCACAGCAGATAATCGAAACCAAAGGAGGTGAAATTCCACAAGAAATTTCCATCACCGGAAAAAGCTACAAAGCACAACCCGAAATTGTGGAAGCGGTTTTGGAATTGGACGATTTGGCAAAAAAAATGCGCGCCCGAAGAATGGTTCACGGTGCGATTTCGTTCGACACGGTCGAAGTAAAATTCGACTTGAACGAGAACAACGAACCGGTCGGGGTGTTTTTCAAAACTTCAAAAGATGCCAATAAACTCATTGAGGAATTTATGTTGTTGGCCAACAAAAAAGTATCGGAATTCATCGGGAAACAAAAACCGGAAAAAACCTTTGTTTATCGTTGCCACGACGAACCCAAAGACGACAAATTGGCCACCTTGCAAACCGTGATCGAAAAATTCGGGTACAAAATCAATTTGCACAACAAAAACACCATTGCGTCTTCGTTGAACACCTTGCTCAAAGATGTAGAAGGAAAAAAGGAACAAAACCTGGTGGACACGCTCACGATCCGAACCATGAGCAAAGCTTATTACAGCACCGAGAACATTGGTCATTACGGCTTGGCGTTCGATCATTATTCACATTTTACCTCGCCCATTCGCCGCTATCCGGATGTGATGGCGCACCGGTTGCTGCAACATTATCTCGACAAAAAACCTTCGGCCAACCAAGAGGAATACGAGGAAAAATGCAAGCACAGCAGCGAAATGGAAAACCTTGCCACGAACGCCGAGCGCGATTCGACAAAATATATGCAGATAAAATTTATGCAAGACCACAAAAACGAGCAGTTTCTGGGCGTAATTTCCGGAGTGACGGATTTTGGAATATTTGTGGAAATCATCCAAAACAAATGCGAAGGAATGATCCGTTTGCGTGATATCAAAGAAGATCATTTCGATTTTGACGCGGAACACTACGCTGTAATCGGCCGAAAAACAAAGAAAATGTACCAATTGGGTGACGAAGTGTACATCACTGTAAAAAATGCCGATCTGGTGAAACGCCAAATGGATTTCAACTTGATCGGCAGCAGGTTGGATGTGGAATATTAAGTTTACTGTAAATTGTAAAAATTGTAGATTGTATAAAATGTTCCGTAGCTATCCCTTCCGAAAATTCTCCGTTAGGATCATTTTGATTCTATTTTTGGTCGCTTTCTTCCAGTCTTGCCAAGTGGGGAAAATGATCGTGTACAATTTTGCCGATATCAAGGACCATAAAAAGTTTCCGAACCGAACCGTTGAAACCGATTCCACAAAATTCTTTTTTCCAAAAGCGGTGAACCCGACCGTTCCGAAAAAATTCACCAAAAATGATTCCTCCAGCATTTCGTTCGAGCGTTTTTTGGAAAACCACGAAACCGTCGCCTTTTTGATCATCAAAAACGATTCCTTGTATTACGAAGAATATTTTGACGGATATTCACAAGAATCGGTTGTCCCTTCGTTTTCAATGGCAAAATCGGTGCTTTCCATTTTAGTGGGAATGGCCATCGAAGACGGGTATATTTCCTCCGTTCAAGACCCTGTGACCAAATACATCCCGGAAATGAAATCGGAAAAATTCGGCCAAATAACGCTCGAAAATCTGTTGCAAATGACTTCGGGCATACAATTCACCGAAAGTTATTGGAACCCGTTTGGCGACGCTGCCGCTTTTTATTATGGAAGAAACCTTGTTAAAAAAACCAAACGTTTAAAAGTGGAAACCCCGCCCGGCACACAATTCGATTACGCCAGCGGAAACTCTCAAATTCTTGGACTGGTGTTGAGCAACGCTTTGCCGGAAGACACCACGCTTTCAGAATATTTGGAACGAAAACTATGGAAACCTTTGGGAATGGAATACAACGCCACTTGGAGTTTGGACGAGAAAAACGGCATTGAAAAAACATTCTGTTGTTTAAACGCCCGGGCAATTGATTATGCTAAAATTGGACGTTTGTACCTTCGCGAAGGCAATTGGAACAAAAAACAACTGGTTCCCAAAAACTGGGTGGAAACATCCACAAAAGTGGACACAACCAATGCCAGCCCTTGGTTTTACCAACACCAATGGTGGCTGCCCACAAAAAACGGTGATTTTATGGCCAAAGGAATTTTGGGGCAATTTATTTACGTGAACCCCAATAAAGATTTGATCATGGTCCGGTTGGGAAAAGATTACGGCGAAGTGGACTGGACGGATATTTTTGTGGGCTTGGCCGCGCAATATTGAAAAATAAGAATTCCTTACCTTTGTTCAAAAGTTAACTGTCCAGATGTTTCAAGATGTTTTTGCGGCGATTCCAATCGGTATTTTTTTGGCTTTTTTATTGGGGCCTGTGTTTTTTGTATTGTTGGAAACGGCCGCATTGAAAGGTTTTCGGGCAGCAATGTGTTTCGATTTGGGCGTTTTTTTGGCAGATGTGGTTTTTTTGCTGATCGCCTATTTTAGTACCAATAAACTCTTGCAAAAAATTCAGGACGACCCGGCGCTTTTTATTTTTGGCGGTGGAATTTTAGCCACTTATGGGGTGATTTCCTACATCAATCAGAAAAAAGCCGTTCCCCAAACCGCAACTTCGGAACTTCGGAAACTTAAAAAAAGCGACTATTTTGGGTTGGGCGTCAAAGGCTTTTTGTTGAATTTCGTGAATATCGGCGTGCTTGGGTTTTGGCTGGGGTTGATCATTGTTTTTGGCCCCACGATGAAAATGAACCCGGAACGCTTGTTTATTTTTTTCTGCACGGTTTTGGCCACCTACTTGACCCTCGATATTTTTAAAATCTTGTTGGCAAAAAAATTGAACCACAAGTTGACGCCAATACGGATCTACAAAACCAAAAAAATAATCAGTGTGCTCATTATTGTTTTTGGTGGAATATTGATCGTTCGGGGTATTTTTCCCAGCGAAGCTGAAAAAATCGAGCACAAAATGGAGCAGATTATTCCTGAAAAACAACCTTCTTTTTTCCTAAGGTCAGAACAAATAAAAAAAGCCCCTTTTCAGGAGCTTTTGAGGTGTCGAGCGGATTCGAACCGCTGTACGAGCTTTTGCAGAGCTCTGCCTAGCCACTCGGCCACGACACCTTTTTTAGGAGAGCAAAGATACTAATTTTTGTCGCACCTAAAAACAAATTACCTGCGTTTCGTCAATTTTACGCTCACCATTTCCACATCGCCGCCCAAAGGGGGGTTTATTTTTGAAACCCGAACACTCGCTTTTTTTACCAATTTCAGTTCCTTAAAGACCCTTGAAAGAATGCGTTCCGCAACCTTTTCCAACAGTTTTGACGGAATTGCCATTTCTTCCTTTACGATTTGGTTTAAGCGAACATAATCGACTGTATCCTGCAAATTATCGCTTTTGGCCGATTTTTTCAAGTTGGCTTTTATTGTGAGGTCAATCCGGTAGTCGCTGCCTATTTTTCCTTCTTCGGTCAAACAGCCGTGAAACGAATAGGCCCGGATATTTGTAAGTGTGATGCTGTCCAAAATCTTTTTTTGGCAAAGATAAGGGTTTTGGGATTGAAACAATTTTCAATTAATTGCCCAAATGTGCAGTTATAAAAGCATTCAATTTTACCGTTAAGTCTTCATAACTGGTGGCCGACCAGTTTCCATGACCGCCTTCATAAACGGTAAAATCATGCGGAACATCGGCTTCGTTCAATTGGGAGTTCAGCAATTGGCCGTTTGTCAGCGGAACCAACGGGTCTTGGTTGCCATAAAACAAAATAGAAGGGCTGCTGGCGGTCGAAACCTGTAGCGCAGGGCTGAGTATTGCTGCATAATCCGTGCCGGTTGGGTAGGCACTTTCGTCCACCAAAAGCGAAAGCGCCAATTCAAAATCGGGGTTTTCAGCATAGAACGGATCGGTGAAATTGGTTGGGCCAACGATGTCGCACACCATTTTTACCTGATCATCGGTGTCGTAAACATAATCGTACATTAGTGAAATATGCGCTCCCGCACTCACTCCGATCAGGCCAAATTCAGGTAAAATTTGCAATTCTTCTTTTTGGGAGGTCAACTGTTCGATCACGCGGTCAACATCCAAAAATTGATCGGGAAAAGCCGGAATTGAAGTAGTAGCCAGCACATAGTTCATGTTCACAATTGCAAGGCTTGGGTGCTTTTTTTGTAAATCGTCGATAAAACCGGTCATTTCGCTTTTGTCGCCCCCGGTCCAACCACCGCCGTGAATCAAAATCAAGACTTTTGTGGTTTCCGAGGAGCGGTTTTCCGGCAAATAAATATCATAAACCTGTTGCGGGTCATTTCCATAAGAAACGTTCATAAATGTTTCCGCAGGAAGTTTTTCAGGGGTTGTTGGTTTCGTCGAAACATCATCGGAAGAGCAGGAACCCAGAAAAAGGATCAAGCTGCAAATGCCATAAAAAAACCCGTTTTTCCGGAACATAATTCTTTTGCTTTTAAAGGCTTGGGCGGATCTTATTTTATTTCGGCCGATTCTAAAATGGCGCGCAATTCAAAAACATTATTGCGTTTTCGGGCCGAAGGTTTAAAAACAAAGCCTTCCAAAATAAGATAGCGGTCGTTCTTTTCGTCACGTACGGCATAATTGATGAACGGGCCGGCCATAAACGCATTTTCCACTTCCCAAGTTCCTTTGGTCAAATAAGCGAATTTTCCGTCGATTTTTGTTTGGAAAAGATAGGGGGCATAGGCTTTTTCGGTGATCATATAGGAACCTTCGGTTGGTCCGGGAATGAATTTTTTTCCGATTGAATCGCGCATTTTTATAATATTTCCGATTACATTGGTGTCTTTGTCGATTACGCTCATCGGAACCTCATACACCAAAATTTCCATACTTCCGTTTGCAAGGTCCTTCCGTATCCAGAAAAAATCATCGGTAGTTTTTGCGTAGCGATAAGCCGTGGGGAATTTTAGAGAAACGCCCAATTTCTCTTCCAATAACTGATCGGGTTTCAAGGATTTGTGAATACGTCGCTGCTTCTCTTCCAGTTCTTGTTGTTTGAGTTTTGAAATAATTTCAGGCGCATTTTTATTAATGAGCCCAATTAGTTGGTCGTTGGTGGGCGCGGAAACAATAATGCCGGTTTGCGGTCGGGCAAAAGAATCGATTAAAACGCCGATTCCTTTTGGATTGTCTTTTTCAATTTTAAGAAAAATCCTGCTGTTGCGCACAAATCCGCTGAAAACCTGGGGAGGAATTTGATTGAGGGTGAACAAAGGTTCTTGTTGGGGCAACCCCCGCACGTTTCTGGCAAAATGTTCACGAATGGTTTCGCCGACCTGTCCTTGCCATAAATTGTTGTCGATAACCACCGAAAGTTCATTGATGTTTCCAGAAGAACTGGGCAAAACGACTTTTTGTTCGTCGCAAGCACAAAAAAACACGATGCTGAGCAGCATCAAGGTAATCTTTTTCATTTCAGAAGGTGGTTTTTTAGCTGAAAAACCCTCGCTTATCCTTCGGAAAGTTTGAGTTTCATGCCAGGTTTGAGGTTTGTACCACTAATATCGTTCCACTTTTGAATATTTTGGACACTAATTCCCGGAAATTTTTGGGAAATGCTCCACAAAGAATCTCCTTTTTGAACGACATATTCTGATAGGGAAGGTTTTTTTTGTTGCTGTTTTTTCGTTGAAACGCCTAACACCACAGGTTTGCGTGGATAAATGGTCAAGCGTTGACCAATGCGGATCCGGCTGCTGCGCAGGTGGTTCCAATTTTTGATTTGGCTCACACGAACGCCATATTTTTCAGCAATCGTTCCCAAAACATCACCGCTTCGAACCCGGTAACGGATTTTATCATCGGCTTCCAAATACCTCGGAAGTGGTTTTTCGCGCGAAGCAATTTCTTTTTGTGCGTAACCGTAAATCGCGGCTTCGTTCGCCACAAACAATCCGGCATCGCGAATTGGCAACCGTAAATAATAATTTTCGTCTTCGATATAAGGGATAATGTTCAGTTTGTAGCTCGGGTTTAAAAACTCCAACAATTCCATGTCGGTGCCGATCACTTCTGAAATGTGTTCGAAAGTCAACAATTTTTTCACGTGGATGGTGTCGGTTTCGAAATGGGCAATTGGCGGCATTTTGGCTTGCAGCCCGTGTTCTTCAGCATACTCAAAAAGGTACATGGAAGCAAAAAATGCGGGGACATATCCGGCAGTTTCGCGCGGAAGATAGCGGCGTATTTCCCAATAGTTTTTGTTGCCGCCACTTCTTCTTATTGCCTGGGCTACATTTCCCGGTCCGGCGTTGTACGAAGCCAACGCGAGGTTCCAATCGCCGAACATGTTGTACAAAGTGGAAAGGTATTCGCAAGCGGCTTGGGTGGCGAGGATTGGGTCCATTCGCTCATCGACATAGCTGCTCACGCCCAAATCGTGCATTTTTCCGGTGGCGAACATAAATTGCCATAGTCCGGTGGCGCCGACCCACGATTTGGCCCGCGGTTGCAAAGCGGATTCCACGATTGCCAAGTATTTCATTTCCAATGGAATGTTGTACTTTGCCAAACTTTCTTCAAACATTGGGAAATAATAGGCGCTCAAAGCCATCAATTGTTCGGTTTTTTGCTTGTTCCATTTCAAATAGCGACGGATCACGCTTTCGATCGACGAATTATAAACCACTTTAAAAGGGGTTTTTGCATCGATTTTGACAAGCCGGGCTTTTAAAGTTTCGGTGGAAAGGTTTTGGGAAATCTCATCTTGATAAGGTTCGTTTTGAACCACCGCTTGCATTTCTTCGTACAATTTGGAATCGAGCATTTCTTGTAACCACAAGGAATCGATCCGTGCTGCAAATTCATATTTTTTCAAATGAAAGAAAACAGAATCTTTTAAAACACGTTTGAACGGCGCGTTCCCTTCTAAATTTTCGCTCAATTTCACCACTTTCAAACTATCGGAAACTTGAAGGGTGTCTTTTTTGAGCGTGCGCCCTTTTTCTGGGGTTTGTGCTTGTACAGAAAAAAGGGCACAAACAAATAGGAGGGTGAAAAGAAATTTATTCGGGTGACGTCCGGTTTTCATAAAAGGTTGGTTTTGGGGGGTTTTTTGAAAACTATTTATCGGTTGAGCAATACCATTATTAGGTAAAGTTTCTTGAACGAACATTTTTCAAATTTGCACAAAAAACATTCCATTTTTAAACGGATTTATTCCCTCATTATTGCGGCAATTCCGGGCAAGGTTTTTCCTTCCAACATTTCCAACATGGCGCCGCCACCGGTGGAAACGTAGCTTACTTCCTTTTCGAAGCCGAATTTTTTCACGGCCGCCACGCTGTCGCCTCCGCCCACCAACGAAAAAGCACCTTTTTGTGTGGCCTCGGCAATGGATTTTCCAAGGGCAATGGTTCCTTTTGAAAATGCTTCCATTTCAAAAACACCCAAGGGCCCGTTCCAAAGAATGGTTTTGGATTTTAGGATGATTTCATGGAAAATTTCGGAGGTTTCCGGCCCCACGTCCAAGCCCATCCAACCATCGGGAATTTGGTCTATTTTTGCTGTTTTTGTGTTCGCTCCCGCAGAAAAATCATCGGCGATTATCGCATCGACCGGTAAGTGAATTTGAACGTTTTCGGCTTTTGCTTTTTCCAAAATTTGCAAGGCCAACTCCATTTTGTCTTCTTCAACCAACGAGTTCCCCACATTTCCACCTTGGGCTTTGATGAAGGTGAAGGTCATTCCACCACCGATGATCAGATGGTCGATTTTTGGCAAAATGTTTTCGATGACCGTTATTTTGGTGGAAACTTTTGCACCCCCCAAAACGGCCGTGACCGGATTTTGGGAAGCGTTCAGTACTTTATTCAAGCTTTCGATTTCTTTTGCCAAGAGTTTTCCAAAACACTTTTCTTCAAAAAATTGAGCCACAATTGTAGTGGAAGCGTGCGCGCGATGGGCGGTGCCAAAAGCGTCGTTTACATAAATATCGCCAAGTTGTGCCAAGGCTTTCGCAAAATTTTCATCGCCTTCTTTTTCTTCGTGGTGGAAGCGTAGGTTTTCGAGCAGCAACACTTCTCCAGGGTGTAGGTTTTTTGTAGCTTCTTCTACTTTTTCCCCGACACAATCGTCAATAAATTTCACCGGAACATCCAAAACCCGGGCCACTTCTTCCACAATGTTGCGGAGCGAAAATTTTTCTTCTTTTCCTTTTGGCCGGCCCAAATGCGACATTAAAATTGCACTTCCGCCGCCACGGATGATTTCCAAAATGGTCGGTTTTGCGGCTTCGATCCGCGAGGCATCGACCACGTTTAGTTCATCGTCCAAAGGCACATTGAAATCTACGCGGACCAGGGCGCGTTTTCCTTGAAAATTAAAATCGGAAAGGGTCTTCATCTAAAAAAAATTTTTCCAAAAATAAGCCATTTTTATCAATAGCGGCCATCTTGCAATTTCTTTTCATGGATGAGTTTTATTTCGATTTAATTCGCATTAATTCTCATTAATTTGTAGCTTCGCTGCAATGTTGTTTTCTGAAATAATCGGTCTTGAGCATATAAAAACCCACCTAACGGCTAGTGCCGATAAAGGAAGGGTTCCGCATGCGCAATTGTTTGTGGGATCCAACGGTAGCGGAACTTTGCCGATGGCAATTGCTTACGCACAATATCTTTTGTGCCAAAATAAAGGGGAGAACAACGGTGAAAATGTTTCGTGCAATACGATGTGCAACAAATTGGCGCATCCCGATTTGCATTTTTCGTTTCCGGTCGCCGTCAACCAAAAGGTAAAAAAACATCCGGTTTCCAATCATTTTTTGGAAGAATGGCGCGAATTTGTGCACACAAACCCCTACGGAAGTTTGTTCGATTGGTACCAAAAACTTGGAATTGAAAACAAACAAGGCCAAATTGGGGTCGATGAAGCGCAGGAAATTGTGAAGTCGTTGTCGCTAAAATCATATGAAGGCGGTTATAAAATCATGCTTGTTTGGCAAGCGGAAAAAATGAACAATTCGGCTTCCAACAAATTGTTGAAATTGATAGAAGAACCGCCAAACGACACGGTTTTGATTTTGATTGCGGAAGACGAAGCGCAATTGTTGCAAACCATCCGGTCGCGTTGTCAAGTGTTGCATTTTCCACCGTTGGGAGAAGCCGTGATAGCCGAAGCTTTAAAGGAAAAAACCGATGCTGCAAATGCCGGACTTGTTGCCCGGCAAGCCAACGGTAGTTTCACCAACGCGCTGCACATTTTACAAGAATCGGAAGGGGAAGAGCAGTTTGAAACCTGGTTCATTGCGTGGGTTCGATCGGCGTTCAAGGCAAAAGGAAACAAAGCCAGTATCCGCGAACTGATTTCGTGGAGCGAGGAAATCGCAAAAACGGGCAGGGAAACCCAAAAGAAATTTTTGTTGTATTGTTTGGATTTTTTTCGGCAAGCTTTGTTGTGGAATTACAAAAGTGAAAAATTGGTCTATCTTTCCCCAAAAACCAAAGGCTTTTCGTTGGAAAAATTTGCGCCATTTGTTCATGGCAACAACATTGTTCCAATAAAAAACGAATTGCAAAATGCACTTTTTCATATCGAACGCAATGGCAACGCCAAAATCATCTTGACGGATTTGTCGATAAAATTGACGCGGTTGTTGCATGCGAAGGCCTAAAAAACCCGAACAAAAAGCTCGGGTTTTGAAAGTAAAAAGAAGGCTGTTTTTTATTTTTCGTAAGCCGCGTTCAATTCTTTTAGAATCTCTTCCGTTACATCTTTTCCTTCTTTGGCGTACATAATGTTCGCCGCTTCGGTGGAACCGAAAATATAGGTGTACCCGTGCTCTTTTCCGTATTCGGCCACAAAATCTTTCACGACCGTGATGATGGAGTCAATGGCTTTGGTGCTTTGCTGGTTCATCGCCTGCCCGATCATTTGTTGCCGTTGACGAAGTTGTTGTTGTTTGGCCATTAATTCTTCTTCCTTTTTTTGTCGCTCCGAAGAGGACATGCTTTGCGAAGCTGCTTGATAGGCCTGGACTTCTTGTTGAAACTTCAACGCAACGGAATCCAAACTTTTCGTAATGCTTTCCGTTTTTTTGGTGAATTCTGCTTCGGTGTCCTCCATTCCTTTATACTCTTGGATCAACTTTTTGTTGTTCACATAAGCGGTTTTTTCCTGATTGCAGGAAACCAATAAAAAAATTCCCATCAAAAGGAAAATCGATTTTTTCATGTTTTTTGTTTTAGATTTTTGGCAAATGTAAACATTCTTGACGAGTGGTTTCAAAACGGATTTATTTTTTTAGCCTTTGGAAATCCCGTACAAAACAAAGTATAACTAAAATCTATTCAAAAAGCTTTTTAAATAAAACCGTTCGATCAAAATCGACTTCGTATTATCCGCATTATTGTTTGGTTTCACAAGGAGCAAGCTCTTAGCATTGGCTGAAGCACAAAGTGCCGTTAAAACGCTTTAAAATAAAAATCAGTGTCTTTTCAGCACATAAATAAGTGAAGAATACGCATTGGTGCGTTTGGCTTTTTGGTTGGAGCGAAATCCGGTCCAAAATGCCTTTGCGACATTTGATTTTCCGGTTTTGTGTTTTTCGGAAAGCAAACTGACATAATAAGCATCAAATTTTAAAGGAGCAATTTCTTCCAGTTCAAAATTTGTCTTTTTGAAAAGCTTGGAAATGGAAGTTTTTGAAAAATGCCACAAATGTCTCGGCACATCATAAGCGGCCCAAAATTCTTGGTAATGTTCGGCGTCGTAACTTTTGAAGTTGGGAACGGCCACGAAAATTGCGCCGTCTTTTTTTAAAAGCCGATCGAGTTCTTGCAATTGCTTTTCCAAATCCGGAATGTGTTCCAACACATGCCACATCGTAATCGCATCAAAATTTGAATCAGGGAAATTTTCGGTGTGTTCGTTCAAGATGATTTTTTTTTGGCGAGCAAGTTCACGTGCTTTTTTGTTGGGTTCCGCTCCGTGGATTTTCCAACCTGAATTTTTTGCCATTTTTAAAAAATCACCGGTTCCCGCGCCGATGTCCAAAACCTTTCCTTTTTGTGGAAAATGTTTTTCCAATAATCCGATTTTCTTTTTCAGCATAATGGATTTTACCAATTGATAAACTTTGTCGAACAAAGTTTTTTTCGAATCGGTATGCGAAATATAATCGTCGCTTTTGTAATATTCGGACAGTTTCTCTGCAGTTGGTTTTGGAGAAGTCACCAACAAGTCATATTCCGAATTGTGCAACAAATCGAAATTTTCACCGGAAACCATGTGGTCTTTACATGTCAAAAAAGGACGCAGGTCTGTAGAGTTGAAGTTCATTTAAGGTTTGTGATTTTTTAAATGTAATCGTTTTTTTCGCCCAGTCACCCCGTCACCCCGTCACCCAATCGCCCAGTCGCCCAGTCACCCAATCGCCACGTCCCAAAATGTTCCACGTGGAACAATTCGATAATTACCGTCCCAAATACACCAATAAAACAGAAATATCACTAGGGCTGACTCCACTTACACGTGAAGCTTGTGAAACGGTGACCGGTTGAATTTTGTTTAGTTTTTGACGGGCTTCCATCGACATAGATTTGATGTTGGAATAATCGAAATTCGCGGGAATCTTTAGATCTTCCAAACGGTTCAGCTTGTCGGCATTTTGTTTTTCTTTTTCGATATAGCCGGAATATTTTACTTGGATTTCAGCTTGCTCCAAGACTTCTTCGTCCAAATTGTTGGCTTGGATATATTTTTCAACCGCCTCGAATTTTCGCACATCTTCCATGGAAATGTTCGGTCGTGCGAACAACTTGAACATTTTTCCGCTCTGTGAAACCGGAGCCGAGTTTTTTGCTTCCAACACCGGATTTGCTTCTTCCGGGCTGATGCTGGTTGCTTTGAAAAAATCGACGAATGCTTCAGAGGCATTTCGCTTTTCTTCCATTCTTTGCAAACGTTTTTCCGATGCCAAACCTAATTGATGGGATTTTTCCGTCAGGCGAAAATCGGCATTGTCCTGACGTAACAAGGTGCGATATTCGGCCCGCGAAGTAAACATTCGGTAGGGTTCTTCCGTTCCTTTGGTGATCAAGTCGTCGATCAAAACCCCGATGTAGGCTTCGTTGCGTTGTAAAATAAATTCTGGCTTTTCTTGCACTTTCGAGGCGGCGTTTATTCCGGCCATCAATCCTTGCGACGCAGCTTCTTCATAGCCGGTGGTGCCGTTTATTTGCCCGGCGAAAAACAATCCATCCACCAATTTGGTTTCCAAAGTGTGCTTCAATTGTGTCGGTGGAAAATAGTCGTATTCGATCGCATATCCGGGGCGAAAAAATTTCACGTTTTCAAAACCTTCCACCGATTTTAAAGCCTGGTATTGCACATCTTCAGGAAGCGAGGTGGAAAACCCGTTCACGTAATATTCAACGGTGTTCCATCCTTCAGGCTCCACGAATAATTGATGTCGGTCTTTGTCCGCAAACCGGTTGATTTTGTCCTCAATGCTCGGACAATAACGCGGGCCAACACTTTTGATGCGGCCATTGAACATCGGCGATCGGTCGAAACCTTCGCGCAACAAATCGTGCACTTCGAGCGACGTGTAGGTCATATGGCAAGACCTTTGTTTTTCCAATGGCTTGGTAACATCGAGGTAAGAAAATTTTTGAGGGTGTTCGTCGCCGGGTTGTTCCGTCATTTTCGAAAAATCGAGCGAACGCCCATCCACGCGTGGCGGGGTACCGGTTTTCATTCGGCCCGATTCAAAACCGATCGCGTTCAGTTCGGCAGTGATTCCGGTTGCGGCGCGCTCCCCCGCTCTTCCGCCTCCGAAGTTTTTTTCACCGATATGAATCAATCCATTCAAAAATGTTCCATTGGTCAACACCACGGTTTTTGCTTTTACCTCGATTCCGAGCGAGGTTTTTACACCGATAATTTGATGGTTTTTCACGATCAATCCCGCAACCATTTCTTGATAAAAATCAAGGTTTTCGGTTTTTTCGAGCATTAGGCGCCAATCTTCCGCAAAACGCATGCGGTCGCTTTGCACGCGAGGGCTCCACATCGCCGGCCCTTTGGATTTGTTCAGCATTTTGAATTGAATGGCGCTGGTGTCGCTCACAATTCCGCTGTAACCGCCCATGGCGTCGATTTCGCGCACAATTTGTCCTTTTGCAATTCCGCCCATGGCCGGGTTGCACGACATTTGCGCGATATTTTGCAAATTCATGGTGATCAGCAAGGTTTGGCAGCCCATATTTGCTGCTGCTGCTGCCGCTTCGCTCCCGGCGTGGCCGCCGCCGACCACGATGACGTCGTATTGTTTGTTGAACATTGTTTACTTTTTTTGGGGTCGAAAAAACCCTATGATTTTATGGAGGCGCAAAATATTGCGCCTCTACGAAGATGGTTTTTTCGGGGATTGTTCCACGTGGAACAATTGCAATTTTTCGTCTTCTTTTTGCCGCATTTTTTCTTTTTCTTCGGTGGTTTTGTCTTTGTAACCACACAGATGCAAAACACCATGCACCATTACCCGGCGCAATTCGTTTTCAAATGATGTGTCGTATTTTTCGGCGTTTTCTTTCACCCGCTCCGTACTGATGTATATTTCGCCTTGCAGGGTGTTTCCAAAAGAATAATCGAAACTGATAATGTCCGTAAAGGTGTCGTGCTGCAAATATTCTTGGTTCAAATTCAGCAAAAAAGCATCGTCACAAAAAACAAACCCGATTTCACCCAAGGTTTTGTTTTCGTATTCAATTGTGGAAAGCAGCCAGTTTCGAACATTTTTTTCTTGCTGTAATTCAAATTCGTTTGCTGAAGAAAATACTATTTTTTCGGACATCAATCTTTGTTTTCTTGAAAATACTCCTCCACCAATTCTTGGTAATTTTGCCGCAAAGGTAAGCGTTGGCGATTTAAAATTTCAGTAGTGTTGAAATATTCTTTTGCTTTCAAAAGATTGGCTTTGGAAGTGTTTTCAAACGTGTCGAAATTGGTGGAAGATTGCCGCTTGTTATCTTTTCCTTGTTTGTAGGTTGCTTTCTCCAATTTCATCAATTGATGTTGCAGCGCCATGATTTTTTGCAAAGTCTGTTCGTTGAAACCTTTTAGCAACAGTTCATTTTCAATTTGTTCCATTTGCTTGGCGAGTTGTTTGGCGTCGCGGCCCAAACCCAATTGGCGGATTTTGTCTTCCAAGGCCTTTCGCAATAGTTGTTGTTGTTTGTAAATTTCGTACAATTCACCACTCATTCCCTCTTGTCCTTTGCCGTTTTTTCCATCTTTATTTCCGGGTTTGCTTCCATTGTTTCCGTTTCCGTTTCCGTTTCCACTTTTTCCTTGTTTGCCGTTTCCATTTTTTCCCTTGTTTCCTTCTCCGGTTTCGCCTTTTTTACCTTGTCCCGATTTTCCTTTTTGCATTCCTTGCTTCATTTTTTCACCGAGTTGCCCTTGTTTTTTAATGATATCCGGCAATTGAAATCCACGGCCTTGCCCTTTTTTTCCTTTGCCCATTCCCATGCCTTTCATTTGCATCTGCATTTGGCTCAAGGCCCGATCCAGCATCAATGCTAAATCGTTTGCTCCGGTTATTGTATATTGCTGACTACCAACAGCTTGCCTAATTTGGTTTTCTGCCAAGCGCTCAATTGATTTATCGATGTTGAACGCAACATCCGTCAATTTTTCGGTGATTTTCCCGGAAATCATCGGGTTGCGCAAAGCCAACGCGAACAAGCTGTCGTCCACGTGTTCAAAGTTGGTGCGCAATTGATTTTGGCGCTTTAGTTTTTCGACATAAACGGGGTTTCGTTCTTGGATTTTTTGAAAATCTTCCATCAGGTTTTCTTGTTGAAAGGAAAAAGTAATCAGGTTGTCCAAAATTTGGCGCAGCATTTCCGCATCTTCCTGCATTCCTTTTGAAGAGGCCATCATCATTTGCGATTGCATTTGCTGTCCTAATTTTTTCATTTTTTCTGCTGCGTTTTGTTGCTGTTTTTGCGCGGCGGATTTACTTTTTTGTTGTTGGTTTTTGTTTTCGGATTGCTCGGATTGTTGCAATTTTTCACCGGCCTGTTTCTGTGCTTCCGAAATTTCTTGTTCTTTTTGCTTCTCTATTCCCAATTCCATGGGCTTTTTCAAGCCTTGGTTTTCCTTTTTCAACGCATCCATTTCCTTTTTGAGCGCGTCGAATTTTTTGGTGAGCGAATCTTGGGCGGCTTTGGTATTCTCCTCCCCTTTTTGCGAGAGTTCTTCTTGTTTTTTCGCCAAACGTTGCAAATCATCTGCGATTTTTTGGGCTTTTTGCTCTACGTAGTAACGTTTGGTGAGCTCCAATAACTGTTCTAAATTTTTCTGTTGATTGATGTTTTGTTTCGCCAGCTCTTCCAACTCTTTGCCCAAATTTTCTTTGTTGATTTTTTTGGCGTATTCTTCCAGTTTCTTCAAAAGCTCCTCATTTTCTTTTAGCTTTTTTTCGTTGCGCTCCAAACGCTCCTGCAACTCTTTTTTATACGGGTCTTCTTGTTCGGGTTGAAATTCTTCGAGGTTATTTTGAAGCTTTTTGTTATAATCGAGCATCATTTCGCGTTGCTTTTTTTGACGCTCCAAAAAGTTTTCCAATTTTTTCCGATCCGTGTAGCTCCACTGTTTTTGTTCTTTTTGCATGCGGTTCAGCTCCGAAATTTCCTGCTCGGACTCTTCCAGTTTTTCCAAGGATTTGTCCATTCCTTGAAGGGCGTTTTTCTGGTTTTCGAGCAGTTTTGCCTCTTTTTCGGCATCGGACAATTTTCGAAAGGAAAAAAGTTCGCTTTTGGCTTTTTTTGCACCGTGAATGCCGTCGTTGTCGAACACCTGAAAATAAAATTCATAGGCCGTTCCTTTTTCCAATTGCAAGGTGTCGGGAAAAGCATACAAAAACTCATCAAAAGTGGAAGTTGAAACAGCGACCGGCTTCTTCTTTTTTGCTTTTGGGGTTTTGATCGGATAATAGACCAATTCCAGTTTTGTAAGTCCATAATCGTCCGAAACTTTTCCGTGGAAATACATGCTTTTGTGATCCAACGAATCGATTTTCATCATTAGTTCGATTGTCGGAAACTCGTCCTTGATGGCCGTCAAGGAATAGGAAAGTTTTTCATAATCGCGCACCGCTTCGTTGGAAGTGGATATTTGATAAGCGGTGTTTCGATAAATGCGTTGTTGAAAACGAAAATTGTCGCCGTTTTTCTCGAATAATTGGGTGGTATCCTGCAACCGCAATTCCACTTTTTGGGTAGAACGGGTCGTTAATTTCCAGGTAATTTGGGTTCCTTCCGGAAAAACCGCATTGCCGGAACCTTTGATGGTTTCGTCATTTTTTAAGGTGTAGGCGGGATAATCCAACTGCATTTCAAAATCCAACAAAGTCGGCACTTCCACCATTTTCAGTTTATAATTTCTGGAACGCACTTCGTTGGCGCTCAAATAAAAAGAAACAGGATCAGTGATTTTTTCGAACGAATATTCAAAAACCCCCGGCGAAATAGGCTTTAAAAAATAGGTTTCTTCATTGAAGTGAATGGAAACATCTTCGGGCACCACCTTTCCTTTGGTGAAAATTTTCAAGGTGAAGGCTTCGTTTTGTTTGGCATGCAAATTTTCGTTGCCAATCAAAAACCGAAACGGCGCCGGCGGTTCGTAGGCTTTTTCATAATGAACTATGCGTTTGTAACTGTCGGAAAACAAGGTGCTTTTTCCTGAAATATAAATCGTCAAAATCACCAAAATTGGAACGATGGCATATTTCACATATTTTAAATTTCCTTTGAAATCGACTGCAAAATGGAACGGAACGGGTTTTAATTCCGCTGCTTTTTGATCGATTCCGGCCAACAGCAAATCGGAATTTTCGTTTTGTTGCTTCAATTGCAAAACGTTCAACAATTTGTCGTTCACTTCCGGAAAATGGTTCCCGATGATCGTTGAAGCGGCTTCATAATCGATGCCTTTGGAAAGTTTAAAAAGCCGGAAAATCGGCAGCAACACGAACTGGAACAACAGCCCGATTTCCACGATGATGAACGACCAGAACAAAATCGTTCGGCCGGTTTTTCCCAACCAAAAAAAGTACTCCAAAAACACCAACAGCAAAAAATAAAGCAAACCAGTGGCGAAAAACAAAATTGCGCCTTTGATGAGCTCGTTGGTATAGTATTTTCTAATAAACGCCTCTAATTTGGCGCAAATAAGTTCGTAATTGTTCATGGGTTTTGGCACTTTCGCTATAACCTTGAAAGGTACGGATTATCACTGTCAACTCAAAAACTTGGAAAAAGAGCCGTTCTTATTCCTTGACAATTTTCAAGGTTTGAGAACTTGTTCCGGCGAAAATTTGAACAAAGTAAACCCCATTTGCAACGGCTTCAAAATCAAAACTTGTTTGAAGACTATTGATTTCCGCTTTTTTCAACACCAATTTCCCGGTAATATCGTAAACTTCTAGCGAAGTTACTGGTGTTTTTGATTCAATGTGAACCAAGGAACTGCTGGGATTTGGGTATATTTTCACCTTAAACGAAGCAGAAAAATCAGATGTGGAAAGAGCAGCACAAGTGATGGAAGCTTTCCAGCCCGCTTCGTTCACATACGTGTCCGAGGTGAATTCAACAGTGATCGCCCCCGTGGGGTTGGTGGAGGTAAAGGGTCCCGGAATAGTATTGCCACTAAGGTTTTCTCCTTTTGTAAATACCGGGGAATTACTATTTTCCCCATCGTAAATGCTCATAAAATCGTAGTTCAATTCCAAGTCGAATTCAGTAAAAGTCAAGGTTGTTTGTCCATTTGTCGCGCTCGGATAAAAAGTTTTGACAAGCGTTTGCTCATCTCCATAATCCCCGTTTACCCCGCCGGTGTCCACAAATTCCACGCCGTTGCAATAATCTGCATCGGTCAATAACAGCCGTGAAACGGATATTCCCAAAGAACCCGAAACACAATTGTTTTCGGCTTCCAACAAATAATATGTGTTGGGGGACAAATTGGAAACCGTAAAAGAATTGGAGGCGATGGTGTTCCAATTGGATGGTGAAGAACCGTACGGATAGAACCGATAATCCCAACTTGTGGAAATATTATCAACGATGGTCACGGTTGCGGACGTGTTCGAAACTTTTGTGAAAGTAAGATCGGAAATGGTCGCTGTACACGAATTGATACAATCCGTACCGAGACAAAACTTGGAATCGACCGAATTTCGGATGAGAGCTCCGGGTTGGGGTCCAAAACCATTTGCAAAATTGATTCCCACGTTTGAAACCAAATGACAATAGCTCATAATGGTCCCGCTCATTGGAAGTGGGGCATTGCAACCTTCATCGTGCCCGGCATCGGGTCCACAGCCGTCAATGGCGGTGTTGTTGCCGTTCCAAGCACAGGCGTGGGTATGGGGCGAACCCATGGCATGTCCCATTTCGTGGGTCATGGCCATAATTGTCCAAGAATAAACAGGGACGTCTTGATAAAATTGGTTAATTCCCGAATAGGCATACCGCAGGGAACCGCACAAAGAATTGAGATACGCAACACTTGTGGTGGAGGGCGAATTTACCAAATGTCCCAAATCCCCATCAAAAGAAGGGCGGAAATTCCTAAAATAGGCAAGATTGTCGGAATACCCATAAACATAAGGATCCGGCGACGTCCAGATTAAAATATTGCTCAAGGCTGTTTGGATGTTGTCGTTTGCGTACAAAGTTGCAATGTTGTTGTGAACAGCGGTGATCCAATTCACAGTGGCAGTTGTGCTTTGTCCGTTGTCCACAAAAGGTTGATAGGCAATTTCGTAATAAATCCGGACACAGTTGGTGGTCATTGTTTTTCCGGTGCTGTTTTCACCCACCGAAAATTGCCGCTCTTGATTTTCCGGCAATTTGTCTGTTGCACAATGGAACGGGTTGGGTTTTGCCAACGTGTGATCGGTGTACGAAATATAATCGCTCGAATTTTTTACTTTTCCCACTACCACATTTCCTGTCCCCAAAGCTGCAGCGACCCCAACCACCTCATTTTCAAAAAAGCTAAAAGCCACCACGGATCGCGGGTCTCCTTTGATAATTCCACGATAATAAATGCCCGGTTTGTAATTCAATTTTTCGTTGTTTTCATTGACCACTTCGAAGCTTTCCGTAAAAATTTCTTTTTTGAACAATTCCACCGTAATGTTGGATTTTTTGTAGGGAAACGAAATTTCAATGGTTTCGGGCTTGTTGTTCAGAAGCCGTTTCAATTCGGGGAAATCCAAGGTTAAAACCACGGCATCTTTTGCCGCAATCCTGTATAGAGCCGTTTTTTCTTCAGAAGGATTTATTGAAAATAGCTGGTATTGCTCAAATTTTTCGTTGTTTTGATGGTGTTCCGAAACTTTTTCGGCGAGGCGGTTTTCTTGTTGGCCGAAAAGCGACAAGCTGAAAAACAGCAAAAAAATGGAATAAATGTGTTTCATAATAAAAAGAAATTCAGGCAAATATAGGTTAAAAGCGGATAAATTTGGAAGCAAATTTTAAAAATAGGCCCGTAATTGAACACTTCCGGTGTGAATGGTGCGCGAACTTTCGCTTTTCCGACCAAAATAGGACAGGTTCAGGTCCAAATATTCCGTCAACTTTTTTTGTGCGAGTAAAGTCCAAGTATAGTTTTTTTCGGGCTGCAAACCTTGCAACATTTGGTAGGCGACCGGCGAAAACGGATTGCCATCAAATTGGTTGAAAATATAGTTGAACTCGCCACTGATCGAATATTTTTGGGCATTGTTGAACGAAAAAGAAGCACCCAATTTTTGTTGCCGCAAGGTTTCCAATTCGCCCAGTTCATTTGCTTGCGAATCGAATTGATAAAACACATCAAAACGCGTTCGGTCCGACAGCAAATAGGAAATTTTCGGGTTGATCAAAAATCCTTCGATCCGGTAATTGCGGGTTTCAAAATTTTCTGAAAAACTCTCCGTGCGGTTCAACTGGTTTTTCAAATTGAACAACCAACTTTCACCCACTTTGTGCGTAAAATCCAGTTGATGGCTTTTCAACCGATTTTCCTGCAAGCCTGTGGAAAGCAAGTTTTTGGTGTTGGAAGAAATGTAGCTGTAGGAAGTGGTGAAATGTTGTTTTCCACGATTGAAAAACAAGGTATTCCGAAAATTTGCGTTCAACGCCAACTCGTTTTCGCCGCCATCATTGAACGGATTGATGTCGAACGAATCGCCTTCGCGCTCAATTTTTCGGTCGATCAAATACGAGGTTTGGTTGTAAAAATGCGCTAAAAATTCTTGAAAACCTTCTTCATCGCTCCATTGTTGAAAATTCACGGTCACAATTTGGCTGAATTTGTTTTGGTGCGTTTTGATAAAAACTTGATTGGGAAGAAAAATCCGCACATATTTCGCTTGATCTTGAAACTGTGCAATTTCAAATTCTTCCAGTTCCTGAACGCCATTTTCGTTGTAATCGATCCAAGTATATTGGCCCTGGCCCGGGTTTACTTCCACATAGGTAAATTCCTGCTGCGGCAAAGTCCCGCTTTTGGTTTCGAAAGAAGTGTTCAGAATCAACAATCGGTCGAACAGAAATTGATTGTACAAAATGCGCGAATTCAAAGCTTGTTGCCGCTCGTTTTCCTCCGAACTTTTTAGGGTTCGAAAGTTGGCAAAAACCGACAAGTTTGAATTTTCAGAATGCAACAATTGCGACTCCAAATAATAATCGTTCGATCGGCTCACTTCTTCCAAGCGGTTGTTGCGCAAACTGTCGTTCACACGATATCGATAGCCGATTTCCACAAAAACGCCGGTGCTGTCGCCAATTCCGGTAAAAACTTCGTAGTTCTGAAATGCTTGGCTCGCGGCGGTAAGTTGGTTGGTTTCGTTTAAAATTTGTTCATTTTTTTCCATGGAAAATTTTCCTCCCGCCCAAATTTTCCCGAAATCATACACCGCATTTGCGCGAAATCGCAAAAAATCCGAATCGATGGTTTCCGCCTGACTTTTCAAATAACTTCCTTCCATTGCGAGCCGAAGGCTGTCCAATTGCAAATTGGCTTGCAAAACGTGCCGCGAACCACTGAAATTTTTGGAAAAATCCAATTGTTGAAAACGATATGTGGCAATTCCTTTTTCGAGGTCGAAAAATTCCAAACCGGTGTCCAAAAAAGTTTGGTTGCCCAGCGGTTGCAACAAATTCCAATCGCGGTCAAATTCCACAGCATAGATTCGCTCCACACTTTGAAACGCATCTTGAATGTAATTGAAAGTCGCAAACCCATCCAATTTCCAATCGTTTTGTTGAACCAAGGTTTGCCGCGCTTTCAATCTTCCCGCAAAACCGTTGTTGTTGGAATCGTCTATGTTCGAATATAAATTCAGGTCGTTTTTGCTGACGGCAAATTCGAATCCGATGCTCGTTTTTTCGGAAGGTTGATAATTTCCATTGACCACCGCCAATTGTAATTTTTCGGGCGCAAAAAGCTGGGCGATCGGGGCATAATTCCCTTGCGGAATTCCATTGATGGGCGCCACATATTCAAAAACCCGCGTGATGGCCGACTCGTTCGCCAACACGTAATTTCCTTGATTTTCGCCCACCAAACTGAAACGTACTTGGAACAATTCGGCTTCCGGATCGGTGGAATACACAAAAATTTCCCTGCCGTTCACGATTTGTTTTTCGTACAAAACTTTGTTTTCATCAAAGGTGGCCGGAACGGCGCTCGGAGTGGTCATTTGTTCCGGGTCATCGCCAGCGTTTTGCAAAATTCCGATTTGTTCTTCGCTGAGGTTTTGTTGCAAAGGCTGGTTTTTCAAGTCATTTTCGGAATACACAAACGCGCCCAACCGGAATTTTTCACTCTCGAAATTTCCACCGCCGGTGGCGACCAAACGCGAATAATTTCGGTCACTGTATTGATATTCCACCGTGATGCGCATTTCGGAAGTGATGGGAAAAGTGGCGTTGAAAACAATTTCGCCAGCGTTGTAATCGATCACGTAATCTTTGCTTTCGCCGCGTTCCAAACGAATTCCGTTCACAAAAACCCGTTCGCTTCCCGCAACTATCAGAATAAATAATTCCCCGTTCGGGCCGGTCAGTTTGTAAGGTCCTTGGTTTCCTTCTTGGCCTTGAAATTCGTTGCTGGCAAAAACACCCTTCACCAAAGCCCCAGCCGCAAAAAGGTGGGTGGAATTTCCATCGGGGTTCAAGGTTCCGGCGAGCGAAAGCCCTTGCACTTTTTTGGTGAACGAGGCAAAATAGGAATCGTCCTGCACCAAATCCACATCGCCGGCACGAATGTTCCAATGTTCTCCGTAAAGTTCAATAAAAACTTGATCGAATTCATCCAAATTCTGTGAATAACCACT
>DASSWG010000017.1:0-4912 GCA_035705295.1 Flavobacteriaceae bacterium
TTTTTTTCAATTTGAATTCTGCCGAAACCAACGATGAAATTCAACAAATCGCACAAGAAATTTCGCCGTGGCTCACCGAATTTCGAAATAATTTATTGCTGAACGAAGCCTTGTTCGAACGCGTAAAAACGGTTTTTGAAGAACGGAAAAATTTGAAACTTTCGCCCGAACAAAACACCTTGCTCGAAAAACAATATAAAAGTTTTGCCCGCAACGGCGCCAATTTATCCGAAGAAAAAAAATCGGAACTGCGCGAAATCGACAAAAAGCTGTCGAAATTATCGCTCACGTTCGGCGAAAATGTGTTAGCGGAAACCAACAATTACGAACTGCATTTGACGGACAAAAACGACCTGAAAGGTTTACCGGAAAGTGAAGTCGAAACCGCCGAAAAATTGGCGGAGGCAAAAGGTAAAAAGGGATTTTTGATCACCTTGCAATACCCGAGTTATTTGCCGTTTATGAAATATGCCGAAAATCGGGAATTGCGAAAAAAACTCGCCATTGCTTTCGGGGCAAAAGCGTTTCAAGAAAACCAATTCGACAACCGCAAAAATGTGTTGGAAATCGCTAAACTGCGCCACCAACGCACGAACTTATTGGGCTACGCAACTCACGCTGATTTTGTGCTGGAAGAGCGCATGGCCAAAACCCCGGAAAAAGTCCGTGAATTTTTGGATGATTTATTAAAAAAAGCCAAACCCGCTGCTGAAAAAGAATTTGCGGAACTGGAACAATTCGCCAAAAAAATGGACGGAATCGAGCGTTTGGAAAAATGGGATAGCGCGTATTATTCCGAAAAATTGAAACAAAAATTGTTCGATTTGAAAGAGGAGGAACTAAAACCTTATTTTCCATTGGAAAAATCCATTGACGGAATTTTTGCGGTCGCTCAAAAATTGTACGGTTTGCGTTTTAAAGAAATTTTCGAAGTCGATAAATATCACGAAGAGGTGAAAACCTACGAAGTTTCCGACGAAAACGGGAATTTTACAGCGCTATTTTACGCAGATTTTCATCCACGCGAAGGGAAACGAAACGGAGCGTGGATGACAGTTTATAAAAACCAGAAAATCAAAAACGGGAAAAACGAACGTCCCCATATTTCCATTGTTTGCAATTTCAGCCGGCCAACTTCCAAAAAACCGGCTTTGTTAACGTTCAATGAAGTCACGACTTTGTTCCACGAATTTGGCCACGCCTTGCACGGAATGTTGGCCAACACCACTTACCCAAGTCTTTCCGGAGCTTCTGTATATTGGGACTTTGTGGAGTTGCCGAGCCAAATTTTGGAAAATTGGTGCTACGAAAAAGAAGCTTTGAACTTATTTGCCAACCATTACGAAACCGATGAAAATATTCCGATGGAACTGGTTGAAAAAATCAAAAAATCGGCCACCTTTCACGAAGGCATGCAAACGGTTCGGCAGCTGAGTTTCGGCTTGTTGGATATGGCATGGCACGGAACTGATCCGTCCAATATCGTCGATGTGAAAGCGCATGAACTGGCAGCTTTTGAATCCACCAAACTCTATCCGGATGTACCGGAAAACTGTATGAGCACTTCATTTTCCCATATTTTCCAAGGCGGTTATTCCGCGGGTTATTATTCCTATAAATGGGCGGAAGTTTTGGATGCGGATGCGTTTGCCTATTTCAAAGAAAACGGCATTTTCGACCCCAATACCGCATTAAAATTCAAAGAAAATATTTTAAGCAAAGGAGGCACCGAAGATCCAATGGTTTTGTACAAACGCTTCCGCGGAAAGGCACCCGACCCAAATGCACTTTTGAAACGTGCGGGGTTGATTTAAAAAGAATAACTTTTATATATTTGGCTTAGGGTTGGAATAAATTGACAAATTTGTTTTCAATGCCTATCGGATATAAGATAATAAGTGATTACAATCTAAAATTAGATAATCTAGACCTTTGAAAATCTTTCCCTAATTATGAAATTTATGAAAAAACCAATTTCCATTTTGCTTTTGCTTGTGATTGGCTTCATTTGTTCAACAGCCCGAGCGCAAGATTTGAACACCTACAAATATGTCATTGTTCCGGTAAAATATGACTTTTTAAATGAAAAGGATCAATACCAACTCAATTCGTTGACCGAATTTCTGCTGGAAAAACATGGGTTCACGGCCATCTTGGAAGGTGAAAAATTCCCGGAAGACCTGTTGAACAACCGTTGTGCCGCATTGAATGTCGATGTACTTTCGGATTCCGGTTTTTTCTCGTTTGTGACGAGAGTGAAATTGATTTTGAAAAACTGCAACAATCAAGTGGTTTTTGAAAGCAAACAAGGAAAAAGCCGGCTGAAAAAACGCAAATTCGCTTATCAAGAAGCCTTACGTGATGCGTTTTCTTCGGTAAAAGCATTGGGTTATTCCTATTCGGGAAAACAGCAAATGCTTGTCGAAAAGAATTCCCAGAAAACAATTCCAATAGAAAATCCAAAGTTCAAAGGCGAAAAAACATCCCTTCATTTTCTAAAAAATGGAAAAGAATATGAATTGGAAAAACAAGAAAAATCCTTGGTGTTGAAAAAGATGGGAAACGAAAACCCCGTTGCTTTTTTGAACGAAACTTCCACGGGCAGTTTTATTTTTCGCTCCGGAAAAATCAACGGTTCGGCCTATTTCGATGATGCAGGGAACTTGATCGTGGAATATTTTGATGAAAAGGAGGGGAAAATAAAAAAACTGGTTTATTCACTGAAAAACTAATGCTATTTATAACAAATTGTCACTTCGAGCGTCCCCGAGGCTCGAGGCCTCGAGAAGAGGTAGTAAGGGGCTCGACTGCGCTCGACCTGACATAAGTTTGTGATTACTTGATTCAATAATCATACTTGTTTTTCCACCGTTCTTTTAAAAAACCTCTCAATTGCTGTTCGCGTTTGTTGTTTCCCGGATCGTAAATAAGGGTATTTTTTATTTCTTCGGGCAAAAATTCCTCCTGCGTGAAATTTCCTTCATAATTATGGGCATATTTGTATTCTTTGCCATAACCCAGGTCTTTCATCAATTTGGTGGGTGCGTTCCGAATGGCCAACGGTACCGATAAATCACCGGTCTGTTTCACCAGTTGTTGCGCTTTGTTGATGGCCATATAACTGGCGTTGCTTTTTTCGGAAGTCGCCAAATAAACCGCACATTGACTCAAAACGATTCGCGCTTCTGGAAAACCGATGGTCGTCACCGCTTGGAACGTGTTGTTGGCCATCACCAAAGCCGTGGGATTGGCATTGCCAATGTCTTCGCTGGCGGAAATAATCATTCGACGCGCAATGAATTTTAAATCTTCACCACCTTCGATCATTCGTGCCAACCAATAAACCGCCGCGTTCGGGTCACTGCCGCGAATGGATTTTATAAAAGCGGAAATTATGTCATAGTGTTGTTCACCGGTTTTGTCATAACGTACCGTATTTTGTTGTACTTTGTTCAAAACCAATTCGTTGGTGAGAACGATTTTTTTTGCCGTCTCGGAAGTGACGATCAACTCAAAAATATTCAACAACCTGCGGGCATCGCCGCCACTAAGCCGCAAAAGCGCATCGGTTTCTTTGAGGGTGATTTTTTTCTTGGAAATAATGGAATCTTTGGCCATTGCTTTTTCCAATAGTTGCAATAAATCCTTTTTGCCAAAAGCTTCCAAAACATAGACTTGGCAGCGCGACAACAAAGCGGGAATTACTTCGAAGCTCGGGTTTTCGGTCGTGGCGCCGATCAAAGTGACCCAACCTTTTTCCACTGCGCCCAACAATGAATCTTGCTGTGATTTGCTGAACCGATGAATTTCATCGATGAACAAAATGGGGTTTTTCACCGTGAACAAACCTTCTCCTTTTTTGGCTTTTTCAATGATTTCACGTACATCTTTTACGCCGCTATTGATCGCGCTCAAGTTATAAAACGGGCGTTCCGTTTCGTTCGCAATGATCGTGGCCAAAGTGGTTTTTCCAACCCCTGGCGGCCCCCAAAAAATCATCGATGGAATGGTGCCGCTTTTTATTTGTGCGGTGAGCGCGCCTTTTTTTCCCACCAAGTGTTCCTGACTGAGGTAGTTTTCCAAGGTTTGTGGGCGCAATCTTTCGGCCAAAGGTGTGTTCATAAAAACAAAAGTACTATTTTGAATGACAATTTTTCGTGTAATTGTGATTTGGTCGATTTTTTGTTACACTTTTGGTTATGAAACTTTCGGAACACCACAATGCTTTTGAATTTGGCCCGCGTTCGGTGGGCTATCCGTTGTTGTTGGTGCTGATTATCTGGATCGTTTTTTGGTTTGAAATCCGGTTTGGGTTCGATTTTAATTATTTGGGCGTTCAACCCCATTCGTGGATCGGTTTGCGCGGAATTGTTTTTTCGCCGTTCATCCACGGAAATATGGAACATTTGTACAAAAACACCATTCCATTGCTCGTTTTGTCGATGGGTTTGTTTTCGTTTTATCGCCCGATCGGCTGGAAGGTTTTGTTGTACGGAACCTTGATGACCGGATTTTTCACTTGGTGCATCGGCGAACCTTTTTCGACCCATATCGGCGCAAGCGGGGTGATTTATTGCTTGACCGGATTTTTGTTTTTCAAAGGAATTTGGTCCAAAAATTATCGATTGATCGCATTGTCGCTGATCGTTGTCTTCATTTACGGCAGTTTGGTTTGGGGCACTTTGCCCGGAAGGGAAGGAATTTCGTGGGAAGGCCATTTATCGGGCTTGGTTTCGGGGATTATATTGGCGTTGCTATTTAAAAATTATACACTTCCTGTCCATAAATATGAATGGGAAAAAGAAAGCTATAAAGAAGAAGACGATCTTTTTATGCAACATTTCGATGAAGACGGAAATTTTGTGGAATCACCAAAACCGGAAGATGAGGAAGTTTCAGAAAGGAATCAACC
>DASSWG010000018.1:0-13662 GCA_035705295.1 Flavobacteriaceae bacterium
GCCAAATTGATGGTCGCTATCGGGGTTTTGAACTCGTGGGTCATATTGTTGATAAAATCGGTTTTTATCTGTGATATTTGTCGTTGTCTTATCAGTTGTGTCAGTGCGCTCGAATAGGCGATCACAATGACCAAGGTGAAAATTATGGACAAGCTCGCCATCAACGCAATGGACGATAAAATTTCTTGTTTTTTGCCCGTAAAATCGACCATTAATTGATAGTTGTGATCGTTTATTGAAGGCTCGTCCAAATCAAAAATCGAAATCCCATAAGTGGATGGCGCGTCCAATTCGAAATTTTCGGTTTTAATTTTGGTCGCCAACCCGTTGCTATATATCCCAAATTCAAAACCAGTTTCCATGTCGCGTTTTTTCAGTTCTTCTTTGATCAAACTTTTAAGGCGCTCTTTATCGATTCTTTTATAAATTGGAACTTCGGCCGCAACTTCCCTAATTTTGTTGCCCATCAGTTCTTTCATTACTTGGTCCATTTGGGTCACGCGCACAAATGTTTCCTCGGCGCTCAATTTTTCCCCTTCAATTTCGTTTTTGTGCACCACCCGCGCAACGCGTTTGTTTATTAATTTTTTAAACTCGATGCTGTCTTTGTTTCCGCTCAAAAAAGGAGAAAACAATTTGTAATCTTCTTGGATGACACTGTTCGAATAAAAAAAAGTTTCATCGCCCGTTTCGGTTTTTTGCATTTGGAACAGTTCATCGACTGTGACTCTCTTGGGTTTTCCCAAACTGTCGGTTTTGCTTAAAATAGAAATATAATAACTCGTAAATTCCTCTTCTTCAATTTGATCGGACACGCTTATTAAAATCTGCTTCGCATTAAAGGAAAATTGTTTCTCATTGCTTTCCACGGTGTTTTTGATCCAAAATCCTTGTACGAAAATTATCCCGATCAACGACAAACTCATCAAGAACACTAGGAATAAAAACAATTTTTTGTTCATGTCCCAAATGTAATATTTTAACATTTACGCGTTTGCAGGTTTAACCAAATGTTAACATAACAAGGGAATCAGGCGGTTATAAGCCTTAGCAGTTTGTGGTGGAGTTGGCGAACGGATTGTTTTGTGGTTTCGATGTCAAGGTTTTCAATGGTGAAGTCGGCCAGTTTCCTTTTTTTTTCATCGCTCCATTGCGCGTTCATCCGTGCTTCAATTTTTTGGCGGTCCGATCGGTCGCGTTTCAGCAAGCGTTCGATGCGTATTT
Organism: Flavobacteriaceae bacterium; assembly: GCA_035705295.1. Taxonomy (GTDB): domain Bacteria; phylum Bacteroidota; class Bacteroidia; order Flavobacteriales; family Flavobacteriaceae; genus DASSWG01. Next base: position 1,225 of record DASSWG010000018.1, read on the forward strand.
CTTTTGGTGCGGTCACCAAAATGGTGAAATCACATTTTTTTTCACCGCCGTTCTCAAACAAGATCGCGGCTTCGTACAGCACGTACGGGGCTTTTTGTTCTGCGGCCCAGGTTTTGAAATGTTCACGGACTTTGGGGTGTATAATGGCATTGAGCTTTTTCAGCAATGCATGGTGGTTGAAGACTTTGGTTGCAATGTACGGACGGTCCGGTGCGTTGTTTTGGTAACTTTTTTCGCCCAAAAGCGCAATTATTTCGGCTTTGGCCGTTTCCGAAGTTTCCATAATTTCTTTTCCGGCTTCGTCGGCAATGTAAACCGGAACGCCCAGTTCTTGAAAAAACCCGGCGACCGTCGATTTTCCACTTCCAATTCCGCCTGTGAGCCCAATTGTTTTCATTTTTGGACAACGAATTGCACTTTGTTCACATTCAAACGAAGTTGGGTGATCTTTTCGGGTTTTTTCAACACTTTCGGAATAAAAAAACTTTGTCCTTCTTCCAATTCCCTATAGTCGCAAACCACCCGAAAATCACTTTTTGAGATGTCTTTGTAATTTTCCAAACTCACTTTGAAAATTACGGTCAGGGTTTTGGGGAAAATTGTTATTTCCATACCTTCTGGTGCGTTGGTCACATTGATGGGCACTTGTATTTTCCCTTCGGTGAATTTTTCCACTTGCAACGAATAGTTCACCTTGTTTTCATAAAACGTGATTTCCCCAATCCCGGAGGTGTCGATCGCAATGCTTCCCGAAACCGGGCCGTTTACTTTTTTCAACTCCAAATAAATGGTTTTCAAGGATTTTATGGAGTCCACTTTGTTTTTTGCGCCACTAATGGTAATCGAATCGGGCGAAATCCTCAGCGAATCGTTGGAAGCATAGCCCGGTTGAAAATCCACTTGGATTTGTGAAAGCACCGGAACGGTTTTGACCGTTTTTTGCTGATAGGGGATTTTTAAAGTTTCCTCCATAAAAACCACTTCTTCGGGGTTTAAATCCAGCTGTTGCCTAATTTCTTGGGAATGATTTTCCACATTGTACACCAATTCTTCGCCATTGGAATCCAGCTTCGTGAGGTCAATTTTCAAATCGTTTTTAAAAAGGGAAAACCAAGCAATGCGAAATCCGCTCTCTTCCAACCGGATGTCCAAAAAAACCGGTTTGTCGTCAATGATTTTATCTTTTGGAATTTGCGAATATTCCACCGGAATGCGTACCGCTTCTTGGTATGTTTTGGAGAATTGCACCAAAATCCAGATCAACAATGAAAAGCCCAAGAAAAACGAAAACGCTTTGAAATTGGTTCTTTTGAAACGGGGATGCGCTATTTTTTTTAGATCGGATATCATGAATTGAAAAATAGGTTGGGGAACACTTTTTTGGGGTCCCTCTTTAATACTCGAATATAAAAAGTCGCTTTTAAAAAACCAAGTCCATACCCAATGAATTGCGTCAACACTGCTCGAACAGAAAGCAGTCCTATAATATTACATTTATTTTTTGTGGTGGCGTCAATAAAAATAATCAAAAAATAAATTCCATATAGCAACAGTCCATAATAAAAACCGAACAAAGCCAAAAGCACACTTCCCAGAAGTCCCAAAACGAACAAGCTTGGAAACCAAAATGCCAATTTTCCCGAACCCGGGTGCCAAGCAGTCAATATGGGGCGTGTTTTTCCAAATTTATTGACCTGTACATAAAACTTTCCCCAATCAATGCGTCGTTTGTGAAAGACAAAAACCTTAGGGGCAAAAGCAGTTTCAAAGCCTTTTTCCCGAATGCGGATCGACAAATCGGGGTCTTCCCCGGGATGTATTTTTCCAAAACCGCCGGTGGCTTCAAAGGCTTTTTTTGAAATTCCCATATTGAAACTCCTGGGTTCGAAATTTTTTGCCATTTTTTTGTTGCCGCGAATTCCGCCAGTGGTCAAAAAAGAAGTCATCGCATAATTGATGGCTTTTTGGATAGGGGTGAAATTTTGACCAGCGGCATCCGGTCCGCCGAAACAATCCACAAATTTTTGGTCCAAAAACGCTTCCACTTCCTGCAAATAATTGTTCGGCAACACCACATCGCTGTCCAAAATCAAAAAATAGTCCCCAGTGGCTTTGCGCATCCCAAAATTTCGGGAGTCGCCCGGACCGGAGTTTGGTTTGAAAAAATAACGGATGTCGAGCATGGGAAATTCCGCAACGACCGCATCCGATTTTTCGGTAGAACCATCTTCCACCACTACGATTTCGAATGGAATTTCTCCGGAAAGTCGCGCCATACTTTCCAGCAATTCCTGCAGTTCTTCGGGGCGATTGTAAATAGGGACAATAAAAGAATAGTGTCGTTGCATGGCGCAAAGGTAGGGAAATTGGTTGGTGAATTGTGATCGTTGATTTGGTGATCGGTGAATGGGGATTGGTGAATGGAGATCGGTGAATGGAGATCGGTGAATGGAGATCGGTGAATGGAGATCGGTGATGGGTGATCGGTGAATGGGGATGGGTTCTTTAAAAATTTTAAAAATCCATGATCATAAAGAAAAGCTTATGGGCTTTTATCAAAAACCAAATCTTATTCGTACTTTTGCACCCCGTACAGACAATACAATAAACAATCCGAAATGGCCCAAACAAAATACATTTTTGTGACCGGCGGTGTTTCTTCGTCTCTCGGGAAAGGAATAATCGCGGCTTCACTCGCAAAACTCCTGCAAGCACGTGGTTACAAAGTCACCATTCAAAAATTGGATCCCTACATCAACATCGATCCGGGAACTTTGAACCCCTACGAACATGGCGAATGTTTCGTAACCGAAGACGGTGCGGAAACCGATTTGGACCTGGGCCACTACGAACGTTTTTTGAACGTGAACACTTCGCAAGCGAACAACGTCACCACGGGCAAAATTTACCAAAGTGTGATCGAAAAAGAGCGTCGCGGTGAATTTTTGGGAAAAACCGTGCAGGTGATTCCACACATTACCAACGAAATAAAAGAGCGCATACAAATACTGGGAAAAAGTGGTGACTACGACATTGTGATCACTGAAATCGGTGGAACCGTGGGCGATATTGAATCTTTGCCCTACATCGAAGCGGTGCGCCAGTTGAAATGGGAACTCGGCGAGCACAATGCGCTGGTCATTCATTTAACCTTGGTTCCCTACCTTTCCGCAGCCAAGGAATTGAAAACCAAACCCACGCAGCACAGCATTAAAACCCTAATGGAAAGTGGACTTTCCGCCGATATTTTGGTTTGCCGTACCGAGCATCACTTGAACGATGAGTTGAAAACCAAGCTGGCCTTGTTCTGCAACGTAAAAAAAGAAGCGGTGATCGAGTCGATCGATGCTTCCACCATTTATGACGTTCCGAATTTGATGTTGGAAGAAGGTTTGGACACGATCACTTTGGAAAAACTGCACCTTTCCGATGAAACCCCGCCCAATTTAAAACAATGGAACCAGTTTTTGCAACGCCACAAAAATCCGAAGCAAGAAGTCACCATTGGTTTGGTCGGGAAATATGTGGAATTGCAGGATTCCTACAAATCCATTTTGGAATCCTTTATCCACGCGGGTGCTGAAAACGAGGTGAAAGTGAACATCGAAAGCATTCACTCGGAATTTATTGACAAACCGATCAGTGAAAAAACCAGTCATTTGGACGGTATTTTGGTTGCGCCCGGTTTTGGAGAGCGTGGCATCGAAGGAAAAATCGCGGCCGTGAAATTCGCGCGCGAAAATAAACTTCCCTTTTTCGGGATTTGTTTGGGGATGCAAATGGCCATTATCGAACTCGCCCGGAATGTTTTGGGCTTGAAAAATGCCAATTCCACCGAAATGAACGAAAATACGCCCCATCCAGTAGTGGATTTGATGGAGGAACAAAAAAACATCACCAACAAAGGCGGGACGATGCGTTTGGGTTCGTGGGAATGTAAATTGAAACCCGGCACGATCATCGAAAAAGTGTATGGAAAAACGACTATTCATGAGCGCCACCGCCATCGCTACGAATACAACAACAAATACAAAACCCAATTGGAGGAAGCGGGAATGATCAGTTCCGGGGTCAATCCGAAAACCGGTTTGGTGGAAACCATCGAACTTTCCGATCATCCTTGGTTCGTGGGCGTGCAATACCATCCGGAATATAAAAGCACGGTCGCTTCACCACATCCATTGTTCACTGCGTTCGTGAAAGCGGCGAAGGATTTTTCCGAACAAAAAAGCAAAGCTTCGGTTTCCATTGGCAAATAGATTTCCCCAGTTGGTGGAATTGTCAATGAAAATACCGATTTTTGCAGCGAATTAGAAAAAAATAGGTTCTATGATATAGTGGGTAAATCCTCGTAATGAGTTTCACGCAAAGAGCGCAAAGGTTTCGCAGCGATCCGCAGCGTAGTACTTTGTGGCCTTCGCGAGAAATTAAATATCATCTTTTTACCCATTAGAGACAAAAGAGAACCAAAAAATAATTTCCTCCCGAAAATTACGGGACAGTAAATTAAGTATGGAAAACAAAAAACTGGACATCAATTCCCTAATTGGGTTTGTACTGATCGGAGGTATCCTTTTGTGGATGCTATACCTAAATCCGGCCGAAGAAAAAGCGGTTCCCGAAGCAACAAAAACCGAACAGGTGGAAACCGATGTGCCCGAAACGACTTCGGAAAAACCAAGTTCAACCCCAAATATCCAAAGTGATTCGTTGAAGCAAATTGCCGCACAAAACAGTGTGGGCACGTTCGAATATTCGGCTACACTTGCTTCGGCACAAGAAAACGTGACCACGCTCGAAAATGAATTGTTGCAATTGAAAATCAGCAACAAAGGTGGGCAAATTGTGGGGGCGAAAATGAAAAAATTCAAAACCCAAGATTCCATTCCGGTTTTTTTGGTGAAGGATGGAAATGCTTCTTTTGGGTTGGAATTGACCACCAGCGACGGAAAGACCATCGATACAAAAGCACTTTATTTCGAACCAAAACTTTCAAACGATGGAAAAACCCTTTCCATGAAATTGAAAATTTCGGAAAACCAATATTTGGAATATGTGTATGCTTTGCGGCCTAATGAATACATGCTCGATTTCACCGTGCGTTCACAAGGCTTGAAAAATGCGATTGATGCTTCCAAACCGGCTTTGCTCACCTGGAAAATGAAAACCATACCGCATGCGCCGAGCATTCAGTACGAAAACCGCTATACCGAAATCGTGTATGCTTTTGAAGGCGGCGACGACAGCTACACCGGCCAAGGTGAATTGGAAGAAGAAAACGAAAAGGAAATTGGCTACATCGCTTTCAAACAACATTTGTTCACTTCTGTTTTGTTGGCCGACGAGCCTTTTGATACAGGGAGTTTCACTTCGAAAAATTTGGTTCAGGACGAAGAAGTGGACACCACGTTTATGAAAGCTTTTACGGCAATCGTTCCGTTGAAAACCAATGCGGGCGAATTCAGTAAAAGCATGAATTGGTACTATGGCCCCACGGATTATACCATTTTAACGAAATATGACCGAAATCTTGACGAAATCGTTTCGCTCGGATGGGGAATTTTCGGGTGGATCAACCAATACTTGATCATTCCGTTTTTTGGGTTTTTGATGAAATTTTTGCCCGCGGGAATCGCGATTATCTTTTTGACCATTGCCATTAAACTGTTGCTCTCGCCCGTGCAGTACAAACAGTATTTGTCGCAGGCGAAAATGAAAATTTTGAAACCCGAAATTGCCGAACTCAGCGCGAAATACAAAGACAACGCGATGAAGAAGCAACAAGAAACCATGAAGTTGTACAACAAGGCCGGCGCGAGCCCAATGGCCGGGTGTTTGCCCGCATTGCTGCAAATTCCGGTGTTTTATGCCTTGTTCATGTTTTTTCCTTCGGTGTTCGATTTGCGGAACAAAAGTTTCTTGTGGGCGGACGATCTTTCGAGTTTTGATGTCATTGCGGAACTTCCGTTCAGCATTCCATTTTATGGTGACCACGTGAGTTTGTTCCCGATTTTGGCCTCCGTTGCCATCTTTTTCTCCATGAAATTGACCACCGGAAACAACATGGCCACTTCGCAACCACAACAAGAAGGAATGCCCGATATGGGAAAAATGATGAAGTACATGATGTACCTTTCGCCTATTTTTATGTTGTTTTTCTTCAACAATTATCCCAGCGGATTGAGTTTGTACTATTTTGTTTCCAACGTCATCACCATTGGAATAATCCTTGTTATAAAAAATTACATCATCGACGAAGACAAAGTGTTGGCGAAAATCGAGGAGAACAAAAAGAAGCCCAAAAAGCAGGGGAAATTTGCCCGAAAGATGGCGGAAATCATGGAACAGGCAGAGCAGCAGAAAAAGGGGCAACAACGGAAGTAAAAGTTGATTATTTTCAAATCGAAAACCAAAAAGCTTCTGTTCACCGGAGGCTTTTCTGGTATAGAAAAAAAAGGTAATGTCACCAAAAATGTCACATCGAGCGCAGTCGAGATGCAAATAGGTCTCGACTGCGCTCGACCTGACAAAGCTTTTTGAACATATAATGCCAAAACAAACAGTACAATGAATTATTTTTTGACAACTTTTCTTTTTTTGGTTTTTGCAATTGGCCACGCACAAGAAATCAACCAATTCGATGCCAATGGAAAACGCCATGGAAAATGGATGAAAACCTACGAAGGAACCGATCAAATCCGTTACCGCGGAACTTTTGAACACGGGCAAGAAATCGGTACGTTCGAATTTTTCAAACTGTTGGAAGAAGAGCCCAAATCCGGTGTTGAAATCCACCCGTTCGCGACCAAAACCTATACCGAAGGAAGCGATTTGGTGGAAATCAAGTATTTCACGGAAAAAGGAAACCTGTTGAGCACGGGAAAGATGAAAGAAAAAGAACGGGTAGGAAAATGGATATATTACCATCCGGACACCGACAAAGTTATGCGCACGGAAATTTACCAAAACGGAACGTTGAACGGAGAGCAAATTACGTATTTTCCGAACGGCAAGCCTACCAAAATAGCGAATTACAAAAACGGAAAACTTCATGGCATCACAAAAATATTTGCCGATGAAGGCAGTTTGCTGAAGTATTTCACCTATGAAAATGGAGAATTGAACGGCGTGACCAAATATTTTGACGCCGACGGAAACATCACCGCCACCGGAACATACAAAGACAACCGAAAAGACGGGATATGGAAAACTTACAAAAACGGAAAATTGGTAAAAACCGAAGAGTTTCCCAAACATTAACAATCACGAAAAACTCATAACTCATAACCCATAACTCAAAATGAAACGTGTAGTAGTTGGACTTAGCGGCGGAGTGGACTCCAGTGTGGCGGCGCACCTTTTGAAAGAACAAGGTTACGAGGTCATCGGTTTGTTCATGAAAAACTGGCACGATGATTCGGTGACCATCAGCGACGAATGCCCGTGGTTGGACGACAGCAACGATGCGATGTTGGTGGCCGACAAATTGGGAATTCCGTTTCAAACCGTCGATTTAAGCGAAGAATACAAAGAACGCATCGTCGATTATATGTTCCGCGAATATGAACTCGGCCGCACGCCAAATCCGGATGTATTGTGCAACCGCGAAATAAAATTCGACGTGTTCATGAAAATTGCCATGGATTTGGGTGCAGATTATGTCGCTACCGGTCATTATTGCCGGAAAGAAATTCAGAATTCAGGTGGCGAACAAGAAGCAAAGGCTATTTACCGTTTGCTTGCGGGAAAAGATAACAATAAAGACCAATCCTATTTTTTGTGCCAGGTTTCGCAAGCACAATTGGCAAAAACGCTGTTCCCAATTGGTGAACTTCAAAAAAGCGAAGTTCGGAAAATTGCCATGGAGCAAGGTTTGGCAACCGCCGAAAAAAAGGATTCGCAAGGTTTGTGTTTTATCGGAAAAGTGCGCCTGCCCGATTTCTTGCAGCAAAAATTGGAACCCAAAGCAGGCGATATTGTTGAAATTTCTTCCGAAGAAAAAATCTATCAACAAGAAGCACCGATTTTTCAAAACAAACAACAAGAGCTGGCCTATTTTTCCGAAAAACCCCGGTATTCGCCCGAATTGGGAAAAGTGGTTGGAAAACACGACGGCGCGCATTTTTTCACCAAAGGTCAACGCAAAGGATTGGCAGTAGGAGGGACGCAGGAACCTTTGTTCGTGATCGACACGGATGTAAAAAACAATATTATTTACACTGGGCAAGGCAAAAACCACCCGGGTTTGTTGCGCAAAGGTTTGTTCGTGAGCCAAGAAGAAATTCACTGGATCCGACCCGATTTGAAACTAGAACCCGGAGAAGAAATGAAAGTTTTGGCCCGAATCCGTTACCGTCAACCCTTGGAAAAAGCCACGCTTCACCAAACCGAAAACGGAATGTACGTGGTTTTTGAAAACCCGCAAACCGCCATTGCCGAAGGGCAGTTTGTTGCTTGGTACCTTGGCGAAGAACTGGTGGGTTCGGGAGTGATTTCGTGACTTGGTGACAGGGCGACTTTGCGACTGCTTAAATCAATAAATTCTATTTGATGTAATTTTGTAACTTGTGGCAAATCTTTAGAAAATAGATGGAAATAATTAGCAATTAATTTACCCAAAAAATGAAAAAAACACTTTTCACCTTTTTTATATTAATCGGATTTACAGTTTCCGCCCAAACCGAAGATGCATGGGTTTATTTCACCGACAAACAAAACGTGGCGACCGCTTTGGCCAACCCGATCACGATTTTGACCCAAGCGGCGATCGACCGGAAAAACCTACACGGAACGCCGATCGACGCGCGCGATGTGCCGGTGAACCAAAGTTATATTTCGCAAATTAAATCCGCAACGGACATCACGGTTTTTGCCAAGTCGAAATGGTTCAATTGTGTGTACGTGCGTGGAAGTCAGGCAGCCATCAACGCATTGGCAAATCTTGCTTTTGTGGACAGTATTGACTTTGCCAATTCCAGCTTGAATTCCCGCGAAGCGGAAAGCGTAAAAATAAATTTCTACCAAAAAGTGAACAAAAAACTGGAGGTGGCAACCGATTTCACCTATGGAAATACCGCCAACCAAGTGGAAATGTTGAATGTGGATTATTTGCACCAGCAAAATTATACCGGTGAAGGAATCACCATTGCCGTGATGGACGCTGGTTTTCCAAACGTGAACACCTTGGCGGCTTTTCAACGCATGCGGAACAATGGCGATTTATTGGACGGGTACGATTTTGTCGATGATGTTGACGACGAATTTTTGTTTACCGGAAGCAGCCACGGAACCTCGGTATTGAGCACGATCACCGGCTTTGTGCAAAACGATTTTGTGGGCACCGCGCCCGATGCGAGTGTTTATTTGTTCCGAACGGAAGATGTGTGGAGCGAAACCCCAGTGGAAATGGCCTACTGGGTCGAAGCTGCTGAAAGGGCCGACAGTTTGGGCGTTTTTGTGATCAATACTTCGTTGGGTTACAGTATGTTCGACAATTTAAGTTATAGTTTTTCCCCTTCCGATATGGACGGGGAAACCGCATTTATTTCGCGTGGCGCGACCGTGGCTTTTGAGAAAGGCATGTTGGTGGTGAATTCGGCAGGGAACGAAGGGAACGGTTCTTGGGGAATTGTTACTGCCCCCGCGGACTCGCCCGGCGCACTTGCCATAGGCGCGGTAGATGCCAACGGGAATTATGCTTCGTTCAGTTCCACCGGGCCAAGCGCTGACGGGCGTGTAAAACCCGATGTGGCCGCTCAAGGTGCATCGGCAGCGGTAATTACGGCTTCCGGGAATATTTCAAACGCCAGCGGCACTTCGTTCAGTTCGCCGATCATGGCCGGAGCCATTGCCAGTTTGTGGCAGGCCGACCCGAGCAAAACGAATTTGGAAATTATGCAGATCGTTCGGCAATCGGCTTCGCAATTCAACAACCCGGATATCTTTTTGGGTTATGGAATCCCCGATTTTCAAGCTGCTTTGGCCAATTTTTCCACGGAAGAAATTACCGAAGAAAATAGTTTTTCTATTTATCCCAATCCCGTTTCGGAGAAATTATACGTGGATTTTTCCAAAGAAAATGCTTCGGCAAACCTTCAAATTTATTCAATACTGGGGCGAAAAGTAATGGAACAGCAAAATGTGACTGATTTTATAACTGTTTCGAGTCTTGCTCCGGGAATGTACCTGGTGAAAATTGTTTCCGAAGAAAAAGTGGCTACGTTTAAAATTGTGAAGAAGTGAGTGGTTCTCGATACATTTTGTCTCCATTTCATTGCGACAAAACACTCGAACTGACGGGCGGGTTCCAAATTCCAAATTCCAAATTCCAAATTCATTTTAATCAACCAATCCTCAATTTAACCAATGACCAATAACAGGATCACCCAACTTTTCAATATTCAATATCCAATAATCCAAGCTGGAATGATTTGGGCCAGTGGTTGGAAATTGGCCAGTGCGGTCAGCAATGCCGGCGGGTTGGGAATTATCGGTTCGGGTTCGATGTATCCGGAAATTCTTCGCGAGCATCTTCAAAAATGCAAAAAAGCCACCGATCGGCCCTTTGCGGTAAACGTTCCGTTGATGTACCCACAAGTACAGGAAATTATGAACATCATCGTGGAAGAAGGCGTGAAAATCGTGTTCACTTCCGCGGGAAATCCGAAAACGTTTACCACATTTTTGAAGGATAACAAGATTACCGTAGTGCACGTGGTGAGCAGTGTGAAATTTGCATTAAAAGCCGAGGCTGCTGGAGCCGACGCGGTGGTTGCGGAAGGTTTTGAAGCCGGTGGCCACAACGGTCGGGAAGAGACCACAACTTTTGCGTTGCTTCCGATGGTAAAGGAAAAATTGCAAATTCCGTTGATCGCAGCCGGAGGGATCGCCACCGGGCAGGGAATGTTGGCCGCCATAGTTTTGGGCGCCGATGGGGTGCAAATGGGAAGCCGTTTTGTGGCAACGCCCGAGGCTTCTTCGCACCAAAACTTCAAGGACTTGGTGATCGCTTCCGAAGAAGGCCAAACCCAGCTTACTTTAAAAGAATTGGCGCCGGTCAGAATGTTGAAGAACAAATTTTTCGATCAGATCACTGAATTGTACAAAAAAGGGCCCACAAAAGAAGAATTGCAAAACCTGTTGGGGCGTGCCCGCGCCAAAAAAGGCATGTTCGAAGGCGATTTGGACGAAGGGGAATTGGAAATTGGCCAAATCAGTGGACTGATCCGCGAAATAAAACCCGCCGCAGAAATTGTTCGGGAAGTTTGGGAGGAATTTTTGGAAGCAAAAGAAACAGTTTGTAATTTTACGAAAGGTTGACGCAATGGTCTTGATAGCTAGCATTTCTCGTATCCGTAATCTGTCAACCGAAGACGGGTTTCCCGCCTGGCGCATAGCCGTTGTTAGCGGTTCGGGCTTTTTATTCTAATCTGTTGTTTCAAATTCTATATGATTATGGTCAACAATTATCTCAATTATTTTCTTTGTGAGTTCGTTGCCTAATTTGTCTTTGTTTTTAGAAAAATTTGTCCAAATTATTTTAACAGGTTCTCCATAATCAAAAACACCAAAACCGCCACGTAAAATGTCATTGAAAGCGTCTAAATTATGTCCTGTTTTCATATCAAGGTCATTCGTCAATACTCGGTCAATTTCGTCATAGAAACTTTCTAAATCGCAAATATTCTCTCCATTTATTACAATTGTAGTCATTGTCGTTATTTTCCTATAGCAATAATTTGAGTTAGTTTAAATTTTTGCTTTTATATTCCATATTGTACATATCAAATCCTTCAGCCCAATAGTTTTTTTGAATTTCAATTAGTTCGAATCCGTGTTTTTCATAAAACCCATAAGCGACTTGAGAAGTCCTAACTGTTATCTTTTGAATATTCTTCATAGATTTAAGTTTCTCAATTCTATGTTTAAGTAATTTCGTTCCTAATGATTTTCTTTGATAATCTGGATGTAAAATATCCCAACTAATTTTTCCTGTCGCATTATTATCCACAAAATTTATTCCGCCACATCCCACAATTTTGTTATCAATAAGCACCACATAATAAAGTTCTCTTTCGTTTTCTAAGTAATTGCGTAATTTGGTTTCTTCGTTAGTTGCAAAATATTTAGGTGTATTTAACTTGATTAAATTCATCACCTCATTTTTGTCAGCTACTTCATATTCTCTAATAGTAATCAAGTTATTTATTTTCAATGATTTATTTGTTTATCTGTCAATTTTCGTTCTGGTTTTACGTCTCGTTTTAGCCTGACCGCTAACGTTCCGCGGCTATGCGCCCTTTAGGTTTGTACTCTAAACATTTAGTTGTTTAAACAAAGCTGATAATGATGATGGAAACTTTCTTTTTTGCTTCTTTTTTCTTTGTTGATAACCGCTAAATTTGTTGATAATCAAAAAGAACGGGGTGAACTTTGCTA
>DASSWG010000019.1:0-5160 GCA_035705295.1 Flavobacteriaceae bacterium
GGAAGTTCAAGGGTTGCTTTGTCGCTGTCTATTTCGGCGATTGCCTGGTCTTTTTCCACATAATCGCCGTCTTCCACAAGCCATTGTGCGATTTCAACTTCGGTAATCGATTCTCCCGGGGACGGGACTTTCATTTCTAAAGCCATAATTTTTTTTGTTATCACGGATTTCACAGATTGGACCGGATTCCGCGGATTATTGTTTTTTCAATATTTTCTATTTTTCACAAAATGCACAAAAATTCATTTTTTTTCTGAACACTGAACACTGCCAACTGAACACTAGTTACTCTTCCATCATGGTTTTGTCGAACACGTTTTCAATTACGCGCTGGTGGCGTCTTTTGAAACGCGAAGGACTTCCGGCTGCGGGCGAACTGTGGAATCTCTGACTACAAATACGGAAGTTTTTGGTTTCCGAAAAATGCAGCAGCAAATGGCTGTACGCGCCCATGTTTTTCGGTTCTTCTTGTGCCCAAACAACTTCGTCTGCTTTGTTGTATTTTTTGATAATCTCTCGCATTTTTTCTTCCGGCAACGGGAACAATTGTTCAATGCGCACCAAAGCAACATCATCGCGTTTGTGTTCTTCTTTGTGTTCCAACAAATCATAATAAAATTTACCGGAACAAAACACCAAGGTTTTTACTTTTGCTGCTTTCGCAACCGGGTCATCGATCAGGGTTTGGAAGCTTCCTTCGGCAAATTCTTCTTTGGTCGATACCACTTTTGGGTGGCGCAACAAACTTTTTGGGGTAAAGATAATCAATGGTTTGCGATAGCCCAATTTCATTTGTCGGCGTAAAATATGGAACATGTTTGCGGGAGTGGTGCAGTTTGCCACGAACATATTGTCGTTTCCACAAAGTTGTAGGTAGCGTTCCATCCGTCCCGAAGAATGTTCCGCGCCTTGGCCTTCGTAGCCATGGGGCAAAAGCATCACCAGCCCGTTTTGCAAGTTCCATTTGTCTTCGGCGGCAGAAATGTATTGGTCGATCATAATTTGGGCGCCGTTGCTGAAATCACCAAATTGCGCTTCCCAAATCGTCAAGGTGTTTGGCCTTGCCATTGCATAACCATAATCGAAACCGACCACGGCATATTCGGAAAGCAACGAGTTGTAGATCGCAAAATCCCCTTGTTTTTTCCCCAACTGGTCCAAAAAGATTACTTCATCTTCGCTGTCTTCCACTTTTAAAATTGCGTGGCGGTGCGAAAAGGTGCCGCGTTCCACGTCTTGTCCGCTCATACGAACGCCAAACCCTTCTTTCAGTAGGGTTCCGTAGGCCAAATGTTCGGCCATGGACCAATCGAGTTTATTGGTTTCGAAGAACATTTTTTTGCGCTCCTCGATCAATCTGGCGGTTTTTCGGAAGAATTTTTTGTCTTTGGGAAGTTCGGAAACCACTTTGGCCACTTGGGTCAACAATTTCATATCGACTGTGGTGTCCACTTCTTTCTGCATTTCGTCCGCCAGGGCAATTTCAAAACCTTCCCATTCATCTTGCATAATGGGCGTGATCACGGTGGTTTCTTCTTGTTTGGAACTTTTTAAATTTTCTTCGAGCTCGTTCTTGTATTCTTCTTCCAGTTTTTCCAAATAGGCTTTGTCGATCAGCCCTTGTTTTTCCAATTTTTCGGAATAGATTTCACGGACGTTGTTGTGTTTGGCAATGGCTTTGTACAATTTCGGTTGTGTGAAGCGTGGTTCGTCGCCTTCGTTGTGCCCGTATTTTCGATAGCCCAACAAATCAATAAAAACGTCGCGGCCAAATTTCATCCGGTAATCCAATGCGAACAAGGCGGCGTGTACAACTGCTTCCACGTCGTCAGCGTTCACGTGCAGCACGGGCGCGGAGGTGACTTTCGCAACGTCGGTGCAATACACGGAAGAGCGGCCTTCCAAATAATTGGTGGTGAACCCCACTTGGTTGTTCACGACAATATGGATGGTTCCGCCGGTGCGGGAACTTTCCAGCTCTGACATTTGAATGATTTCGTACACAATTCCTTGTCCGGCAATGGCCGCATCGCCGTGAACGATGATCGGAAGTACTTTTGAAATATCCTTTTGGTAGTGTTTGTCTTGTTTTCCGCGGGTAATTCCTTCAACCACGGCGCCAACTGTTTCCAAGTGGGAAGGGTTCGGCGCAATGTTCAGGTTGATTTCTTTCCCGGAAGAGGTTTTTCGGATAGAGGTCCATCCCAAATGGTATTTCACGTCGCCGTCGAACACATCTTGCTCGTAATCTTTTCCTTCAAATTCGTTGAAAATGGCTTTTGCGCTTTTTCCAAAAATATTGGTGAGTGTGTTCAGGCGGCCTCGGTGCGCCATTCCCATCACAAAATCCTTTACGCCCAAATCGGCCGCGTTTTCTATAATGGTGTCCAACGCGGGGATCAAACTTTCGCCGCCTTCCAAAGAAAACCGTTTTTGCCCAACGAACTTGGTTTGCAAAAAAGCTTCGAAGGAAACCGCTTGGTTCAGTTTTTTCAGAATGTGTTTTTTCTTTTCTGCGTCAAAATCGGGTTGATTGTCATTGGTGTTCAGCCGGTTTTGAATCCATTCGATTTCTTCGGGTTTCGGAATGTACATATATTCGATACCGATGGAATCGCAATATATTTTTTGCAAATGGGAAATGATTTCCGAAAGTTTCATGGGCCCACGGCCGAGAATTTCGCCTGATTCAAAGGTGAGGTTCAAATCTTCTTCGGAAAGCCCGAAGTTTTCAATGGCCAAAGTAGGGGAGTAGGTCCGTCGCTCGCGCACCGGGTTGGTTTTGGTGAACAAATGCCCGCGCGAACGGTAGCCGTTGATCAATTCCACCACTTGAAACTCTTTGAGCAGCGATTTCGGAACCTGCCCGTCCGGCAGGCGGGTTTCTATGTCCATTCCGCTGGAAGGGTCGAGCACTTCGATTTGTCCGTCCGGAAGGTCTGCTTCACCGTTGGACAGTTTACCAAAATCAAAACCTTGGAAAAAGGCGCGCCAACTGGGTTCCACCGTGTCGGGGTGTTGCAAATATTGATCGTACAGTTGGGCGAAATAAGCGGTCGAAGCCGCGTTTAGGAATGAAAACCGATCCATAAGTGGAGTGTACAAGTGTTTTTTAAACAGTACAAAAATACAACATTAATCAAGAATAGCATTTGGGGCACTGTATAAAAATTTATTTTATGGGAAATTTAACACGTATTTTTTGCACTTAAAAGAGTACTTGATGAAACAACAAAACCTAAACCCTTCGCTTCATTAAATTTTCGCCGAATTCTTTCAAAATTTTTGAATGGCCCGCGTCCATTTCAATTTTGTCCAATTCATTAAAAGCGAGTTCCGTATATTTTTTTATTTCCTTTTGTGTGGCTTCTGCGGCACCGGAATGTTCGAAAATATGTTTGATGGTGGTTATTTTCTCTGAAGGGTCATTGGGTTCTAGGGCATATAAATGCTCCAATTGCCGTGCTTCTTTTTTGGAAGATTGCGAAATTGCCGACAAGTACAAAAAGGTTTTTTTGTTTTCAATGATGTCGCCGCCGGTTTGTTTGCCAAAAGTTTTTGGATCGCCAAAAACATCCAAATAATCATCTTGCAACTGAAAGGCGATGCCGAGCAAGCGGCCAAATTCATATATGCTTTTGGTGTTTTTTTCAGAAGCATTTGCAATGATCGCTCCCATTTTTAGGGCCGCGCCGACCAAAACCGCGGTTTTGAAATTGATCATATTTAGGTATTCTTCAATGGTCACATGTTCACAGGTTTCAAAATCCACATCGTATTGTTGCCCCTCGCAAACCTGCATGGCGGTTTTTGTGAACAGTTGCGCGAGTTTTTTAAAAGTTTCGCCTTCGTAATTTTCAAAAAGTTGGTAGGCATTGATCAACATGGCGTCGCCGGAAAGTATGGCCGTGTTCACATCCCATTTTTCATGAACGGTTGCTTTGTTCCTTCGCAAGGGCGCATCGTCCATAATGTCGTCATGGATCAATGAAAAATTGTGAAAAATTTCGATGGCCAAAGCCGCGTCCAGGGCTTTTTTGTGGGGGGTGCCGAACATTTCCGCTGCCATCATCACCAAAACCGGGCGCAAGCGTTTTCCGCCCAAATTCAGCATATAAAGCATGGGCTCGTACAAGGTTTCCGGTTCTTTCAACCGGATTTTTTCGGTCAAATATTCCAAAAAAATCGCTTTGTATGCGGCAACATCCTTCATCGAAAAATTTTTGCGCTAAAATAACAATATTCTCAAGGATTGCGACAGTTGCCATAAAGTCTTTTTTGCTTCCGTAATTTTTCTTGCCAGAACAGGTTTCCCTACATTTCCTAAAAAGAAACAAAAACAAATAAAGTAATTTGCGTTTTCAATCGTCTTCCTGTTTAGATGGAAGAAGTCACCCAAATATCCATGGCCGACCAGTCCAAGTTTGTTCAAATTGTCAAAGCTTACGGAAGCCGCCTTTTTGGTTTTATTCGCGGCAAAGTAGGTTCGAACGAGGACGCGGAAGATATTTTGCAGGAAGTTTGGTTTCAGCTGAGCCGTTTTGTGGATGTGGACGAAATCGAACAAGTAAGTGGTTGGCTTTTTAAAGTGGCCCGGAACAAGATCATTGACAAACACCGAAAAATGAGTCCGGATGCATTGGAAGATTATGATTATGAAAATGAAGAAGGAAGTTCTTTGGTCAGAAAAATTCTGTTGACCGATCCGAGCGACCCGGAAATGGAATATTTAAAGGAAATTTTTTGGCAGGAATTGTTCGCCGCTTTGGAAGAGTTACCGGAAAATCAGCAACGGGTTTTTGTCTTGAACGAGCTCGAAGATTTTACCCTGCAACAAATAGCCGAAAAAGAGAATGAAAAATTAAAAACCATCATTTCCCGAAAAGGCTATGCCGTGAAACATTTGCGCAAAAGATTGGCGGGTTTGTATGATGAGTTTTTTGAGTATTAAAAATAAAGACGCTCTACGTTGAATATAGTGGATAATCCTCGTAATGAGTTTCACGCAAAGAGCGCAAAGGTTTCGCAGCGGTCCGCAGCGTGGTATTTTGTCCCGAGAACTCGGGGCCGCGAGAAATTAAATATCATTTTTTACCCAATAGAAACAAAAAGAGAACCAATTAAAGAACATAAAAGCTAAAAATAATTAGATATGAAAAA
>DASSWG010000020.1:0-2346 GCA_035705295.1 Flavobacteriaceae bacterium
TCGTGCTTTTTGGTGAAGTAGGAAGTGACCCGTTTTTTTAGGTTTTTCGCTTTGCCGACGTACAGGATTTTTCCATTTTGATCATAATATTGGTAAACCCCGGGACCGGTGGGCAAAGTTTGTAATTGGATGTCGATGGGAGAAGTACTCATTTTCTCCAAAGTTACGGATATAATCTTTTTTGAAGCAGTAAAAAAATGGTAACTAATTAGTGTACTTAAATATCTATTTGATAAAGGTTTAATAACCGCAAAGAACACCAAGAAAAAATACGCAAAGGACGCAATCCCGATGGCTATCGGGATGAAAATCAATTTATAACGCTTTGCGACCTTTGCGCAAACCTTAGTGAGCTTTGCGGTTAGATATTTTTAAACCATTCTAAACCACATAATTAATTCTTTTTGATTAGATTGATTAGTTACAAAAATGAATGGTTTTTTAATTGTATATATTTTTGGGCTACCACGAATTATCTAGGTCGGGAAACGGGAGGTGGCAGGCCGAAGTTGCCTTCCAACCTTCGGTCATCGGTCATCGGTCTTCCGGCCTTTAGAACTATATTGTTTCCAAAAGATTTGTGGTGCAATCTATGCCTTAAAGCATTCCCAAATTAATGATTTCCTGCTGGGTCAAATGGCGGAAACGGCCACGTGTGAGGTCTTTTTTGGTGAGGCCGCCATAGACCACGCGGTCCAATTTCACGATTTCATACCCCAGTTTTTTGAACAAACGCTGTACAATATGGGGTTTGATGCTTTTTAGTTCCAAGCCAACTTGGCGTTTGGGTTGGTTTTCGACATAATCGATTTCGTCGATTTTCACCTTTCCGTCTTCCAACAAAACCCCGTCGCGGATTTTTTCCAAATCTTCGCGGTCCAAGTTTTTGTTGAGTTCCACGTGGTAAATCTGCCGGATTCCATTTTTTGGGGCCGCCAAATTTTTCGCAAGCGTTCCATCATTGGTAAAAAGCAACAGGCCACTTGCGCTGGTTTCCAATTTTCCGACAGGTGAAAGTTTCGATTTCGATGCGTTCGCGATCAGCCCCATCACGGTTTTTTCACCTTTTTCCAAACTTCCGGTCACAAAAAAACCGCTGGGTTTGTTCAAGAGCAAGTATTCTTTTTTTTCGGGGTTGATCCTTCTTCCGTCAAATTTCACCTCGTCGGTCAATTTCACTTTATAGCCCATTTCGGTCACTGTTTTTCCGTTCACCTGCACATTTCCGGAACCGATGTAAATATCCGCATCACGCCGAGAGCACATTCCGGAATTGGCGATGTATTTGTTCAGCCGCATTCCCGCGGTTGGGTTTTTTACCTGTTCGTCAACGGCGGTTTTTTTTTGAACGGGTTTTTTGAAGTTTGTTTTTTTCCTTCCCGGATTTCTATCTTTCGACATGTTTTCTTTTTTTGCAAAGGTACGATTCTGATTGTTTGCTTGTTGGTTTATTTGGTGGATGTTGGAAGGGAAATTATTGAAAAAAACCAATTTTTTGTTGAAAGCTCCCGAATATATAATCCAAGATAAACAATAGAACCGCTATTTTTGTTTTTTTTAAATATGAACCCCATTATAAAAGTTATCATTCCTGCGCACAACGAAGCCGGTTCCATTGGTTTGGTGGTTCGGGCAATTCCCAAAATGGTGGATGAAATTATTGTGGTGAGCAACAATTCGTCCGATGCCACTGCTGAAGTTGCCCGAAATGCAGGAGCTACGGTACTTTTCGAAGAAAAAAAAGGCTATGGCCACGCGTGTTTGAAAGGAATGGATTACATCGCGGAAAAAACCGATAGGCCCGATATTATCGTATTTATGGATGGCGATTACAGCGATTATCCAGAAGAATTGCCAAGAATCATTCAGCCGATTCTTGAAGACGATATTGATTTTGTCATCGGCGCGCGGAAAAAGCACTTGCGTGAAAAAGAATCGATGACCGTTCCGCAAATTTTCGGGAATTGGTTGGCCTGTTTCTTGATGAAATTGTTTTTCAAGGCCAGATTCACCGATCTGGGACCGTTTCGAGCTATTAAATATGAAAAATTGTTGCAGCTGGAAATGGAAGACAAAACTTACGGTTGGACGGTGGAAATGCAGCTGAAAGTGTTGCGAAAAAAATTAAGTTATGTGGAAATTCCCGTGAACTACCGCAACCGGATCGGAAAGTCAAAAGTTTCGGGAACCTTGAAAGGAGCGGTTATGGCCGGAGTGAAAATTTTGGGCTGGATTTTTCGGTACGGTTTTTTTAAAAGGATGTAGGACGAATTGACATAAGACGTAGGACTTTTTTGGTGCTGAAAACTGCTTTGCGATCTTTGCGAAAGCTTTGCGACCTTTGCG
>DASSWG010000021.1:0-9102 GCA_035705295.1 Flavobacteriaceae bacterium
TGTAATTGCTCAAATAAATTTCGGAAACTTTCAACGCCCTTTTTTCTTTAGCGGTCAAGGTATCGCCCGCATCTTGTTTTTTGATCAATGGGGCGGCGATTTCTGCTTGTTGGTTTTCCAATTTTTCAATTTGGGCAATTACAGCGTCGTATTTGTCAAATACTTCCTGCAAATCTTTTTTCCCTGCATCGTGCAAATCGACCAACAATGAAAAATAAGTGTACAAGCTTTTTGGGCTCAAAAAAGTTTCTTTGTCGGTGGTCCAAGCTTTGTCAAAAGCGGCGTATTGCTCTGTTTTTGTGCCGATGTTGTTGTCGTACATCACTTGTGCGATGTCCGCCAGCGCATCGCCGGTGTTGGTTTTTTCAGGAAAATATTGAAGCCTTTTTTTGTAGGATTCGATCAAGGCCTGTGCGTTTTCCATTTTTTTAGCAGGATCGCCTTCTTCCAAGAAATGTTTGAACATTCGAGCGCCGTATTGGTAGATCGCCAAATTATAGGAAGGACAATCTTTCACCAATTTTGCATAGTATGGTTTTGCAGCTTGGTAATTTTTAACCTTTGCGTGGCCACTATAAATAGAAAGTGTGGTCCTGCAATCGGTGTTTTGCGAAAATACCATGCTGCTGAGCAACAAGCTTGAAAATAATAAAACACATTTAGTTTTCATAATCAAAAATATATGGAGATTAGTTATACTTGGTTTTTTGGAACCATAAATCGTTCAATGACAAACTTATGAAAAAATTGTAAAAATTTTCTTTTACCAAATTTGCTTCCGTGGTCCCGCGTTGTCCAAATTCAAATCCGAGGTTGAGGTTGGACAACATTCTTCCGACCGGTAATCCTACTCCAAAAGATATGCCAAACTCGTTGATGTCTTGATTCCTAAGGTTTAGCCCGGTTTCTTGATAACGTATCCCGGCCCGATAAACGATTCGGTTGAAATAGTTGGTGATGTCGTTGTATTCGGGCACATAAAAACCGCCCAATGCCATGCTTGTGGCCGGTTCGAATTTTACCTCCGAAATAGAGTAGGAGCGGTTGGAAAATTTAAGGGCGTCCGTTCGGCCGTATTCCAGCCCTGCAAACCATTTGTTGGGTTTTCCGAGACCGGCACCTATCGAGAATTGTGTGGGGATTTTTAGCGTGGATTCCGGGACTTCTACCTCGCGAACATCGGCGGCAATGGTTGACCCGTCGGTACGTAATTGCAACAAAGCCAGTTGCCGGGAGTTTTCTGAAGAAATTTCCGAAGATGGACTGAAGTTTGCCGATCCTGTCAGCTGCAAATTTTCGTTGAGCATGGTTTGGTAGTGCGCACCAAAATTAAAATTGAAACCGCTAAAATCCGAACGATTGATTTCACGGGTTCCAAATTGAACAAAATCTTGGAAGAAAATACTTTTATTTTGAATATTCCCAAAATTATAGTTTACCTCGGCCCCTATTTTAAAGTGTTCGTTAAATTGATACCCTGCCGCTAGGAACAAACGGTTCACGCCACCGCTTCCGGAATAACTGCTGTTCAAATCTTCGTTCTTTTCTACAAGCGCATATCCTACTGATGTATATGGAACCAAACCAATTCCGAACCCCCATTTTCCGGCGGGAATCCCTATTGCCAAATAATTCAACAATGTGGAGTTGGAAATTTTGTCTTTTCCTTCATCGCTTTTCAGCACCAATGATTTATGGCTTCCGCCAATTGTGTAAGTGGTCAATTTCAAACCTCCGTAAGCGGCGGGATTTTGCAGGTTGACGTGAATGCTGTCCGAATAAACACCAATGCCGCCCATTGACCGGTTTTCAACCGTTCCGTTGAACTGGAAGGTTCCTATGCCAAAAAATGAATAGGGGGAAGGGGAGCCCTCTTGTGCGTATGTTCCAGATATGGATAAAAACAGAGTGGCAACTATAAAAAACCGTTTGATCATTGGGTTGTGTTAAATTCCAAAATAGCGTTCAAGCCTTCCAGAAGAAAATTAGAGGTCGCAAAGATGCTATTTTTTATGCTATTGGACAACAAAAGGCTATCTCCGCCTGTTAAAATAACTGTTAAATTTCTATAATTCTCAAGGTAAAACGCTATAAATCCGTCTATTTCGAACGAAGTCCCCATTATCACCCCTTTTCTTATATTTTCTAAAGTGGTTTTTTCGGACAAGGGTTCGTTTTCAATTGTTGTTATTAACGGTAATTTTTCGGTGAACGTATGCAAAGCATTGAATTTCATTTGGATTCCAGGGGAAATGGCCCCGCCTTGATAATTCCCTTTTTCATCCAAAAAATCATAAGTGATACATGTCCCCGCATCAATGACCAGACAATTTTTGTTCGGGAATTTTTTGAACGCCGCCGAAACCAGTGCAAGTCTGTCCAAACCTAAACTTTCTGGGGTTTCGTATTGATTGCTGAAAGGAACTTTGGTAAACGGCCCCAATTCGATGAGCGGTAAACGTTCGTTCAAAAAATCGATGGCTTCGGATTCTTTTTTTCCCACCGATGAAATAATGGCCCTGTCAAGTTTAGGAAAATCTATAATAATTGTTTTTACGGCCGGCGAGAGTTTCCCTTTTTCGATTGTTGAATGCCACAGTATTTCGTTTTTGTGAAAAACGGCAACTTTTGTCCGCGAGTTTCCAATATCTATTGCAAGGTTCATTTTAAAGTTTTGAGCCGTAAATTTACAAAACATCTTTTTTAATGCGAAGCAATGTGGAATTGTTTCCCAAATGGAAAATGGGTTCGGCGGGAAAAAATGTTTTTTGTGAAATATTTTGTGCGTTAATAAAAATGAAACTATATTTGCCACCGCTTAAACGCGTTGGTACCTTAGCTCAGTTGGTAGAGCAACGGACTGAAAATCCGTGTGTCCCTGGTTCGATTCCTGGAGGTACCACAAAAGAAAATAACCCCTGGTTTCCCCGATGCTTCGGGGCTGGAGGTACCACAAACCCCGAAACGATTTTGTTTTGGGGTTTTTTCATGAAAATCCCAACAATTCTTTAGGACTGATTATCGGTTCAATGTTGTTTCAAGCCTGCCTTGCCGGTTGGCAGGTGGGTAAAAAACAATGCTGTTTAATTTCTCGCTGTCCCAAGGTTTCGGGATTACGCTCGTTGCGTGAAATTCATTACAGGAATTAACCCACTATATTTGACATAGAGCCTGATTATCTTTTCAAGGTGAAATGTGAACGGAACGTTTTCTTTTGCCCATCCATTTCAAACTCCACCAAAAACCAATAATCATTGGAAGGCATCCGTCTTCCATTATAGGTGCCGTCCCAACCGTTGCTGAACGGGCGGAAAGTGGTCAAGAGTTTCCCATAACGGTCAAAAATCTTTATTGTGGCTTCCGGATGTCCGCGCAGATCCACGATGTTCCACCGATCGTTGAACCCATCGCTATTGGGCGTGAAAAATTTTGGGTATTTGAAAACCTCTACTTTAAGGCTTGTTTCACCACAATTTCCATTTATTCCGCGCACATGAACAATGTGTGTTCCCGATTCCACATCGTGGAAAACATTGCTGCCCTGAAAAGCCCCGTTGTCCAATTGATATTCGTATTCGCCCACTCCATTGATAATTTCCACGGTGATCGTGGCAACATCTGAAAAAGGCTGGGAAACAGTTGCTTGAACGATGGGTTTGGCCGATTCCAGCACTAAAACTTGTGTAGGGGCATAATTGCAGTTCGCCCCATTTTCCGGGCTTAGTTTAAGGCTTTTCACGGTATAGGTTCCTGCTTCAGTGGCGGTGAATTCCGGACCAGAATAAACCAAATTCCCGTTAAGGAACCAGTTTACGGTAAATTCCGTTGGGTCAAGCCCTGAGGATAATATCACTGGTGATAGCACCTCACCGGTTTCAGGGTCTTTGCAAATGGTTCCGCCCTCAATGTTCAATTCCAACAATGGATAGATTGTGAGTTTAAAAAAATCTTGGTCAAAGCAATCGGGGTTTGTGGGGGAAACCGCATAGACATATACAAGGTATTCACCGGGCACCGAAAAGGTATATTCCGAAGGGGGAATTTCATTTTGCCCATTGGGTTCCCAAAAATAACCGATGTTGTAATTTTCTTGGGGCAATGCGGGCAAGGTATAGGTTCCACATTTTTCAATATTCGAAAAATCGGGGAGAACCGGGGTTTCGGAAATCGATACTTGAAAGCTTGTTTCGTCCGTGCAGGTAAAACGCACCCCTTTTTCGGCATATACAAAAACTTCTTGGCTTGTGGTGAGGGTGTCGCCGGCAAAAAATGGGGTTCCCTCTCCACCGCTTTGGTCGAAATAATTCCCCACGGTCAACGGTGGTAGCACATATTGGTCACAAGCGACAACATCGTTGAAATTTCCCACTTCAACGCCGTTGATGTAAATTGTGAAGGCATTTTCGCTGTAACAAGTTGTTAAATCATCATGATCGTTGTAAATATAAAGGGTTTGGGTGGAGTCGATCAGCGTTCCGGCAGGAAGTTCCGAACCTCCCCCCAAAGTTGCCGTATAAAAAGTTCCGTGTGTTAGTTCGGGCAGTTTAAAAGGTTCGCACGAATAAATATCGGTGAAATCCTCCACTTTTGGCAAAGGCCTAATTTCAACAAAGAAATCGCTTTCGTTGTCGCAACCGTTCACCAAATTGTTGATGTAAATGGTTTGGGTCGTGGTAATGGTATCTCCGGGAAACAATTGGGAGCCTTGACGATTGGGTGCAGTAAAATAATCACCGTTTGTCAAGGTGGGAAGCAGGAAACCGCCCTCATCTTCACAAAGCAACACATCGCCCAAAGCATCGACGGGCGGAATTGGGATTATCGTAATTACAAATGAAAGGTTATCGGTGCAATTGGGCATGGTCGTGGTCGTTGCGTACACATATAGGGTTTGGGAAGTGGTGATCGTCGTTCCTTCTGCTATTTGTTGTCCTTGGCCGGTAGCTTGAGTGTAATAGCCACCAATTTCCAATTGTGGCAATACATAACTTCCACAAGCATTTACATCGGCAAAATCCGGGATAATGGTCACTCGGAATTTATGTTGGTTCGTGCAAGTGCCATCGTCGTTAAAAACATAAAGATCTTGGGAAACCGTAATCACATCGCCGGGGGCCAATGGAACCCCATTTCCGCCAGGCTGCGGAAAATAGGTGCCGTTGTTCAAGACAGGAAGGATATATTGTGTACAAGTGACCACATCACTGGGCGTGTCGATAGGGGGCAAATTCAATATGGTAATCACAAAAGGTTTGTCTTGGCAGAACACCCCGTTGATTTCAACATAAAAATAGATGGTTTGAGTGGTGGTGATCACCGTGCCCGGTAAAAGTTCGGTGCCTGTTCCCGATGGGCCTCCGGGAGCGGTGTAAAATGCACCGGCATCGGGAACGGGCAAGGTAAATTTACCACAATACGTTCCAGAAATATCATATTCATCGATCAAAGTTACCTCAAAGCTCGATTGATTGGTACACCCGTTTGCGTCGGGGCCGGTGAAAATAAAAATCACACTTGATTCGTCAATAATATCACCAGCAATCAATTGCTGCCCGGTTCCATTTGTTTGGGTGTAATAATTGCCATTATTGAGGTTGGGCAGCACATATTGGCTGCATTCAATCACATCGGGCAGGTCGTCAACAATGGGCAGGGGGTTTACAATAATTGTAAAACTGGTAACGGCAAAACATTCCGGTTTTTGCGTGTCTTCCGCACGTACCCATATCGTTGTGCTTGATGCAGAAGTTTGCACGGCGTAGGCAGTGGGGTCGGCAATCGTATTTGTGTTTTGCTGTGCGTCCGATTGTGAACCAAAAAAAGTAAAGTTGTACAAACTTGGATTTTGTCCATTTAAAAGCTCGGGAACAACGCTGGTTAAATCCACTATGGGGTTTGCCGTTGCACAAACCTCAATAGGATTGGGCACACCTAGATTGATAGGGGCGTTTATCAGCAAATCGAAGTTGTAAACGGCGTTGCAAAAATTACCGGTTTGCTTGTTTTTTATTTTAAGGTACACAGTTTGGTTGCCGGAACTTGCGTATGCGGTCAAATTAGCTGTGGGGATTGGATTTTGGGCAGTTAAGTCGGTTTGTGAAGCGTAATAAAAAAGATCGTAAACCGCATTGTTGATGCCCAAGGTCGCCTCATTGTTGGCGGTCAGGTCGTAGGTATAGTTTCCGGTTTGGTTGTGGCAAACCATTAAATCTTCCGGGTTTTGTACCATTAAATCCGAGAAAACAACTTCATCGGTGATCAAACAGCTCGAGTTGTTTTTTGTGACAGAAACTGAATACGTGCCACTTTGGGAAACCGTTAAACTGTTTCCTGTTTCCCCAGGAATGACCGTTCCGTTCAAAAACCAAGTGTGTGCATATAGCGAAGTATCCAGCCCTGTTTGGAGTATTCTTGTGTCCCCGTCGCAAATAACACGGTCGGGGCCAAGGTTTAAATTTGTATTGAAACTGCCCGCCGTTAAAAAAATTGCCGAATCAAAATTCGCATCGTTTGAATCGCCGATCACCAATCGAATTTGATAGGGATTTCCAGCGGTTATTATTGTCGATGCGGTCATGACAACGGTATGGCCCCGCATATTGATCGTTGCGTTGGGGTTGTTCACATTGTAGGTGGAAAACAAATTGGGGTTGTCGGACCCACAAGACGGGTTGTAGGCATTGTCTTTGATGTTTTTTACCGAAATCGGTAAATTTGTTCCGGGCACCAATGCCAAATTCGTGGTTGTTCCGGTGGTAAGGTCGGTCAATAAAAAAGCAAACGCGTCGCTCGAAAGGCATTGCCATTGGCCATATTCATTGGAAGCGAACAAAAATTTAAAATTGAAATTGGCGGATAAAGGCACAAAATCAAATTGAAGAAAAGCCACATCGGTAATGAGTGTCGACTGGCCCGAACTGGCATTGAGTTGTTGCAAAAAAGGATCGCCGTTTCCATTAAGCTGGCTGCTCATGTTATTACCGGTATAAGTTCCTTCTGAAAATTTGGCCGATCCGCTTCTGATGATCACCCCTTCGGAAATTGGAAAAGTACCACCTTGATTGTTGAAATATGCGACCGCCTGTGTGGAAGATACACTGACATTCGATACCTGCGCGCAGGTATTGTCCATTAAAATTTGGGCCAGTTCGTTGGGGGAATTGGAAGTGTTGTCAACAAGGACGGTTTGCGAATAACCTGTTGCAAACGCAAAAAAGAATAGGTAACGTATCAATTTCATCAGGGGGACGTGTTTTTGATATATGTTACAACGATAAAGTTAAGTCCAAATTATTGTCAAAATCGCTTTGAACACTCGATTTATGCTAATTTTACGTTAAATAATCCCAATAAAAACTTAAAAAAAACAACCAATTGATTATCGGAAAAAAAACACCTCTTTCACTTTTTTGGGGCACGAGATTATCCCTTACCTTTAACCAAACTTTATAACCATAAAACAACTAAACATGGCAAAACCCTACTATGATCCGGCCGATTTGAAAAAATTTGGCAACATCACTGATTGGAGTCCGGAACTCGGTGAAAAATTTTTTGATTATTACGGAAAGGTTTTTGAAGAAGGCGCGCTTTCCGCTCGTGAAAAATCTTTGATTGCTTTGGCTGTTTCGCACGTGGTGAAATGTCCGTACTGCATCGATGCCTATACGATGGATGGTTTGAAACGCGGCATTACCAAAGAAGAAATGATGGAAGCGGTCCACGCCGGTGCGGCCATCGAAGCCGGGGCCTCGCTCGTTCATGGAGTGCAAATGATGGATAAATATGAGAAGTTGAGCATGTGACTCAATTATGAGTTTAGCGTTATGAGTGTCATTCAGAACGGAACTTTTGTTCAGCAAAGCGAAACAAAATGAAGGGAAGAATGATTCCATTTAAAGATAAAAAATGCAAAGAGCCATTATCACAAAATCCCTTCACGCCCGAAAAAACAAATTTTCCGACCCTCGAAAACAATTGGAGTTTTTGAGCAACGGGATTTTTGCCAAAAAGGAACTGCCCACGTTTAAAGAGAAAATTTCCGATCCCGAAGTTTCAGGAGGTGAATTTCCGTTGAAGCCGCACAAATTGGAAATCCTTCAAATCAATGTGGGCTATATGTGCAACCAAACCTGTTCGCATTGCCATGTTGATGCTGGGCCCGACCGAAAGGAAATCATGACGCGTGAAACCATGGAACATTGTTTGGAAGCCATTGTGAAAACCGGCGCCAAAACCGTTGATTTGACCGGTGGCGCACCCGAAATGAACCCAAACTTCCGTTGGTTTGTTGAGGAAGCGGCCAAAATTGGCGTGAAAGATTTTATCGTGCGTTCCAATTTGACCATAATTTTGGCCAACAAAAAATACCGTGATTTGCCGGAATTTTTTAAAAAACACAATGTGCACGTGGTGTCCTCGCTTCCGTTCTACAAAAAAGAAAAAACCGATCGGCAACGCGGCGATGGGGTTTTCGACAAATCCATCCAAGCTTTGCAAATGTTGAACGGAGTTGGCTATGGGAAAAAAGACAGCGGGTTGAAATTGGATTTGGTCTATAATCCATCGGGCGCGTTTTTGCCCACCGGCCAAGAAGCGATGGAACGCGATTTCAAAAAAAACCTAAAAGAAGATTTTAATATTGAATTCAACAAGTTGTTCGCCATCACCAATTTGCCAATCAGCCGGTTTTTGGAATTTCTGATCGCGTCGGAAAATTATGAAGGTTACATGTACGAATTGGTGGATGCGTTCAACCCCGCAGCGGTGAAAAATTTAATGTGCCGCAACACCATTTCCGTGGGTTGGGACGGGTTTTTGTACGATTGCGATTTCAACCAAATGCTAGATTTGAAGGTAAACAGCAAAATAAAACACATCAGCGATTACAACGAGAACTTGTTGAACGACAGAAACACCGTCATTTCCCAACATTGCTACGGATGCACCGCCGGTGCGGGCAGCAGTTGTCAGGGAAGCGTGGCGTGAAATAGTTTGCAGTGTTCAGTGTTCAGTTTGCAGTGTTCAGTCATAATTAACCATAGGTTTACATTTTATAATTAATGTCAGCAAACCTTCTCCTCATTTTCGCCCGCCACCCCG
>DASSWG010000022.1:0-43346 GCA_035705295.1 Flavobacteriaceae bacterium
GGCATAGCTGAATTTTACTTGCAACGCATTGAAATAGTTGTTGTTCTTGACTGCCAGAAATTTTTTGTATTTCGATTTTTCGTGGGCGTAATCTTTCAAAACTTCCTGATAAAGTTTGTTGGATTCTTCATAGGGCAAGGATGGGGCGTTCAAATTGAGCGTATCGAGCATGATCACCGTTTCGAAGGGTTTCATTTTGGGGTAATCGACCATTTGTACTTTGACCTCGGCAAACCGAAAACCGTACAATTCTTTAATAGAGAAAATTTCCAGAATCTCAACGATGTCACCATTGGCAATAAATCCGGCTTCGCTGGAGGGTTTCAACCAAAAATAATTGTTTTTTACGACCATCAAAAAATCACCTGCGGCAATTTCGCTTTCGCGGAACAAAATGCGCTCCCTTATTTGTTGGTTGTATTGATTGGCACGTTTGTTCGACCGGACGATAATTGCAGTTTCTTCGTGCCCCAAATTGCTGTACGCATCGTTGATGGCATCCATGATTTCATAACCGTCCTGCAACCGGACCACATCTGCGGCCGAAGAAATTTCAAACTTGAACGTATCGTAAAAACCTTCCTTCAAAACCTGCCGCAACAAGGTGGCATTGTGCAAAATATCGCTTTCGCCTTTTTGCCGCATTACTTCTTCCAGTTCAATGTGCACGACTTCTTTTTGATAGTTTAGGGAAAGTTTTTCCCGGTCCAAAGCCGGACTCAATTCCGATTTTACCGGTGGCAATTGGGCCGTGTCGCCAATGAGTATCAATTGGCAATTATGGCCCGAATAAACATACTGTATCAAATCGTCCAATAGCGAACCATTTTCAAAAAGTTTGGAAGTGCTGGGCAAATCGGGGATCATCGAGGCTTCGTCCACAATGAAAACCGTGTCGCGGAATTTGTTTTTTTGAAGCGTGAATTCAACGTTCGCCCCGCCGGTTTTCTTGGGGTGGTAAATTTTTTTGTGAATGGTATGCGCCTGCGCGCCCGAATAGTTGGTGATCACTTTCGCGGCCCTTCCGGTCGGTGCGGCCAACACCACTTTCTTTTTTGCTTGCCACAAGTTTTTGACAATGGTTCCGATAATGGTGGTTTTTCCAGTTCCGGCATAACCTTTGAGGAGAAAAACTTGTTCCTTTTGGCCATCGGTGATGAACTTGGCCAATTTTTGCAGGGCAAGGCTTTGTTTGGTTGTGGGTTGATGACCAAAATCCTTTGTCAATAATTTGTAGAATGCTTCAGATTTCATTTAAAAAAGAACGGATTTTGATAAAAACCAAAGATAGGGTTGCATTTTTATCCTGCGAAACTTTTACGAACAAAAAAAAATTGTAGATTTGCGTGGACACTAACTCGTTTATATAAACTTTAGAAAATGAAACTTATCATTCAATTGGTTCTTTGGGTCGTCATTGGTTTATTGGCATATTTGACCTTCAATGCAATTTGGGAACCCATACAATTCAACAAGCTGAAAAAAGTACGTTACGCAAAAGTAATTGAGCGGATGAAGGATATTCGCGATGCGGAATTGGCCTACAAACAAGTCACCGGAAAGTTTGCCGGCGATTTCGACCAATTGATCAATTTTATCGACACCGCACAATTCACCATTACACAACGCAGGGACACCACAGTTTTGGACAAAGAATACAAAAAAACTTACGGCGTTGACAAATACATGGAAGTTGTACTGATCGACACCTTGGGGTATGTTCCCGTAAAAGATTCATTGTTTGGTAAAAATGGCAACTACCGTCAAATGATGTTTGTTCCCACCACCGAAAAAACCGAAAAATTTTCATTGGAAGCCGGAACCATTATGAAAAACGAAACCCCAATTCCGGTTTTTGAGGCAAAAGTTGCCAAAGAGGTAATTCTAAAAGATCAAGATCCGGATTTAGTGATGCAAGAAAAACAAGTGGTTTCGGTCGATGCGGTTGATGGCGCATACATCACCCTTGGTTCCATGACCGATGTAATAACTACTGGAAACTGGCCCAAACTTTATGGCGGAAAAGAAGAATAACACCAACACATCCATAAAAAAACTGTCCATCTTGATCAGCCAGGATGGACTTTCTTTTTTTTCGTCCGCTACCCCGGACAAAAAAGTGCTGTTCTTTGAAAAAAATTTTGAGCAACCGCTAGGCCCAGAAAACATCCTCAAGCAACTGAAAAAAATTTTTGAAGCTGAAAAGATAAGCGCTGGCGGCGTAGAAAAACCTGTCGTTATTTTTACGAACAATTTGTTCGCTTTTGTTCCCAGGCCTTTGTTCAACGAAAAAAAATTAGCGGATTATTTGAAATTCAACACCAAAATCCTGGAAACCGACTTTATCGCTTTTGATGAATTGGAAAACTGCGAGGTGAACAACGTGTACGTTCCATATACCAACATCAACAATTATTTTTTCGAGCAGTTTGGGGAGTTTGATTACTCGCATTCGATGTCGTTGTGGGTTGAAAAAACTTTGCAACTATCCGAAGAAACACCTGATGGAACGTTTTATGTGAACGCTTTCCAAAAACATTTTGAACTTTCGATCGTGAAAGAAGGAAAGTTATTGCTCTGCAACAGCTTTTCTTTTGAAGCCCCCGAAGATTTTGTTTATTATTTACTTTTTGTGGCGGAACAATTGAAACTCGACCCCGAAAAATTCCAGTTGAAATTTGCAGGGGCAATTTCCGAAACTTCCGAAAATTATCAACGCTGTTTCACCTATATCCGAAATTGTTCGTTTTTAAAGGAAGAAAATGACGATCGTGCATTCAGCTTTTCCGAAAAAGCAAAGTTCAACCCGCATTATTTTTTGCTAAGTCCCCATTTTTATGCGTATCATCTCCGGAAAACATAAAGGACGCCGGCTGGAAGCCCCAAAAAAACTGCCGGTTCGCCCAACCACTGATATGGCAAAAGAAGGGCTTTTCAACATACTTTCCAATCGGTTCGATTTTTTTGAAACTAGCGTGCTCGATCTTTTTTCCGGCACCGGAAACATGTCGTACGAATTTGCTTCGCGCGGGGTTCCACAAATTACCGCGGTGGATAAAAATTACCATTGCGTTCAATATATTTCCAAAACCTCGACTATTTTGGATGCTGGAATTAATGTTGTGAAAAGCGATGTATTCCAATATTTGGAAAAAACCTCCTTGACCGCAGATCTCATTTTTGCCGATCCGCCGTATGATTTTCCCTTGGAAAAATTTCAAAAAATTGTGGATATTGTGTTGGAAAAAAATCTTCTGAACCCCGATGGGGTTTTGGTTATCGAACATTCCAAACATACGGATTTGTCCAAAACAACAGGATTCGATGAAAAACGAAATTATGGCAATTCCGTTTTTTCCTTTTTCAAAAATTGAATAAAAAAAAACAGGCCTGTAAGCCGGGTTCTGTATCCGCCTGAGGCGGACCCTTATCATTTATCTGGGATTTTTGTTGCCAAAAACCTCTAAGCTGCCTACCCTCCAACAACGGCCGAACGAGCCTTAAATGCTGGTTTACGTGACATTGCACCGCATAGAGTTTACCTGGTTTCACTACAGCATTACCTGTACTTGCTTTCTGTTGCACTTGTCCTTTCCGCCAGAGACGGAAGACGGCCGTTAGCCGCTATGCTGTTCTGTGGTGCCCGGACTTTCCTCCAAATCCCCGCGCAAGCGGGCATTCAGCGATAAGGCGGCCTGTATTTGCAAAAATACGGAATTTTTGGAAGATTTGGCTCTTTTCAATTGAACGGAAAAAGTTCCTTGATCATTTTCAAAAAAACACCCGTTCAAATTCCCTTGTTGTGAATTGTATCTTTATATTTGTTTCAATATTTTTTCCATGGAACATTTTGTCGTATCGGCCCGGAAATATCGCCCGGAAACTTTTGAGGACGTGGTTGGGCAGCAAGCCATTACCAACACTTTGCAGCACGCCATCGAAAACGATCATTTGGCGCAAGCACTTTTGTTCACCGGTCCGCGTGGAGTTGGAAAAACCACTTGTGCCCGGATTTTGGCAAAAAAAATCAACCAAGCCGAAACGGAAAAACCCGACGAGGATTTTGCGTTCAACATTTTTGAACTGGACGCTGCTTCGAACAATTCGGTCGATGACATTCGAAATTTGATCGATCAAGTTCGAATTCCGCCGCAGATCGGGAAATACAAAGTGTACATCATCGACGAAGTCCACATGCTTTCGCAAGCGGCCTTCAATGCTTTTTTGAAAACTTTGGAAGAACCGCCAAAACACACTATTTTTATTTTGGCGACCACCGAAAAGCACAAAATAATCCCCACCATTTTGTCGCGTTGTCAAATTTTTGATTTTAAAAGAATTGGCGTTTCAGACGCGAAAAATTATTTGGCAAAAATCGCAAAAAAAGAAGGGGTCCAAGCCGAAGACGACGCCTTGCACATCATTGCCCAAAAAGCGGACGGCGCAATGCGCGACGCGCTTTCCATCTATGATCGGGTGGTGAGTTTTAGCGGTAACAATTTGACCCGAGCGGCCGTGGCCGAAAACTTGAACGTGCTCGATTTTGAAACCTACTTCACTTCCACCGATTTAATTTTGGAAAACGACATTCCAGAATTGTTGTTACACTTTAACACGGTTTTGTCACAAGGTTTTGACGGGCAACATTTTATTGCCGGATTGGCCTCGCATTTCCGCGATCTGTTGGTGTGCAAAGATTCTTCCACCATAAAATTGCTGGAAGTTGGTGAGCAAACCAAAACCCGGTATTTCGAGCAATCGCAAAAAACCTCGCACGAATTTTTGTTGCAAGGAATAGAACTGGCGAACGAAACCGATTTCAACTACAAAAACAGCCGCAACCAACGATTGTTGGTCGAACTTTGCCTAATGCAACTTGCCTCCATCACTTTCGATGGAGAAAAAAAAAAGACTAGGCCCGTTATAATACCGGCTTCCAATTTTGTTTCCAAACAGGCTTCACCGGAAAAAAATTCCACAGAAAAGAAACCCGAACAAGTTTTGGCAAAAGATGGAGCGACTTCTACCGTTTCTGAAGTAAATGAGCCTTCTTCAGAAGAACATGCCGTTTCCGAAAAAAAAGTAAAACCAACAATCACCCTCGAAAACAAAACAAAAACCTCAGGGCTTTCCTTGAAAAGTATCCAACGCAAAAAGGAATTGTTGGCCAAACAAAAAGAAAAACAACCCATTTCCGAAATAAGGAACGAACCCTATACCGAAACCCAAGTTTTAGCGGCTTGGGACGATTATGCGAAGCATGTAAAAGCACACGGAAACCACAACCTTGCATCCATCATTGGAGCGGATTTGCCCACCCTAAAAGGAGACAAAATCCACTTGGAAATGCCCACCGAAACCATGAAACTGGAATTGCAACGCGCACAAGGGACACTTTTGGGATTCATCCGAAAAAAAATAAAAAATAATAATCTCGAATTGGAAATCCAAGTAAACGAAAAAGCCGAAAAAAAGTATGTTTTTACCGCTCGGGAAAAATATGAAAAACTTAAAGAGAAAAACCCTTTATTGGAAAAATTGCGCAGAACATTCGATTTGGATGTATAGTTTAATTCAGAATTAGGAATTCAGAATATAAACCAATTAACCGATCACCAATCAACCGATCACCAATTAACCAAACATCAATAACAAATCACAAAAATGTTAGGTCTAAAACTTCCCACCGATCCGCGTTGGGCGGACATTGCTGAAAAAAACATCGAAGAAATTTTGATCGATCATGCCTATTGCGAGCAAAAAGCGGCCTCCACGGCTATTTCGCTCATCATCACTTATCCGGAACATACCGAATTGGTGCAAGCAATGACCGATTTGGCGCAAGAGGAAATGAGCCATTTTAAAATGGTGCACGACCAAATCACCGAACGTGGAATGGTTTTGGGCCGTGGGCAAAAAGATGAATACGTATTGGATTTGATGAAATTCTTCCCAAAAGGTGGTAGCCGGGAAGAGCAACTGGTAAACCGCCTTTTGTACGCTGCGCTTATCGAAGCGCGCAGTTGCGAGCGTTTTCGGCTGCTGTCGGAAAACCTGGAAGATGAAAAACTAGCAAAATTTTACCGAAAATTGATGATCAGCGAAGCCAATCATTACACCATGTTTTTGAATTTTGCCAGAAAATATGGTGATCGAAAACAGGTGGACAAAAAATGGAAAGATTTATTGGAACACGAGGCGGAAATCATGAAAAAATTAGGGAAGAAAAAAAGTATCCACGGATAAAATCCTTCAAATTACATTTACCACTTCCTCGTTGTACAAAGAACGCACAATCCCGTCCGCCAAGCCTATTTTTGGCACAAAAACTTTCCGTGCCCTGCTCCATTTCATCGCCGATAAATAGATTTTTGTGGCAGGAATGATCACGTCCGCCCGGTCTTCGTTGAGGTTCAATTCAACGATACGTTCTTCGTAGGTCAACGAATTCAGCAATTGGTAATACGAGCTCAGATACAGATATGACAAAGGTTTCCCCATTTTTTTCCCACTGGACTTAAAAATGTTGTTGATGTTTCCGCCCGAACCAATCATATCTATTTTTGGATATTCTTTGGTTTGTTCCTTTATCCAATTTTCCATCTCGCCCCAAACATTTTCATCCACGGTGTTGTTCAACAACCGAACGGTACCGAGCCTAAACGATTTTGAGGTGATTGTTTTTCCTTCCGAAAAAAGGGTGAGTTCTGTACTACCGCCTCCCACATCAACATACAAATAGGTTTTGTCATCTTGAATCAAGGTGTGCAGATCGGTTGCGGCAATAATTCCGGCTTCTGCCTGCCCATCGATTATTTCAATTTGAATGCCGGTTTTTTCATTCACCAACTCCACCAGTTCTTTTCCATTTTGGGCATTTCGCATCGCCGAAGTGGCGCAAGCCCTGAATTTTTCTATTTTATGCGATTTCATCAACAATTTATAGGCCAACATCGTGTCTTGCACCCTAATCATATTTTCTTCTGAAACAAGGCCGCTTACAAAAACGTCCGCTCCCAAACGAATGGGCACGCGGACCAAGGAGGTTTTTTTGAAAATCGGTTCTTTGCCAAAAGGTTCGGTTATGGTGGCCACCAATAAACGAACAGCGTTCGAACCTATATCAATGGCCGCAAATTTTCTAATTTTAAGCACGTTGTTTGTTTTTTACAGCTGTGACCGGCTCCACATCCGCATTGATTTTTTTTAAATAATAATCATAAGTGGCAAATTGGCTCCTCCATTTTGGTTCGTTGTTTTTCCGATAGGCATTTTCGATTTCGGCCGAAAAATCGCGGGCTTTCACGTTGTCTTTCCAACAAATTTCAAAGGTGTCGCGCAATTCTTGTTTAATGTCCTCGTCATAAATTGGACACGTGATTTCGACACGAAAATCCAGGTTTCGGGTCATAAAATCGGCCGAGGAAATGAATATTTTTGGGTCTCCTCCATTTTCAAATATGAACAAGCGTGGGTGTTCCAAAAATTTATCGACGATGCTGATGGCTCGAATGTTTTCGCTCATTCCCGGCACGCCCGGAATCAGCGAACAAATGCCGCGAACAATCAAATCGATGTTTACTCCCGCCCTGCTCGCTTCATACAATTTATCAATTGTTTTTCGGTCGGAAAGGCTGTTGAGTTTCAACTTTATTCCCGCAGGTTTTCCCGATTTTGCATTTTCGATTTCGGTATTGATGAATTTTGTGAAGGCTTGGCGCGAATAATGGGGCGAAACAATCAAATGTTTGAATTTGTTGACTTTATAATTGGTTTCAAAAAAATTGAACACTTTGTTTATTTCTTTTAAAATCCGCTGATCCGCCGTAAACAAAGTATAATCCGTATAAATTTTGGCAGTGTTCTCGTTGAAATTTCCTGTGCTAATGAACCCGTAACGCTTTATTTTTTCCTCTTCCAAGCGTTCGATCACGCAAGCCTTGCAATGCACTTTCAAACCTCGAACACCAAATATTAATTTAATGCCTTCATTTTCCATTTGTTCGGCATATCTGATGTTGTTGGCCTCATCGAAACGCGCCTGCAATTCAATGGAAACGGTAACATATTTTCCATTTTTTACCGCATTGATCAATGAACTGGCAATGTGCGAAACTTCCGCCAAACGGTAAATCGTGATTTTAATGGATTTTACTTTGGGATCCAAAGCGGCTTCGCGCAAAAATTTCACGGTATACGAAAATCGTTGATACGGTGTGTATTGCAAATAATCCTTTTTGGCAATTTCTTTCAATAAACTTCCTTGCAACACAAGGTTTGGAATGGGCAAGGGCTTGTATTTTTTGTACAATAATTCGGGGCTTCCCAAACTAGGGAATTTCATATAGTCGCGGCGATTGTGGTACCGTCCACCGGGAATCAAACTGTCTTTGTCGTCGATCCCCATTTTGGTCAGTAAAAACTGTAGAATGTCTTTTTCGATGGTTTTGTCGTACACAAACCTAACGGGTTCGCCTTCCACGCGGTCTTTGATGCTGGTGGAAAGTTTTTCGATATAGCTTTTGCTCAAATCGCCTTCCAAATCCAATTCGGCATCGCGCGTGATTTTGATCATATGCGCCGAAATGCTTTCATATTCGAAGATGCTGAACAAGCTCTCCAAATTGAACCGAATCAAATCGTCCAATAGAATGATGTGTTTCCGGCCAGGCCTGTCGGCAGACAGGTTTCCTTCGGAAGGAATTTCCACGAAACGCTCAATACCGCGCGGAATTTCAATCAAAATATAGCGTTTTTCTTTAATGTTGTTTTCCTTCAACACCATTCGAACCGCCAAGTAGGCTGCGCTGTCCTTCAACCGGGGCAGGTTTTCCAAATCGTTCAAAACAATGGTCACCAAGGCGGGGCTCACCTTTTGCAAAAAATAATCTTTTATAAATTCTTCTTGGTTGGGAAGCACGTCGTCTTCTCTGATAATGAAAATATTGTGGTCTCTTAGTTGGTGCTGGATGTCGCTCAAAATCTCCAAACTCTCGCTTTGGTGTTTGATGACAATTTTGGTGATTTCTTTCAGTAACTTTTCGGCCGTGATACCGCCCAAAACCTTTCTTCCTTTTTTTCCCGCCAAATCAATGCGTTTGATCGCCGCATAGCGCACCTTGAAAAATTCGTCGAGGTTGTTGGAAAAAATCCCCAAAAAACGAAGCCGCTCAATAAGCGGAACGGTTTCGTCGGCGGCTTCTTGCAAGACCCTGGCGTTGAATTGCAGCCAACTCAATTCGCGGTTGATATAGGTGTTTTTTACGCTCATTTACTTTGTAAAACTAACATTTTTTGGGGGGTTATTTAAAATTTTTCGGGAACAAGGTCAGCAAAGTTTTTCCTTGGGAAACCTTGCTCCAAGAGCTTTCTTCAAAGCTGATGACCACCAAACCCGTTGTAGGGACATTGTCAATAAATTCATCGCCCAACTCATTGGCCAATGCGGTAAACGCCGGGTTGTGACCAAAAATCATCAATTGATCCACTGCATCATCCTGTGATTTTATGAAATCCAAAATCCGTTCTTCATCAAAGGTGTACAAATCAGGCTCCACCGCAAAATCTTTATCATCGATCTTTAATTTTTCTTTAAAAATTTCGGCGGTCGTTCTTGCTCGTACAGCCTTGCTGGTATAAAATTTTGCAGGTTTTTCAAAATAATGGGCGAATGCTTTGGTGATGATTTCGGCATCCTCGTACCCTCTTTTTTTCAAAGGGCGTTCCACATCTTCCAGCGGATTTTCCCAAGATGATTTTCCGTGTCGGACAAGAATTAGTTTCTTCATATAGCACTGATTTCACAGATTAAAAACGGATTTTGCGCTGATTTACGGAGCCAAGCGATCAATTTTCCACGCTCCGTTTTGCAAGGTGTACAAAAACCGATCGTGCAAACGGTTTTTACGGCCTTGCCAAAATTCGATGGAAACAGGTTTTACCAAAAATCCACCCCAAAAATTGGGTCGTTCAACAGGTTTTTCACGATTTTTATTCTCCAGTTGTTTTAATTTTTCTTCCAAACCCCCCCGATTCGGAATTTTATTGCTTTGATTGGAAACCACCGCACTCAAACGGCTTCCCAAGGGTCTGGAATTGAAATAGGTATCGGAAACTTCAGCATTTGTTTTTTCGGCATTTCCTTTTACGATCACTTGACGCTCCATTTCAGGCCAAAAAAAGGAAAGGCAAATTTTTGGATTTTTCAAAATCGATTTTCCTTTTTCACTTTCGTAATTGGTGAAAAAAGTGAAGCCTTGTGCACTATAGCTTTTTAACAAAACCACCCTGCTTTTTGGAAAGCCATCAAGCCCGATCGAAGCCAAGGTCATGGCGTTCGCTTCAAATCCTGGAATTTTTTCTGCTTCCAAAAACCAATTTTGAAATTGTTGAATGGGGTGCTCCTCCAAATTGTGGCGCCGCAATTCGTGTTTTTCATACGATCGGCGATAATTTTCCAACTTTTTTTCCATACCGCAATTTACAAAAGAGTTATGAGTTATGAGTTATGGGCGAAAAAATCAAGCATCAAATTCCAATATAAAAAATTTGGGAATCTATCATTTTCACAAACGCAATCGGGTCGAAAAACTCCAAACCCAAATACCGGGTTAAAAGTTATGGGTGTATTTTCAGAATTCAAAAATTTTGCCACTTTCTGCCAATTCCACAGATTCGAAAACGGTTTTTGCTTCTTGCAAAAATAAATTCAGATCATCGTAGCGTGTCGAATAATGCCCTAAAATCAATTTTCCAACATCCGCCATTTTCGCAATTTTTGCAGCTTCTTTTGCAGTGGAATGTTTGGTTTTTTCGCACAAATGTTGGTGCTTTTCCAAAAAAGTGGCTTCGTGGTACAAAGCCGTGGTGTTTTTCAACTGTGGAACAATGTTCGGGTTATAGGCCGTGTCGCTGCAAAACGCATAACTTTTTGGTGGATCGGGCGGAGCGGTCAATTTTGAGTTTGGAACAATGGTGCCATCTTCCAAAATCGCGTCTTTTCCTTTTTTTAAGCTTCGGTAATAGGCAACATCAACGCCGTAATTCAACACTTTTTCCAAGAGCAATTTCCGATCGCCGGGTTTTTCCTCGAACAAAAAACCGTTTGCATAAATCCGGTGATCCAACGGAATGGTTTCCACCGTGACTTTTTCATCTTCAAATATCAGTTCCGGTTCTCGGCTGGACAGTTCGTGAAAATACAAAGGGAATTTTGTCCAAGATTTGGAAATTTTCAACTGCAGCACAATAATTTCTTTGATTCCTTTGGGGCCATAAATGTGCAATTCGGTTTCGCGGTTCAACAGCCCGAAAGTAGAAACCAAACCAATGAGCCCAAAAAAGTGATCGCCGTGCAAATGGGAAATAAAAATATGTTTGATGCGGGAGAATTTTACTTTTTCCTTTCGCAGCCGCACTTGCGTTCCCTCTCCGCAATCGATCAAAAAAAGGTGGTTGTTGATTTCCAATACCTGCGAAGTCGGGTGCGTGTTTCGTTTTGGTGAAGCCGAATGGCAACCGAGAATGGTGAGTTTTATTTGTTTTCCAACCATTTATTTGTTTTTCAAAACCCCAAATCGCGCTCTATATCTTCCATTTGAATCACATCTTCCGCTTCCCGCAAGGTGGGCACCACGATCATTTCTTCGGGTACCGGGTCGATATTGATGGTGTCGTTGACAATCACAAACGATTTTTTTGCTTTGCGGTGTTTGTCGGACAATTTTAAAAAAGATAGTAATTCTTCCAAACTCAATTGTCCATATTTCAGAATATTGACCACCACATTTTCGTTTTGGAACGAATTATAGTATTTTATCAAAAAAGAAGCGAAATTTTTTACATCGTCTTTTTCGTCTTCCAAAATGATGTAATTTCCCTTTTCGATCCGCTTCATTCCTGTTTTATTTTTGACGCCAACAAATAAATGACCGCCATTCGAATTGCCACGCCGTTTTGCACCTGTTCCAAAATAATGGAATAGTCGGAATCGGCCACATCACTGGTAATTTCCACCCCGCGGTTGATTGGGCCCGGGTGCATGATCACAATTTCTTTTTTGAGC
Organism: Flavobacteriaceae bacterium; assembly: GCA_035705295.1. Taxonomy (GTDB): domain Bacteria; phylum Bacteroidota; class Bacteroidia; order Flavobacteriales; family Flavobacteriaceae; genus DASSWG01. Next base: position 12,065 of record DASSWG010000022.1, read on the forward strand.
GAATCCAGCAATTTTTTGTTCACGCCGAATTGTTGCACGTATTCACGCGTGCTGGGGAAATAGGAAACGTCCATCCGTTCGTTCTGAACGCGCAGCATATTGGCCACGTCGCACCATTCCAACGCTTTTTTCAAATTGGTTTCCACTTCGACGCCCAAAGATTCGATGTGTTTGGGCATCAAGGATTTTGGCCCGCAAACTTTTACTTTTGCCCCTTGTAGTTTCAAAGCGAAAATGTTGCTGAGTGCAACCCGACTGTGCAAAATATCGCCGATGATTACCACTTTTTTCCCTTCGACGGAACCCAGTTTTTCACGAATGGAATACGAATCCAACAAAGCTTGTGTCGGATGTTCGTGCGCACCGTCGCCAGCGTTGATGATGCTGGCGTTCACGTGTTTGGAAAGGAACACGCAAGCCCCGGGGTTTGGGTGGCGCATCACCACCATATCCACTTTCATCGAAAGGATGTTGTTGACCGTGTCGATCAAGGTTTCCCCTTTTTTAACGGACGAAGAAGCCGCGGAAAAATTGACCACATCGGCGCTCAATCGTTTTTCCGCCAATTCGAAGGAAAGCCGTGTTCGGGTGCTGTTTTCAAAAAATAGATTGGCAATGGTAATGTCGCGGAGCGAAGGCACTTTTTTGATCGGCCGGTTGATCACTTCCTTGAAATGATCGGCGGTTTCAAAAATCAACCGTAAATCGTCTTTGTTGATGTATTTGATTCCCAGTAAGTGGTTAACGCTCAGTTCGCTCATTGTGATTAACGATTGATGATTAACGGATTAACGATTTTTGATTTCATAATTCCTAATTCTTAATTAAATAAACCGCATCTTCCCCTTCATTTTCTTTCCAGTTCACTTTTACTTTTTCTTCGTTGATGGCATCGACTTTTCGACCGTTGTAATCGGGTTGTATGGGCAAATGCCGACTGAACCGACGGTCGATCAAGGTCAGTAGTTCAATTTCTTTGGGCCTTCCAAACGACTGGATGGCGGTCAATGCGGATCGGATGCTCCTTCCTGTGAACAGCACGTCATCGATAAATACCACGCACTTGTCCTCAATCACAAAATCAATATTGGTGGTGTTCGCTTTCAAGGGTTTTTCGCTTCGCCGGAAATCATCGCGGTAAAAAGTAATATCCAAGGTGCCGTTTTTTATATCGGGAATTTGATAGTCTTCTTGCAGTATTTTTTGGATGCGGTTGGCCAAAAAAGTTCCGCGCGGCTGAATGCCGATGAGCACGGTTTCTGAAAAATCATCGTGATTTTCGATCAATTGGCAAGCCAAACGGTGCAAAATGATGTTTACTTCTTTGGAGTCGAGCAAAACTTTTTGGTTCATTTTTTTGGCTTGAAACGTTTCCCGTGGGACAAAAGTAATTATAAAATTTGATTTGGACGGATTATAACGAATATACAAAGGTTCGTTCAATATAAAAACCCCACAAGTTTTGAAAAACTGTGGGGTTTTTTGGGTATTCAAAAGTTTCCTACCTTACTTCACCTCTTCAAAATCGACATCCTCGACATCGTCTTTTCCATCTTTTTTGGAATTGTCTTTTTTGTCAGAGCTGGTATCGGCACCAGGGTCGCCATTTTGTTGTGCCTCGGCCTGAGCCTTGTACATTTCTTCGGAAACCGATTTCCAGGTTTCGTTCAGTTTGTCCAAAGCTGGGGTGATTTTTTCCACCTCTTTGGTTTCGTAGGCTTTTTTCAACTCTTCCAAAGCGTCTTCCACCGGTTTTTTCTTGTCGTTGGAAAGTTTGTCGCCAAACTCCTTCAACTGTTTTTCGGTTTGGAAAATCATCGCATCGGCTTCGTTGAGTTTGTCCACTTTTTCTTTGGCCGCTTTATCCGCATCGGCATTAGCTTCCGCTTCGGCTTTCATTTTTTTGATTTCTTCTTCGGTCAAGCCGGAAGAAGCTTCGATACGGATATCCTGCGATTTTCCAGTCGCCTTGTCGGTTGCACTAACTTTGATGATTCCGTTCGCGTCAATATCAAAAGTCACCTCGATTTGCGGCGTTCCACGTTGTGCAGGCGGAATTCCGTCCAAATGGAACCTACCGATGGTTTTGTTGTCGGCCGCCATTGGGCGTTCTCCTTGCAATACGTGAATTTCCACACTGGGCTGATTATCGGCCGCAGTCGAGAAAACTTGTGATTTTTTCGTTGGAATGGTGGTGTTGGCTTCGATCAATTTCGTGTTCACGCCGCCCATGGTTTCGATTCCCAAAGAAAGTGGCGTTACGTCCAACAACAACACGTCTTTCACATCGCCGGTCAAAACCCCGCCTTGGATTGCTGCTCCAATGGCAACTACTTCGTCTGGGTTCACCCCTTTGCTCGGTTTTTTTCCAAAGAATTTTTCAACAGCTTCTTGAACTGCTGGAATTCGGGTGGAACCGCCCACCAAAATAATTTCGTCGATATCACTTTTTGAAATGCCCGCATCTTTCAAGGCTTTTTCACAAGGCTTGATGGTTTTCTTGACTAAATCTTCGATCAATTGTTCGAATTTTGCTCGTGAAAGTGTGCGCACCAAGTGTTTTGGCCCGCTTGCCGTTGCGGTAACATATGGCAAATTAATTTCTGTGGAAGTGGAAGAGGACAATTCAATTTTTGCTTTTTCCGCGGCTTCTTTCAAACGTTGCAAGGCCATTGGGTCTTTTCGAAGATCGATGTCTTCTTCTTTTTTGAATTCGTCCGCCAACCAATCAATAATTTTTTCGTCGATGTCGTCGCCGCCCAAATGGGTGTCCCCATCGGTGGAAAGTACTTCAAAAACGCCGTCGCCCAATTCCAAAATGGAAACATCATGGGTTCCTCCTCCAAAGTCGAACACCACGATTTTTTGGTCTTTTCCTTTTTTGTCCAATCCGTAGGCCAAAGCCGCAGCAGTTGGCTCGTTGATGATCCGGCGCACTTTCAAGCCCGCGATTTCACCTGCTTCTTTGGTGGCGTGGCGTTGCGAATCGTTGAAATATGCAGGAACGGTAATGACCGCTTCGGTCACGTCTTGCCCCAAATAGTCTTCCGCTGTTTTCTTCATTTTTTGAAGAATCATCGCGGACAATTCTTGTGGGGTGTACAAACGCCCGTCAATGTCCACACGTGCGGTGTCGTTGTCGCCTTTTACTACTTTATAGGGAACGCGGTGTATTTCTTTTGATACTTCCGAAAATTTGTTCCCCATGAAACGCTTGATGGAAGAAATGGTTTTTTCGGGGTTGGTCACAGCCTGTCGTTTTGCCGGGTCACCAACCTTAATTTCACCGCCTTCCACAAAAGCGATCACGGATGGAGTGGTTCTTTTTCCCTCAGCATTTGGGATCACTGTTGGCTCGTTGCCTTCCATAACAGCCACGCAAGAGTTGGTGGTTCCCAAATCGATTCCGATTATTTTACTCATAATTTTATAAATTTAATGTTCGTTTTCTGTTTCTGTTTACATTTTGTCAATCTTTGTGCCAACGGAAGCTTTCTGACAGGATGTCATTTTATGATGTGTGCCATGTTTTTCGAAGAAGGGCCTTTGTGTCGTTTTTCATAAAGATTTCACGGTCAATAATTCTTTCCATTGGGTGGTGTAGCGTGGACTGCGTTCTTTTTTGATGAGTTCCCATTCACTTTTCCGCGTTCCAGTCATAGCTGTTGCCACGGTGGATTTTCCATATTTGGCATTGATCGCATCCATGGTTTGCATCAATGCTTTTCTGCCAGTGGGCAATTGGGTGAACAAATTTCCTTGAACAGTGTTCTGCGGAACAATACCGCTTAGGTTCACGCCCACTTTTTTATAGCGATAACCCGGTTTGTAAATGCTTTTCAATATTTTCCGGGCTTCGGAAACCAAAAGCAAGGTATCGTTGGTGGGAACGGGCAAAGTGAGGTTGCGACTGTTGGTGTATTGTTTGTCCACCTTGCTGTGGTAATTGGTGGTGAGAAACACCTGTAGGTGCGTGGCGCATGAAGTTTGTGCCCGCAACAGTTCGCTTACTTCTGCAATATAATAAGCACAAGCCTCCTCGATTAATTCGAGGCTTTCCAGTTTTTTTCCAAATGATTTCGCCGTTCCTATTCCTTTCTTGGGTGGGGCCAGCACTTGTAGCTCCAAACATGGCAATCCCCGAAGTTCGCGCCATATTTGTTCGCCCTTGACCGTCATTTCTTTTCGAACCCAGGCCAATGGAAGTTTGGTGAAATCATGGGCAGTGACAATTCCAATTTTTTCCAAGCGTGCGGCGTGTTTTCGACCAATGCCCCAAACGTCTTTTATGTTGGCCCATCGGAGAAGTTTGTTTCGTTTTTCATCGGAATCTATCACGACCACGTGTTTGTTCGCGGCCACTTTTTTTGCCATTTTATTGGCCAGTTTTGCCAATACTTTGGTGGGGCCGATTCCAACTCCTACCGGCAAACCGGTGGCATTGAATATTTTGGTTTTGATTTGATGCCCATAATTGTGCAAAGAATCGATTTCCATTCCCGAAAAATCGAGAAACGATTCATCGATGCTGTACACCTCGACTTTTTCTGCAAAAGTTTTTAAAATATTGACCACCCGTTGCGACATTTCGCCATATAGAGTATAATTGGAGGAAAAGAAAACCACCTTGTTTTTTTCCAATTGGTCTTTTATTTTAAAAACCGGTTCAAACATTGGAATGTGTGCCAAATTTTTCGCCTCTTGATTGGCGGCAATCACGCAACCGTCGTTATTGCTCAGTACCACGACAGGTTTCCCACGCAGATCGGGCCGGAACACTTGTTCACAAGAAGCATAAAAGCTGTTGCAGTCGATCAAAGCAATCATTGCGCCCGATGGATTATATAAGTGATCACGCCCCAATGCATTTGGTCTTCGAACATGGTTTTGTTGGAAAAACGAACAATCGAAAACTCGCCTTTTTCCGCAACCAAACACAAGCGCCCATCAATAGGGTGCAATGACCGGTCGACCAACAGCACGTCTTTGTCCAAAATATTGAATTTTTGATGCCCGTTTCCTTCCACTCGGATAAAATAAGTGGCATCTTGGTCGCCCATCAATTCTTTGTGCAGATCGATGGGTTGTTCGTAGTAATGGGTTGCCGCGCTTGTAAACCCGGTTTGTTTTGAAACCTCGGGTCGGGAACGGTCTTTTGTTCGTTGCAATTTTCCAAAATTGATTGTTTCCATTGTTCAAAAATACGGAATGTTTCCTATCTAAAAAAAGGAAATATTCCTATTTTGATTTGATAATTTTTGAGTTTAAAAATTAAAAAAAGAGGAGCGGTTTGAAATGGTGGTTTCTATCGAAGTTGGTTTGTTCGATTCGTTGACGCTTTCGCAAAAAAGAAAAAACCGACACTTTCGTGCCGGTTTTATTTTGTCGGGATGAGAGGATTCGAACCTCCGATCTCGCGCCCCCCAGACGCGCACTTTAACCGGACTAAGCTACATCCCGAATGTTTAAATTTCAAATTTCAAGTGCCAAACCCACCTGCCGGACGGGCAGGTTCCAACAAAAAGGTAAAATCTGAAATTTTCAAGGTGCGAATATACAAAAACCTGATAAAAATTTCCCGCTATTGATGCAATAGATTTTCTTTTCATAAGTATAAGTTAAACCCATTCTTTCCGCTATAAAAATAGTGTTGAAAAACCGAAATTTGCACCATGCATAAACAAGGGGAAACTTTAACGAAAAAGAAAGAAAAATTGATTCTTTTGGTGCTTGGTATTCTGATTGCCCTAGGGCCTTTTTCCATCGATATGTACCTTCCCGGTTTTGAAAGTATTGCCAAAGAATTTAATACAAACAAAGCGGCCGTGGGGCTTTCATTGACAAGTTTTTTTATTGGCCTCGGAATTGGCCAATTGATTTACGGGCCTTTGATGGATAAATATGGTCGGAAAAAGCCACTTTTCATTGGGTTGACGATCTATATTCTCACCGCGATGAGTTGTTTTTACTCCCCGAGTTTGGACTGGTTGATTGCCTCCCGGTTTTTGATGGCTTTGGGTGCATCGGCGGGCATGGTGGCCTCCAAAGCAATTTTGAGGGATGTTTTTCCACCAAAAGAAGTGGCGAGGTCCATGTCGTTTTTAATGCTGATCGTTGGTGTGGCGCCAATTATCGCGCCCAGTATTGGGAGCATGGTCACGGCAAATTTCACTTGGCATTATATTTTTTTGGTGTTGGCCATTTTTGCGGCAATGATTTTTGCCAGCGTCTTCTTTTTTCTACCGGAAAGTGTTCAACCGGACAAAACGGTTCGCTTACGGTTAAAAAAAGTGGCCGCTAAATACCGGGGTATATTTGTGGACAAAGTTTTTTTCACTTTTGCCCTGTCCAATAGTTTGACCGTGGGGGCGTTGTTCGCATATATCGCCCACGCCCCGGTTTTGTTCATGGACCTGTACGGCCTTTCTTATGTACATTTTGGTTGGATATTCAGTATTAATGCGGGCGGGCTTATTTTGGGAAGCCAAGTGAACCGGTGGGTGTTGAAAGGGCATTCAACCTTTCGGGTTTCCATTTTCAACAGCGTTCTGTTGGTGATTTTGTCGGTGTTGTTGTTGTTGAGCAGTTACCTATATTCCAACTTCTATACCACGTTCACCCTGTTGTTTTTGATTTTGTTCTTGTTGGGGTTCCAAAACCCAAACACCACGGCTTTGTCACTTGATCCATTTGAAACAAGAGCGGCGAGGGCTTCCGCATTGATCGGGGGGCTGAAAATGAGCTTTGGGGCGTTGACTTCTTACTTTATCAGCGAATTTAGCTCGGTAAGTTTGTTGCCTTTGGCGGTGGTTTTGTTGGCTTGTTTTGTGTTGAGCTCCCTTTTGTTGTTCCGTTTTCAGAAAAAAGAAAAACGGGCGTTGATTTCAATTGGTCGGTAAGTTTAAAAGTAAAGTATCTTCGGGCAAGGGTGCGGATATTGAAATTCCAAATTCCAAGTTCCAAATTCCAAAAGGCGGGACGACCAAGTTTCATAAAGAATCAAAAAAAAGGGCAAGGTTCGAGCAACCAAACTGCCAACTGCTATGTTGAACTCAAGGGATTAATCCTCGTCAAATGGATTGTTGAAAGGAACATCCTCGTCCGGGTCTTTGTCGTCGTAGTTAATGCCGGGCGGATTGAACAAGCCCCAACGATCGATGATGTAGTCCCACGGATCGAACGTTTTGACCCATTCGGCGAAAAGCACACGAAATTCATCGATTTCTTTTCGTAATAAATCCAGATATTCGATGTCTTTGAACCCATGCATTTGTATTCCGCGCGCGTCGGTGATCAGTTCGCGGGCTGCTTTTCGAATGATTGCGGCATTTTCCATTTTCAAATCATACAAATCCGCCCCATAAGCCCCAGCGATTTTTGCAGGAATAATCATCGAGTTTTCCTGCATGAATTGAAGGTTGTGCTTCAGCATTTCGGCTTGGACCTCTTGTTCAAAATCAATATCGGTTTTTGAAACGCTTTCCACAATATGATCTACCAAGTTGGAAATTTCCATGGCTTTTTGATAAATCTGGGATTTCTCAAAGGCGTCAAAATTTGGGGCATCTTCGTCTTTCATCCTATTTTTCTTAAATGATTCTATTCAACAACATTCCCACGAAAATAAAAAATTTCTTGAAACCAGGTATCTCCGAAGCAGATACATCGGGGATTTACAGATTTAAATCAAAATGTAATATTGCAATATTACATATTTAACACCAAAGCAAAATTAAAAAACCACAACCTTGATATCCAAACAAATTTGTACTTTTAAAAAAAATGTTTCGCAATGAAAACAATTCAATTGTACACAATATCCTTGCTTTTTATGGTTTCCGCTTGCGGGCAACAAAAACGAAACAAAGAAAGTTTGGATGAAAAAACGCTTGCTTTTGAATACGAACTGATTGTGCCCGATGTAAACGTGCCATGGGGAATGGTTTTTTTGCCCGATGGAAGTATGCTCATCACCGAACGCAGTGGCGAATTGATCCATTTCAATCCCGAAGCTTCGGGAGGCAATAAAACCAAAATCGAAAACTTGCCCGAAATATATGTCCGTGGCCAAGGCGGATTGATGGACATTGAACTGCACCCAAATTATAAAAAAAACGGTTGGATTTACCTAACCTACGCATCGGAAGCCGGCGAAGGGGAAGGCGGCAACACTGCATTGATGCGCGCAAAATTGAAAAATGGAAGTTTGGTGCAAAAAGAAATCTTGTACAAGGCGGAGCCCAATTCCACCAGCGGCAGACATTTTGGAAGCCGGATCGAGTTCGATGATAAAGGATACCTCTTTTTCACGATTGGTGGCCGTGGAAAAAGGGAATTGAACCCGCAGGACATTACGCGCGATGGCGGCAAAACCTATCGCTTGAACGACGACGGAAGTATTCCGCAGGACAACCCGTTCGTGGATGAACCCAACGCCAAAAAAGCCATTTTTGCTTATGGCCAACGCAACCAGCAGGGAATGGCAATGCATCCGGAAACGGGTGAAATTTGGATCCACGAACACGGACCGATGGGCGGCGATGAGATCAACATCATCAAAAAAGGCGGAAATTACGGCTGGCCGATCATTACCTACGGGCAAAACTATAGTGGTACGGAAATCGACTATCCCGGAGCTGAACCGGAAATGATCGAACCCATTCACTATTGGGTGCCATCCATCGCGCCAAGCGGAATGGTTTTCGTCACTTCGGAAAAATATCCGCACCTGCAAGGAAATTTATTGGTCGGCTCTCTGAAATTCCAATATTTGGAACACGATGTGCTCGAAAATGGAAAAGTGGTGAAACGCGAAAAATTGTTGGAAGACATTGGCCGCGTTCGGAGTATTGTTCAAGGCCCCGACGGGTTCATTTATATCGGCGTGGAAAGTTTGGGCGTGGTGCGCTTGGTAAAAAAGTGATTGGTTTTTATGGTAAATTTCCATCGAATTTTTGTAGATTTATTGCGAAAAACCAACCTCGGTTTGTGATTTTCAAAACCTTAAATTTTAACTTTCATGCGCATTTTTCTTTTTTCGTTCCTATTGGTGTTTTTCCTTTCTTCCTGTAAAAATTCCTCCGAAAAACAAAAGGAAAACTATGTGATTTCAGCTGGAAATCCTTCCGAAAACCCTCAACAAAAAAATCCGGGGAAAGCGGTTTACACCAATTTTTGCATGCAGTGCCATTTGGCGAACGGGCAAGGCGTTCCGAACATTTATCCGGCACTTGCCGGTTCCGATTGGCTTTCCGAAAAACGCACCAAAAGCATTCACGCTGTGAAATATGGCTTAAGTGGTGAAATCAAAGTCAATGGAAAAACCTATGACAACGTGATGTTGCCTTTGGGATTGACCGATCAAGAAATTGCCGAGGTGATGAACTACGTGATGACCTCGTGGGGAAACACCCAAGAAAAACCAGTGACCGAAGAAGAAGTTTCGGCCATAAAAGAGTAAATTTGACATTGAGAATATCGGAGCGAACGCTTTCCTCCACCTAATTCATAATTCACATAATGAAAATCATCGGAATCGCCGGCGGCACCGGAAGTGGAAAAACCACGGTCGTCAATCAAATTTTGAACGAACTGCAACACGAGGTCGATGTCATCTATCAAGATTCCTATTATAAAGACACGTCGCACCTGACCTATGAAGAACGGGTAAAAATAAATTTCGACCATCCACAATCCATTGATTTTGATTTGTTGGTTCTGCATTTGAAAGAATTGAAAAAAGGAAAATCCATTGAACAACCGGTATATTCTTTCAAAGAACACAACCGCACGAAAAAAACCATCACCATCCAACCGCGAAAAGTATTGCTCGTGGAGGGCATTTTGGTATTGGCAAACCCGGAACTTCGAGAAATGTTCGACATCAAAATTTTCGTGCACACCGACAATGACGAACGTCTCATCCGCCGGTTAAAACGCGACATCCACGAACGCGGCCGCGATATGGACGAAGTGCTGGACCGCTACCAAACCACGCTGAAACCCATGCACCAACAATTCATTGAACCCACGAAAGAATTTGCGGACATCATCATTCCATACAACCGATACAACGAAGTCGGCGTCAGTGTGGTACAAACCATTATCAAAGATTGTATGGGGTGAAAAAACTTCTCTGAAATAGTCACTTCGAGTGAATTCAAGATGCGGTAGCAGCTTGAATTTGTATCGAGAAGCAGTAACTTTTATCCCGATAATTCGTAGTTTCGCAACATGGGTTTCCAACAACTTCGCAATAAAAAATGGTTCAAAACCATCAGCAACAAATATGTGTTTATTTTGTTGCTTTTCGTGGTTTGGATGTTGTTTTTGGACAGCAATTCATGGCTGGTGCACCACGAATTGGACCAACACATCAATGAGTTGGAAGAGAACAAAGCCTATTACCGCAAACAAATCCAAAAAGACACCGCCATCATCAACAGTTTGAACGACCCCGATGAACTTGAAAAGTTTGCGCGCGAAAAATATTTTATGAAACGCGAAAACGAAGAAATTTATATCATTGAATATGCCGACAGCTTAAAAAGCAAAGAAAATGAGTGAACCCTTATTCCAAGATTTCCCCAAAATTTCCGCCAAGGAATGGAAACAAAAAATACAGTCCGATTTGAAAGGTGCCGATTACAACGAAACCTTGATCTACAAATCCAACGACGGAATCGATGTAAAGCCTTTTTATCATCAGGATTTATTGGAAAAAAGCGTGATCTCCGAAAATCCGGCACATTGGAACATTTGCGAGAAAATTTATGTGGCTTCCGAAAAGCCTTCGCTCGAAAAAATAAAAGAGGTGCTTTCGCGGGGTGCGGAAAGTTTGTGGCTGGTCATCGATTCTGAAAATATAGATTTGGTTTCGATTTTGGAAGAAATCGTCTCGAATAATCTGGAGAAAAATATTCCCATTTTTGTGGAATTCAACTTTCTTTCAGAAAAATATCTTTCCAAAATAAATTCCTTTTTATCCGATAAGAAACATCAAGTTTCTTTCGGAATTGATATTGTCGGCAACTTGGCGCGTTCCGGAAATTGGTACAAAAACCTGCAATCTGACCACGAAATTTTAGAAAAACTCTTTACTGAAAATACCACTTCTTCCCTACTCTCGGTCGATGTTTCGCTTTATCAAAATGCCGGGGCAAACATTCCGCAACAAATTGCCTATGCCATCTCGCATGCCAACGAATATTTCAATCATTTTTTGCACCGCAATGTCACCCCGAGCGCAGTCAAGGGGTCGTTCAGTATAACTTTTAAAAATGCGATTGGCTCCAATTATTTTTTCGAAATCGCCAAACTCAAAGCGCTTCGTTTGGTTTTTGCCGCAGTTGCTTCGGAATATGATTTTTCAAAAGAGATGAAAATTCTCGCTTTCCCCACAAAACGCAACAAAACCTTGTACGATTTCAACGTGAACATGTTGCGCACCACCACGGAATGCATGGCCGCGGTTCTGGGCGGCGCGGATTCGGTTTGCAATGCCGCTTACGATGAAATTTACCACAAAGAAAACGAATTTGGAACCCGCATTGCCCGCAACCAACTGCTGATTTTAAAAAACGAGAGTTATTTCGATCCCAAGACTTCAGGGGAAAATCCGGCCGAAGGCAGTTATTACCTCGAAACCTTGACCAACCAATTCGCCGAAAAAGCCTTGGAAATTTTCAAGGACATCGAAAAAAGCGGTGGTTTTTTAACACAATTGAAAAACGGAACCATTCAACGGAAAATAAAAGAAAGTGCCGAAAAAGAACAAGCCGATTTCGACAATGGAAACTACATTTTGGTGGGCACCAATAAATATGAACATGCTGAAGATCGTATGAAAAGTGATTTGGAATTGTACCCTTTTCTAAAACAAAAACCGCGCAAAACCTTAATTCAACCGGTTTTGGGACGCCGATTGGCGGAAGAAGTGGAAAAGAAACGCTTGGAAAAAGAAGCTTGAAAAAACCGTATCTTTGAATAAAAGGAAAGCCATGCAAGCAATCAAACAAACCTTAACCGTAAAAAACGGACACATCCGTATCGATTTGCCCGAGGATTTTGAGGCCCGTGAAGTGGAGGTCATCGTCCTTTCCAAGGATGATGATTATAAGCTCCCCGATGATTTTGAATTGAGCGACGAACAAAAAGCCATCTTGGACGAACGGCTTAAAGAACCGAAAGAGAATTATATCCCTGCGGAAGAATCCATAAAAAGATTAAGAAAAAAGTATGGGTTATAAACTTAACGTTTTATTGCGGGAAGAACTTGAAGTCGCAGAAGCTATAGAATATTATTCGGAAATAAATGATGAATTGGCAGCAAAATTTTTGGATAATTTGGAATCGGCCTATAGTCATTTGAAAAGCAATCCCTATTTTCAAAAACGATATAGGAATATCAGAGGTCTTCCCATAAAAAATTTCCCATACCTTCTGCTTTTTACCATTGATGAAAATAAAAAGGAAGTGGAAGTTCTATCCTGTTTCCAAACAGCGCAAAACCCAAACAAATACCCCAGTTAATTTTTTATTTTAAAAATGACCAGAAAAAACCTTCAAAATATCACGCTAAAGCCGGAAGCCGGAAGCCAGAAGTCGGAAGATGTGCATTCCCGATCACCGATTTCCGATCCCCAATCTCCGAAACACACCAATTTCGCTGCTGGAATCCCACCTTTTTTGCGCGGCCCCTATTCCACGATGTACGTTCGCAGACCTTGGACCATCCGTCAATACGCCGGGTTTTCTACCGCCGAAGAAAGCAATTCTTTTTATCGCCGCAACCTCGCGGCCGGACAAAAAGGACTTTCCGTCGCTTTTGATTTGGCGACTCACCGTGGTTACGACAGCGATCACGAACGCGTGGCCGGCGATGTGGGAATGGCCGGGGTGGCGATTGACTCAGTGGAAGATATGAAAGTCTTGTTCAACCAAATCCCGCTCGATAAAATGTCGGTTTCCATGACCATGAACGGTGCGGTTTTGCCCATTTTGGCATTCTACATTGTTGCAGCGGAAGAACAAGGCGTACCCCCCGAACAACTTTCAGGAACCATCCAAAATGATATTCTGAAGGAATTTATGGTGCGGAATACCTATATCTATCCGCCTAAAGCTTCCATGAAAATTGTTTCGGATATTTTTGAATATTCCGCCAAAAATATGCCTAAATTCAACAGCATCAGTATTTCCGGTTATCACATGCAAGAAGCCGGGGCAACGCCCGAAATCGAGTTGGCCTATACCTTGGCCGATGGCTTGGAATACATTCGAAAAGGATTGGAAGCCGGGATGGACATCGATCATTTTGCACCAAGATTATCCTTTTTCTGGGGAATTGGGATGGATCATTTTCGGGAAATTGCCAAAATGCGCGCCGGTCGGATGCTGTGGGCAAAAATTGTGAAACAATTCAACCCGAAAAACCAAAAATCCTTGGCCTTGCGCGCACATTGCCAAACCAGCGGATGGAGTTTGGCAGAGCAAGACCCGTTCAACAATGTAGCTCGGACTTGTATCGAAGCAGCGGCAGCAGTTTTTGGCGGCACCCAAAGTTTGCACACCAACGCCTTGGACGAAGCCATTGCGCTGCCCACCGATTTTTCGGCACGAATTGCCCGGAATACACAGCTTTATTTGCAAGATGAAACACAAATCACCAAAACCGTGGATCCTTGGGGCGGGAGTAAATATGTGGAAAAACTCACGGACGAAATCGCGCACGAGGCTTGGAAGTTGATCGAAGAAGTCGAAGAACTCGGCGGAATGACCAAAGCCATCGAAAAAGGAATCCCGAAACTGCGCATCGAAGAGGCCGCGGCCAAAAAACAAGCGCGCATCGACAGTGGACAAGATATTTTGGTGGGCGTGAACAAATACCGCCGCGAAAAGGAAGACCCGATCGAAACCTTGGAAGTGGACAACCAACGTGTGCGAAAACAACAATTGGAACGTTTGGAAACAATAAAATCCAAGCGCAATACCGAAAAAGTAAAAAAATCTTTGCTAAATTTGACCAAAGCTGCGAAAAGGCTGTCTTCCGGACAGGCAGAAGAACATGAAAATTTACTGAAACTCGCCGTGGAGGCGGCGCGCGAACGAGCGACTTTGGGCGAAATAAGCGACGCCCTGGCCGAAGTTTTCGGGCGGCACAAAGCGGAAATAAAATCGATCAGTGGTGTGTACAGCAAAGCAATAAAAGAAGATTCTTCATTCGAAAAAGCCCGAGAAATGGCCGACCGGTTTGCCGAACAAGAAGGTCGCCGCCCACGGATCATGATCGCAAAAATGGGGCAGGACGGTCACGATCGCGGCGCAAAAGTCGTTGCCACCGGGTATGCCGATTTGGGGTTTGACGTGGATATTGGCCCATTGTTCCAAACCCCGCAAGAAGCCGCCAAACAAGCCGTGGAAAACGATGTGCATATTTTGGGTGTTTCTTCTTTGGCCGCCGGACACAAAACTTTGGTGCCACAAGTGATCGAAGAATTGAAAAAATATGTACGTGAAGACATTATGGTGATTGTCGGCGGGGTCATTCCTTCGGCGGATTATCAATATTTGTTCGATGCCGGTGCGGTGGCGGTTTTTGGCCCCGGAACAAAAATCAGCGAAGCGGCAATACAGATTTTGGGCGTTTTAATGGAAGAATAATCAAAATGAACGACCTCGATGTAAACATACGAAGTATCAAAATTCCATCCCGAAGTCTCGAGACCAAATTCCAACAAAATGGAAACTACGATACAAGCATCGGGGAATTGAACCCTAAGAAAAATTAAACAAACCTAATTTCATATCTTCCATCATTTAAACTACTGTTAATATTCGATTTTTATAGAAAAATAATCCTACATTTAATTTTCAAACCAAAAACTACCAATGAGCAATAAAAAAGGAAAAATTCAAGACTTAATCGATCATAAATTTTTAGAAGAACGCAAGGTTTTTTTGTGGGGCCCTGTGAACGACAAAAGTGCCAAACATGTTATTGACCGTTTGTTGTACCTTGATATGGAAGGGAAAGGGGAAATCCAACTTTTCATCAACAGTCCGGGTGGTTATGTTACCGATGGATTTGCGATGTACGACATCATTCGTTCGTTCAAAAATCCGGTTTCCACTATTTGCACCGGTTTGGCGGCCTCGATGGGATCTATTTTGCTTTCGGCCGGAACCAAGGGAAAACGTTTTATCCAACCCAACGCACGGGTTATGATCCATCAACCGAGCGGAGGAACACGGGGGCAAGCTTCAAACATTGAAATTCACGCACAGGAAATTCTAAAAATCAAAGAAAAAAGTGCCAAAATATTGGCTGAAAATTGTGGGCAAAGCGTTGAAAAAATATTGAAAGATTTCAACCGTGATTATTGGATGGACGCCGAGGAGTCTATCGCGTACGGCATCGTGGACGGAGTTTACAAAAAATAAAACCATGGAATACCCAATCAAACACAAAGAAAGTGGCGGCGATGGCATGTTTTATATGGAAGATGATGAAGGAATCGTTTCCGAAATGACCTACACCCAAAAAGACAACGGTATTATGGTCATTGACCACACCAAAACCCGCAAAAACTTGGAAGGAAACGGATTGGCATCAAAGGTTTTGGACCATGTAGTGAATTTCGCCCGTGAAAATTCGATCAAAATCGACCCCTTGTGCCCTTTTGTGGAAGCAAAATTCGACGAAATCGAATCTTATCAAGACGTTCGGGTATAAGTAAATGATCATCAAACCCATTTCTTCAAAAGAAACCCTATCGCTCCGACAATTGGTTTTGCGTCCGGGGAAAAGTGTTGATGAGTGTGTTTTTGAAGGGGACAACGAACCCGAAAATTTTCATTTGGGGGCATTTGAAGGGAAAGTTTTAGCGGGAATTGTTTCTTTGATGAATCGAAAAAACACTGCTTTTACAGAAAAAAAACAATTCCAATTACGGGGAATGGCCGTGTTGCCCGAATTTCGAAATCGAAAAATTGCCGTGGAATTATTGAAAGCTGCCGAAGAAGAATTGCACGCTCAAAAAGCAGAAATTATTTGGTGCAATGCCCGAAAAATTGCAATTGGATTCTATCAAAAAAACGGTTTCGAACGTTTCGGGGGTTTGTTCGAAATCCCGCAGATCGGCCCTCATTGTTTAATGGTTAAAAAGTTGGGAAATTTTCGTTTTTTATGAAAAATTTTTGAAATAACGGTTGAAAATCCAGTATCTTTCAACAATTCTATTTTAATTTCGAAAACTTCATTTTCAAAAAACAATTTAATTTCCAAAATGAAAAAACTTCAAAATTTTTTTCTTTTTTTCTTTTGCTTCAGCTTGTTCACGGCATGTAAAAACAATGTAAAAATCGACAAGCCCATTACCTCCGAAGAGATTTCAAATTGGTTCAAAAACAATCCGGAAAACGAGCTTTTCAATAGTGAAACGACCATCGCTTTTTACAACACTCGTGATTACGCGCCCGCTTGGAACAGTGAGCAAACGAGGGCTTCCCTCTTAGAGCAATTGGAAAAAGCAAGTGGAGAAGGGCTTTCTTTTGAGGATTATCACGGAAAAGAACTTCAAAACTTTTTTCAAAATAAAAAAACACCTTCAAAAAACGAACGCATACACATCGAAGTTTTATTGACGGACGCTTATTTAAAATATGCCGATCACCTTCTCTACGGAAAACTCGATCCAAAAAAAATATATGAAATCTGGGGGGTCGACAGAAAAGAAATCGATTTGGGAAAAAGACTGCAAAAAGCCATTGAAAATCAAGCGATCGAAAAAAGCCTTGCGGATTTAAAACCACAAAACGAAATTTATTCTGGATTGAAAAAATCGTTGTTGGAATATCGAAAATTGCGGAACGACAAAACCACTTCGACAAAAATCGAAGAAGGAAAAGTCATAAAACCAGGAGACACCGATGAGCGGGTCCCTGCGATTGCTGAACGCTTGAAAGAAGTGGGCGTTTTGGAAAAAAGTTATGACGCTTCAACTTGCATTTATGACGAAACTTTGCAAAACGCGGTTAAAGAATTTCAAACAAAAAAGGGCTTGGCGAACGATGTAATCCTTGGGAATTCTACCCTTCAAGAATTGAATTTGGGCACGAAAGACCGCTATAACCAACTATTGGCAAATTTGGAACGTTGGCGTTGGTATCCCCGAAATTTGGGAAATCACTATATTTTGGTAAACATTCCGAACTATCAATTATCGGTGGTGAAAAATGGCGATACCCTACGAAAGCACAATGTGATCGCCGGCGACAAAACCCACCACACGCCTGTTTTTTCGGATTCCGTGCAGTACATCGTCATCAATCCCGAATGGAACATCCCGACCAGCATTCGGAACAACGAAATTATTCCCAAAGCTTCCAGCGATCCTAATTACTTGGAAAGTCGCAATATTTATGTTACCGATTCAAATGGCGAACGCGTGGACCCTTCCACGATCGATTGGTCCGGAAATGCCGCGAAAAACTATCGTTTTACACAAGGGGCAGGATCTTCGAATGCGCTTGGTCAATTAAAAATAATCTATCCGAACCAATACGCTATTTATTTGCACGACACACCGGCGCAGGCGATTTTCAACCAAAATTCAAGGGCTGAAAGCCACGGTTGTGTTCGGGTTCAAAATGTGGTGGAATTGGCCGCTTATTTATTGAGCAACCAAAAAGAATGGAGTTTGGAGCGTTTGAAAAAAGCGATCGCTTCAAAAGAAACCAAAAGAATAAAAGTGACCCAACCTGTACAAGTCCATCATTTTTACTGGACGGCATGGAGAAAAGAGGGGGAAACCGTTTTCATCAATGATATTTACGATTTGGACAAAGAAATATATTCCAAATTATAAAAACTCCAAAAAAGAAAAATTTCACGCCTGCTCAAAATTCAAATATTTCGAAGATTGCAGGTATTTTTTGGAAGGGAAATAAATGAAAAAGCAAGATTTGTTTTTGATGGTGTTGATAATTTGCTTGCACAATTTCGGGGGAACCGCCGGGCAGCCCCAACTTCTTCCCAATCTTCCTGCTTTTTTTATGAAGCCGGGCGTGGCATAATCAGCTCCGTGTACTACGATATAGCGGTCGCGGGCATTGTTGTTGAAACCTTGTTCAAGTCCGTCCATGCGCATCGAAAGCCCGTGTTTTCCGATATAGGTTTCTGCGGTAAGGTAGAAACCCAAGGAACTTTTATGTGAATTTTGTACGTTGGAAAAATTTTCGGCCATTTCAATTCCGGTTCCTTGGCCGTGCGCCACAAAAGTGTTGAAAAGCACTTTTTGGGAAACCATGTCCAACACCCACATTCTTTTTTCAACCGAGGAAAGGCTGAAATCAACAATGGTCAAAATTTTATTGTCGATTTTTCCTTCCTCCAACAGTTTATAATACCCGAACATTCCATTTTGAAATGCTATAAAAGAAGGCATCACGGTGTTGTAATTGGTGAATTCTTCATATAAACTTTTGATTTTTTCCTCAAGGGATAAATTGGGGGAGGTATTTTCAACAGTGAAAACTGTCATTTCTACATTTGGGGAAAGGCCGGTTTTTTCAGGCAAATTCGCCGGGGAAAAAGCGAATGATGCCATAACGGCAATAAAAAAGAAGATTTTTTTGTGTTGCATAAATACTTTTTTGTCATTATTGGCACAAAAACGATACCAAAAATTTTTTAACCACTTGTGAACGAAGCGGATACTCTTTTCACAACAACTTTAAAAATGAATGTTTATTGTGCATAAACAAAAAAATATTCAAAAACCCTTCGCGGAGGTTTTGAAATCAAAAGCGGTAAATATATGTATTTCGTCGTTTTTCTTTCTTATTTTTGTAAAAAATTTTCGCTCTCATGCATACATATTCCATTGATATAAAACCTACTTCCAACCCTGCAATCGTCAAATTCGAAACTGATCGTTTTTTGACGCAACACGAAAATTTCGAATTTTCGAACATTGATGAAGCCCAAAATTCGCCGTTGGCGCAACAACTTTTTCACCTTCCTTTTGTGAAGACCGTTTACATTGCCCAAAATTTCGTGGCGATCGAAAAATACAACATTGTTGGTTGGAACGATGTACAAACGGAAACTGCGGCCCAAATAGCAGAATATTTGAACAATGGCGGAACGGTCGTAAAAGAAAGCGACCAAGATGCCCAGAAAAAAATCGCGGTGACCGTTTATGCGGAAAGTACACCAAACCCTTCGGTAATGAAGTTTGTTTGCAACAAAAAATTGGTGTTGCAAACCGCAGAATTCAAAAATATCGACGAAGCAAAAAATTCGCCTTTGGCACAACAACTTTTTCATTTTCCTTTTGTAAAAGCGGTTTTTTTCGACGAAAACTATATTTCCATCAACAAATTCGACATTGCGGAATGGAACGAAATCACTTTGGAGCTGCGCGAATTCATCCGAACTTATTTGGAAGAAGGAAAAACCGTTTTTGATGAAGGCGCGGTAGCTTCAGTTTCTGAAAAAGAGGTTGAAAAAACAGCGGCAAAAGAAATCACAAACCTCGATACTGTTTCGCAAGAAATCGTTTCTATTTTGGACGAATACATAAAACCCGCGGTTGCCAGCGATGGTGGGAACATTGTGTTCGATTCCTACAATTCCGAAGACAAAAAGGTGAAAGTTATTTTACAAGGTGCTTGTAGCGGTTGCCCCTCTTCTACCCTAACCTTGAAAAACGGCATCGAAACCATGCTGAAAGAAATGTTGCACGGAAAAGTGGAAACCGTGGAGGCCGTGAATGGGTAGGACGACCCCTCCCAGCCTCCCCAAATGGGGAGGAGCAATTGCCCACTTTTGGGGGTGAAACATTAAAACTCACGCCTCGCTTCTTCGTGATAGGCCTTGAAAAGTTCCAACAAATCAATGGTGGCCGTGATCAAATCCTTGCTTTCTAGCAACAATCCGAAATAGAGTTTGGTATTTTTTGGGCTGGTTTCGGAGGTTCGGATACGGTTGATTTGTTTTTGGATGAGCCCGGAGACTTTTTCCAACAAATTTTCTTCGTCGGCAATGATCTTGTCAATTTTATCGAACGTTTGTTCGTCGAAGGTGTTTTTTATGTCTTTTAACAATATTTCCATTTCCCGGTCCACCGATTTTAAATCGCGAATTTGGTTGAACTTCAAATTCTTGTGGTTGTTGTGCACGTGTTTGTAGCTCGAACGGGTAATGTATGCAATGGACTGGACCATATCTTGCAAGTGGTCCAAAATCAGGATATAGAATTTCCCGGCTTCCACCGAACTTTCTTCCAATGATTTGATGAAGTAGAACACATTGTCTTTCAATTCTTCGACTTCATCTTCCAATTTTGAAAGTTTTTTGGTGTCTTTTTTCAATTTCCCCAAATCTTGATAGCCCAAATGATCGATCACTTTTCCGTAACGTTTGTTGATACCGTCAATCACACTCGAAATATTCTGCGAAGTTTCAATGGTAATTTCATTGATGGTCAAAATATCGTGCCGGTTGAAACGTTTTTTCTCTTTTTCGAGTTTTGCTTTTTTGGAGTGGGAAATAGCGCTGTAAATCATTAAAAAAGTAACCAGTGCGGTCAATACCAGCACGGCCCAAATTCCGCCGAACCAAATGGCTGTTGCAATAAGCGCGGCTCCGGTAAAGGCAGAAATAGCGGTCATAAACCAACCTCCTATCACATTGAACACCCCGGCAACACGATAAACGGCACTTTCGCGGTCCCAAGCGCGATCGGCCAATGAGGTTCCCATTGCCACCATAAAAGTTACGTAAGTCGTGGACAAAGGCAATTTGTAATTGGTACCTATGGAAATCAAGATACTGGCGACAACCATGTTCACCGAAGCGCGAACCATATCGAACATCGGCGCGTCGATGCGTTTATCTTTTAAAATTGTTTGGGGTTTTTGAAATTTCGAATCGATTTTTGCGCCCATTCCTTTTGGAATAATGGCGCCAATCGCATTGCTGGCAAAAATGGAATAACGCACCACTATCCGCGATAAAAAATTGGGTTGAAAACGTTCTTTTCCCTCACTTTGGCGCGACAAATTCAACTCTGTTTCCATTACGTGCCGTGATTTTTTGGAAAACCACAACGCCAAAACCATAATCAACCCGGCGATCACCAATAAATAAGCAGGAGTTTGCACTTCACCCGCAAGGTCGCTCATCAAAAATTCGGTTGGGTCGATTCCGGTTCCTTTCCAAAAAGTAAATGCTTGCCAAGCTGCGATCGGCACCCCGATGAAGTTTACCAAATCATTCCCCGCAAAAGCCAAGGCCAAAGCAAAAGTACCGATAACAATGATAACCTTTAGAATATTTACTTTGAAAATCGACATGGCGAACTGCGAAAGCAGTGTCCAAAACACCAAACTGATCCCCACAATGAGCGGTGTATGTTCGGAAATGAATGTTTTCACATTGCTCGAAAGAAACGGCATGTCTTTCATTCCTTTCAACAAAATGAAAAAAGTGATGGCGGTGATGGCCACGCCGCCAAAAATGGCACCGACATACTTGACTTTGCGTTCGTAGTGAAAAGAAAAAACCAACCTTGAGAAATACTGAACGATCGCACCTACGGTAAAGGCCAAGCCCACCGACAAAAATATGGCAATAATGATCATCGTGGCTTTATCGGTGTTGATGTAGTTCAAAATTTGATCAAAATCGCCCGTGGTGTTGTAGATTTTCAAAAAAGCAACCGCAACGGCGGCCCCCAATAAATCAAACACAATGGAAACCGTGGTCGAGGTGGGCAAGCCCATGGAATTGAAAAAATCCAACAGCAACACATCGGCGATCATCACCGCCGTGAAAATGATCATGATCTCATCAAAATAGAACTCCCCCGGATTGAAGATCCCTTTTCGCGCCACTTCCATCATACCGCTCGAAAAAACCGCCCCAACACCAATCCCCAAACTGGCGACAATCAAAATGGTTCGCAGCGAAACCGCTTTGGAACCCACGGCAGAATTCAAGAAATTCACCGCGTCGTTGCTAACCCCAACGACCAAATCGGCCACTGCAAGCAACACTAAAATAACGAGCATTATGAGGTAAACATTTTCCATGGGAAAAGGTGTTTTTTAATTTTCGGCAAAAATCTTTGATTTAAATTAAAAACTTAAACTTCCAATGTTACCAAAAGGTTAAAAATTCAACGATGAAAAATACTACAATTATTTCAATTTGAAAATGCGCGGATTTGAAAATTTGAAAATCGGCTTGGTTTGCTTATCTTTCCTTAAATAGATTTTAGGCAAAATGAGCAAATACAATAATCTTCTAAAAAACGAATCGAGTCCATACCTGTTGCAACATGCTGAAAATCCAGTGGATTGGCATCCGTGGAACGATGCTGTTTTGCAACAGGCCAAAAAAGAGAACAAATTGTTGCTCATCAGTATTGGTTATTCCGCTTGTCATTGGTGCCACGTAATGGCGCACGAAAGTTTTGAAGACGAGGCCACCGCAAAATTGATGAACGAACATTTTGTCAACATCAAAATCGATCGTGAGGAACGACCCGATGTGGATCAAATTTACATGAACGCATTGCAACTGATGACTGGTCGTGGTGGATGGCCGTTGAACATCATTGCTTTGCCCGACGCTCGTCCCATTTGGGGCGGAACCTATCTTCCAAAAAGGCAATGGAACGGCGTTTTGCAGCAACTTGCCGACCTCTACAAAACCGACCCTGAAAAAATGCGCGAATATGCTGAAAAACTGACCCATGGTATTCAAGAAATGGAAGCACTCGTAAAAAAAGAAACAACCGGCCTTAATGCACAAGTTCTCGAAAAATCACTTTTGAAATGGAAAACACGATTTGATAAAAAAATGGGTGGAACGCAGCAAGTTCCGAAATTTATGATGCCCAACAATTATCGTTTTTTGTTGCGGTACGCATTTCAAACCAAGGATCAAAACCTCAAAAAGTTTATTTTCAACACCTTGGGAAAAATTTCTTTCGGGGGGGTGTTCGATCATTTGGGCGGCGGATTTTCACGCTATTCCACCGATGCAAAATGGCATGTTCCGCATTTTGAGAAAATGTTGTACGACAATGCGCAACTTGTCAGTTTGTATTCCGATGCTTTTTTGGCGACACAAAATCCATGGTACAAAAACGTGGTTTTTAAAACCCTCGATTTTGTGAAACGCGAGCTTACTGCCGAAAATGGGGCATTTTATTCGGCATTGGACGCCGATAGCAAAAACGAAAACGGCGAACTGAAAGAAGGCGCTTATTATGTTTGGAACAAAACGGAATTGAAATCGATCTTAAAAGAAAATTTCGATGTGTTCGCGGAATATTACAACGTGAACGATTATGGTTTTTGGGAAGATAACAACTATGTGTTGATTCGAAAGGAAACGAATTCGGTGATCGCCGAAAAATTTTCCCTTTCGATAAAAGAACTCGAACAAACGATAAGCATTTGTGAAAAAAAGTTGTTCAAAAAAAGAGCACTTCGAAATCGACCCGGTTTGGACGACAAAAGTTTGACTTCATGGAACGCAATGATGGCAAAAGCTTTTTTGGATGCTTATCGCGTTTTTCAGAACGAGGATTATCTGAAAACCGCACTGAAGAACGCGCAATGGATAATCGATTGCCAAATAAAACCCGATGGAAGCCTTTTTCATAATTACAAAAACGGAAAAAGCACGATCAACGCATACTTGGACGATTATGCGTTTACCATCGAAGCCTTTATTTCGCTTTATGAAAACACTTTCGACGAAAACTGGTTGCACCGCGCCGATCAGTTGACCAATGTGGTTTTTGAAAACTTTTTCAACCCGGAAAAAAGTTTCTTCTTTTACACTTCAAAAAAAGACAAATCCTTGATTTCCCGAACTTTTGAATATCAAGACAATGTCATTCCTTCTTCCAATTCGACCATGGCGAAAAACCTGTTTTTGCTTTCACATTACTTTGAAAACAAGTTTTATCGCGAAACCAGTGAACAAATGCTGAAAAATATTCAACCACAAATCGAAAACTACCCGGAAGCTTATTCCAACTGGTTGGATTTATTGCTGAATTTCGCACATAATTTCTATGAAATTGTTTTTGTGGGCAAAAAAGCGCTCGAAAAATCGAGCGAATTGAACCATTTTTACCTTCCTCAAAAATTAATTGCCGGAAGTTTCGAAAAAAGTAAAATGCCTTTATTGAAAAACAGGTTCAAAAAAGGGGAAACCTGGATTTATAGCTGTCTGGAAAACGCCTGCAAAACCCCAACCAAAAATATTGATGAAATTTTGAAGCAACTTATTTAACAAAATTTAAACATTCATTTTTCATTCATTCATACGAAATTCAAGTTCTTTGCAACAAAGCACTTTTTTTATGGAAAAATTGGAAACCCTCGAAACTTACGCAATTACCTACGCCGAACAATTCATTGCATTTTTGCCCACCTTGCTCGGTGCTTTGGCCATTTTGGTCATTGGCTGGTTCCTTATAAAATTTGTTGTTAAAAAAATCCGAAAACTTTTTGAAAAAAGAAATTACGACCTGGCGCTCCGCAACTTTTTGGTTTCCATCATCGATGTGGTGCTAAAAGTATTGTTGCTGGTGGTGGTCATTTCACAACTTGGGGTCCAAACCGCATCGTTGATCGCCCTGTTGGGTGCGGCGGGCTTGGCAATTGGACTGGCTTTGCAGGGTTCATTGGCAAATTTTGCCGGCGGCGTCATTATTTTGACACTCAAACCTTTCCGGCTTGGCGATTGGATCGAAGCGCAAAGTATTTCGGGGAGCGTTACCGAAATATCCCTTTTCTACACCAAACTTACCACCGCCGGAAACCAATTGGCGGTTATTCCGAATGGGCAAATTTCAAACGACAATGTGATCAATTATTCCGTTTTGGGGAAAAGACGCGATTTCTTGACCTATGGAATTTCGTACGGTAGCGACATCAAAAAAGCGAAAAGCATTTTGATGGAATTGATGGCCGAGCAAGAAAACGTGTTGAAAGACCCGGCCCCGGAAGTGGTGGTGGAAGCGCTCGCTGACAATTCGGTGAACCTTTCCGCTCGGTTTTGGGCCACCAACGAGGATTTTTGGGGTTGTCATTTTTACACGATCGAACAAGCAAAAACCCGTTTGGAAGCGGCCGGGATCGAACTTCCTTTTCCGCAACGCGACCTACATGTTTACCACTCAAACAGCGATGACAAAAATTCGGGTGAAAGTTATTTGGGCGGGAATTGATTTTTACGGTCGTTTGGTCGCTTAAAAGCTTTTCGAAAATTGTAGTTCTGGAAATTATCCGCCCACAAAATCTTTCAAGTAAAAAGGTTCAAAATAGGCGACATCCTCAAAATCGCTGCGGTGGAATTTTTCCTCGGCAATGGTGGCCATTTCTTTGGAAGAGGGCAATTTTCCGTCCCAAAAAACCGCATTCGCATGCGATTGTACCGTTTTGAATTTTTCAACGCCGTCGCCAATAAAATGTACTTTTCCTTTTTCTAGGTATTCCAAAAAAGAAGTTTCGTTCAAAACTTCGGCTTGGATTTCGCGGATTTGGTTTCCTTGGTGGTCAAAGATGGCGGAATAAACCTCCATTCTGCGTGCATCGAGCATCGGCACGATAAATTCGTTTTGTTTGGGGGAAATTTGCTTGCTCAAAGAAACCAACGTGGAAACGGAAATCAAAGGTTTATCCAATGAAAAACACAATCCTTTTGCGGCGGAAACGCCAATACGCAACCCAGTGTAGGATCCCGGGCCTTTGCTGATGGCGATTGCGTCCAGTTCTTTCAAATTCAACGACGCCTTTTTCATTGCTTCTTCAATGAACAAATGCAATTTTTCGGCGTGCGAGTAACTGCCCGAATTTTCTTTCAGCGCGATCAATTTCCCGTCAATTGCCACTGAAACCGAGCAATTGGTGGTGGCGGTTTCTATGCAAAGTATTTTGGCCAATTATTCTTCTTTTTCTTCAAGGTTAACTTCTTCCTTTACTTCAATGTCTTCGCCATTTTCCAGTTTTTTGGTCACGGTGGTGTATGGACCGGTAATCACCGTGTCGCCGACCTTCAAACCCGAAAGAATTTCAATGTAAGTATCGTCTTGGATCCCGGTTTTCACCACTTGCAATTTTGCTTCGGAACCGTTTTTCACAAAAACACATTCAAAGGGTTCTTTTGGTTCTAACGATTTGTTGTCTTTGCGTTTATTTTCCGTAGCGGAAGTATCGGTTTTTATCACAATGGAACTGATCGGAACCCCAATAATGTCCTTTTTTTTGCTGGTAATAACGTCAACGGTCGCGGTCATCCCCGGCCGGAAAGGGGAAATTCTTTTTTCGGTTTCCAATTCGGCATAGGATTCTTCCAATATTTTCACTTTCACTTTAAAATTCGTCACTTGATCGGCGGTCAAAGCTTCGTTCGCCGAATTGGAAATTTCGGTGACCACGCCTTTGAATTCTTTGTCCATATAGGCATCGACCTCTACAATTGCCGAATCGCCAACGGAAACCTTTACAATGTCGTTTTCGTTGATTTCGACCTCAACTTCCATATCGCCCATATCCGCAACGCGCATAATCGGGGTTCCGGCCATTTGGTTGGTGCCCACTACCCTTTCGCCCAATTCAACGCTCAATTTTGAAATGGTGCCGTCCATGGGTGCATAAATGCTCGTTCTTCCCAAGTTGTCCCTTGCTTCGCTTACCACCGCTTGCGCACTTTGAATGCTGTAGTAAGCGGCTTTTTTATTGGCTTTGGCCACTTCGTACGCAGCAACAATGTTGTCCCATTCCGATTTGGAAACCACGCCTTTATCGTACAAAATTTTATAGCGGTTATAATCGAGTTGGGCCTTCATCAAATTGGCTTTTGCTTGTGCGTAGCCAGCTTTTACATTTTGCAGGGAAGCTTGGGTCCGGTTCAGGTTCGAGAGGTAAATGTCGGGGTTCACCTTTGCCAACAAATCACCTTGTTTTACTTGTTGGCCTTCGACCACTGGAAGTTCAATGATTTCCCCGGAAACTTCCGAAGAAAGCTCCACTTCCACTTCGGGTTGTATTTTTCCGGCTGCAGAAACCATTTCGGTGATGTTCATTTTTTCGATCACACTGATTTCCACCGGTTCAAAATTTCCCGATTTCCCGAACCAACCTGCTTTTTTGCCCGCAATGAGCAAAATAATGAGCAAGACAACGGCTCCGATAATAATGATGAGTTTTTTTCTTTTCATTGCTTACAATTTGATTTCCGAAACGGGAATGCCAAAATACAATTCCAAGACTTTTAATTTGAAAATATAATCATATTTTGCTTGGATAACTTGGCTTTCCGCACTGGTTAGTCGAAATTTTGATTGGCTCAATTCAAAAGCGTTCGCCAAGCCAACATCGTAACGTTCTTGCGCGTACTGATGGGCTTTTTGCTGCGCTTCCAATGCCACCAAGGCAGCTTCGTAGGCTTTTGCAGCTCCTTGCGCATCGACATAGGCTTGGTACACGTTCGATTCCAAATCGAGTTTGGCTTGTTTCAATTGATATTCCGTGCGCATCACGTTTATTTTGCTGCGCTGAACGGAATTTCGTGTGGAAAAACCATTCAAAATAGGAACGCTCAATTGCAACCCGTAGGAAATTCCATCGTTCAAATACAATTGGTCAAAAAACGGCAAAGGCGGTTGGGTGGCTACCGCAAAATTTGGGGCGACCACCAATTGGCCCGTATCTTCGACCTGGCCGATTACTTGCGTGGGCGCATCCGGATCGATTCCCCCTCTAAGAATACGGTCGGCGCCCGATTCGCGGGTGTTGTAATTGAAAAAACCG
This sequence comes from Flavobacteriaceae bacterium, assembly GCA_035705295.1. GTDB lineage: Bacteria > Bacteroidota > Bacteroidia > Flavobacteriales > Flavobacteriaceae > DASSWG01. Next base: position 39,908 of record DASSWG010000022.1, read on the forward strand.
CTCAAACTCGGATAATAGGCAGCTTTTGAAATTTGTACGTCCTTTTCGGCAAGTTCTACATTTTGTTCGGCTATTTTTACCTCATAACGTTCTTCTTTGGCCGCTTCGATAATTTCACTCACCGATTTGTCCAACATATTGTCCAATGGAACTTGATATTCCTTTTCGGCAATTTGAAAATTCTCATAATCTTCGATCAACAAAGTTTGCGCCAAGCTGATCAACGAAATTTTCACAGCGTTTTCAGCCGCGATGATTTGTTGGGTTTCTTCGGCGCTGGTGGCTTTTATCTGCAACAAATCACCACTCGGCAAAACACCGGAATCCACCAATTCTTGTGTGCGCTCCAATTGTTGAAGGGTGACTTGGTGTTGCTGTTCCAATACTTTCAGCACTTCTTTGTTCACCAACACGTTCAGGTAGGCATTGGCCACAAAAAGGGCAATGTCGTCCTGCATTTTTTTCAAAGAATATTGACTGGCGAGGCGGGCCAATTTTGCACGTTGGTAGAGCCGAAGGTTTCGGAGGCCATCAAAAATGGAAATCCCCACACTTATGCCCGCGGAAAGGTTGCGCGTGGTCTGGTTCTGCAAAACCCCGGTGGTGACGTTTTGTGTCAATCCGGTGTTCCACGAATTGGAAACCCGACCGTTGATGGTGGGCAAATAATTTCCAATGGCATCGCTTTTATCAATTTCCACCGCTTGCAAATCCAATTCGGATTGTTTGATGGAAATGTTGTGTTCCATTGCGTATTCAACGCATTCGCGCAAGGTCCATTTTTTTTCCTGTGCGTTTGCGGAAAATCCAAAGCATAGCGCAACGGCGATAAAAAATAAGTGTTTCATATCCAATTTGTCTTTATTTGGTTTGCGATGTTACATTTTTTTGTTTGAATTTCGCGGAAAGTCGAAAATCGACCAAAATCAAACTATTTCTACTAAATTTTAATGCCTATCGGGGAGCCTTGGGTTGAACCGGGTTCCAAATTTTAATTTGGTCGTCTTTGTCCAATCCTTTTGTTACCTCCACAAAAATTCCATCGCTCACGCCCAGTTCAATGTTTTGCCTTTTGAATTCCTGATCGCCGGTTTTCACTTCCACATAGGTTTGTTTTGTTTGCGGATCGAATTGCACCAAAGCTTCTTTTATGGAAAGCACCTCTTCGGCCTTTGCCAAAATAATGGAGGCATTGGCGCTCAATCCGGCTCGGATAAAAGTGCTGTCGCGGTTGGCCAAAGTGCCTTCGATTTCGAATTGTACGGCACCGTTTTCTTCGATTCCCTTTGGGGCAATGTAATCCAAAACGGCGTCGAAGGTTTTGTTTTCAATGGCGCCCACTTTTATTTCCAACGGAAGTCCTTCTTTGATTTTTCCCACCTCCGATTCGTCCACTTTTCCTTTGAAGATCATTTCGCCCACATCGGCTATGGAAGCAATCGTGGTACCTTCGTTGAAATTATTGGCCTGTATCACTTGGTTGCCTTCTTTTACGGGAACTTCCAATACCATTCCAGAAATCGTTGCCTTGATTTTTGTGTTGGCGGCGTTCCCTAACCCGCTTGTGGTTCCGGTTTTGATAATTTCGTAGGTTTCCTGGGCCGACTCGTAGGTCAGTTTTGCCTGTTGAAAAGCTACTTCCGCTTGGTCGAAATCATTGGCGGAAATCACACCTTTGTCGTACAGTTCCTTTTGGCGGTTGTAAACTTTCCGTTGGTTGTCCAACGCAATTTTTGCCGAGGCAATTTGGTTTTTACTTTCGACCAAGTTCGGCACATTTGGCACCACGGCAAGTTCGGCGATCAAATCACCCGCTTCAACAATTTCGCCGGCTTCAACATAAATTTTATCGATGATTCCGGAAATATTTGGCTTTATGAGGATTTCTTCTTCGGGAACGATACTTCCGGTGGCCACGGTTTTTTTGACGATGGTCCTAATTTCAGGACTTTCGGTTTCAAAAACCACCGGACTTTCCTGGTTTTTCTGAAATAAATAGTACAAAGCGCCCACAAAAGTGATCGCGATCAATACCAAAATGGCAATGGTGATTGTTTTCTTCATAATTGGTTTATTAAACAGAACAATTCTTAATTCTTAATTCTTAATTCTTAATTCTTAATTATATTTATTATTCGGTATGCAGCGCATCGACCGGTTTGACCCGAATGGCGTTTTGCGCGGGGATCATTCCTGCGAACAATCCGGAAATGATCAAAATGAACAAAGCGGTGACCACGACCCCAAGGTTGACGCTCGGGTTCAGGAACATCATATCGGAAGTGTCCATTTGATCCAATTTCCAGTTCACGACAGCCAAAACACCAGTCGCCATTGCAATCCCGACCATTCCGGAAATAATGGTCAAAAAAATCGATTCCAACAAAACCTGCCCACGAATGGACCACGGGGTTGCGCCCAACGCGCGACGAATGCCAATTTCTTTGGTGCGTTCTTTCACGACGATCAGCATAATGTTACTGATACCAATAATTCCCGACAACAATACCAAGATGCCCACAAAATAGGCAACGGCGTTCAAAGCGGAAAACAAGCCGTTGATTTTGTTGAATTCTTCGTACAAATCAAAATTTCCCACCGCGCTGTCGTCTTGTGGGTGAATGGAGTGCCGGGTTTTCACCACTTCAATAATGTCATCTTTCAATTCGGTGATCGAAAAATCATTTTTGGCCGTGATGGCCATCCACCCCACATCGTTTCCACGGTTAAACGCTTGCGAAAAAGTGGTGAACGGAACATAAATTTCTTTCTGCGCGGCTTCGGCGTTCCCATTGTTTCCCTTTTTCTTGTAGGTTCCGATGACCATAAAATTCACGCCGTTTATTTTTAGGTAGCTTCCCAAAACTTCCTCGCCCTTTTCATAAAGTGCGGTTCGTACGCCGTTGCCGATAATGGCCACTTTTCGTTTGTTTTCAATGTCGTTGTGGTTGATGAACCTGCCGGAAGTAATGTCCATCGGTTGTTGGTTGATGATCGCCGGATAATCGCCATAAACGTTGAAAGCTCCACTTTTCAGCCCACGCACCACATTGTTGCTTCCTCCAAAACCGCCCAATTGGTTTCTCGGGGAAACATATTTCAAGCCATCCACGTTTTGTTTTATCGCTGCCACATCGCCAATTTCAAAATTATAGCGCCTTCCTTTGGGCAAACCTTTGTAGGGTTTGGTCGTGGTTTGCGCCCACATAAACATGGAATTAGTGGCCAAACCGGAAAAACCTTGTTTCACGCCGTTTTCCAATCCATTTCCGGCAGCGAGCAAAATTACCAAAATAAAAATGCCCCAAACCACGCCCACGGCCGTCAAAATGGTACGCACCCAATTCGCGGTCAGCGATTCCAATATTTCGTTCCATTTGTCTTTGTTGAACATTTTTTTTATTTGGTGATCGGTTATTTTGTGATCGGTGATCGGTTA
>DASSWG010000023.1:0-3079 GCA_035705295.1 Flavobacteriaceae bacterium
GCCTTTTGTTGAACACAATATCGCAAAACTGGAATTGGGCGTTCGCATCAATTTTGGGCAGAAATATTATCGGTATCCCGACGGAAAATACATTGCGGACGAAAATAATTGGCCTTTGGTTTTTCTGGGCTATGAAAAAGGTTTTGCTTCGACGGTCGACGAGTATGATTATAACGAACTGAAATTTACGCTGAGCGGCGATTTCAGTTTGCAAAATAAGGGCGAATTGGAATATTCATTAAAAACCGGAACCTTTTTCAATGCAGAAAACATGGCGTTTTTGGACTACAAGCATTTCAATGGAAATCAAACCCGCGTAGGCACGACCCCGAACTATATCGGCAAATTCAATTTGTTGCCCTATTACGATTTGAGCACTGACCAAGAATATGCGGAAATTCATTTAGAACACGATTTTCAAGGTTGGGTGCTGGGGAAAATTCCATTTGTGAGCAAACTGAACCTCAATTTGATCGCCGGCGCAAAATCGATTTTCAGCGGCGGCCGCAAACCCTATTCCGAAGTTTCATTGGGAATCGACAACATCGGCATAGGAAAATTCCGTTTTTTACGTTTGGATTATGTGCGTTCCTTTTATGGCGATCAACAAGAAGGCGCCTTGATTTTTGGGATTAAATTCTTCGGTTTGTTGGAACGGTGATTTTTCAGAATAGAATCACTTAAAAACCAACTTTGAAATCCGGTTTTTCCCTGCGGCATAGGCCGTGGAATCATTTTGAAAGCGAAGGGTATAAAAACTTTCTTCGGAAAATTTCTCCCAGCTTTTTCCCATGTCGTGCGAATAGAAAATTCCTGTTGGTCCAATTGCGACAATTTCTTTTCCGTTGGAATTAGGCACAAACTGCACACAACTTTTGTAGCCCGGCGCTTTTCCTTTTGCCAACAATTCCCATGTTTTTCCACCGTCGAAGGTGATGGCTTTGTTTTTTAGGTTTTCTTCCATTTTGGTATAATCGCCGCCAAAAATCACCCCGGTTTTTTCATCGTAAAAATCAATGGAATATCCGCCGGTGGTCGGTTTTCCTTGAATTAGGGGCGTTTCAAAAGCTGTCCAGGTTTTTCCTTTGTCGGGCGAAAAATAAACCCGCGATTTTGTCCCGCCTGAAATCAGCCAAACTTTGTCGTTTACGATCGAGATGTTGGAATTGCTCGCGGCAAACGCAGCTTCTCCTTCCGCAGCTTTTGGCAGTTTTTCGCACGGAATTTTGTTCCACGTGTTTCCGCCGTCGCGGGTAATGATGATCGACATGCAGTCGTCGGTTGGGTCGCCCATCGCAATACCTTCTTTTGTGTTCCAAAAAGCCATGGAATCGTAAAAAACGGTGGAATCGGTTTCGGTATAAACCAATTTCCGTTCTCCCGAAATGTTCGTTTTGTACAACAAAGCCGGATTGGCGACGCTCAGCAGAAAATCGGCTTCGGAAGTACTCGCTGTGGAACGAAACCCGGGAAAAACCGAATCGCGCATAATTTGATATTGCACCGTTTTTTGCGGGTTTTTCAAATTGATATAACCAAATTTTCCGTCGTTTCCTGCGTAAAAAAGATTTTCTTTTCCGATTTCGATCGCACGAACGCTGATGGAATCTTCCAAAATGTTTTCAATTTCCACAGTGGTGAAAAAGTTGTTTTTAGGAAGATTGGTTTTTTTGTTTTTACAGCCTAAAAACAAACCAATGACGATCAATAGTAATATTTTTTTCATTTTGGAAATTTAGAAAATCAATTTTCAACCCCAAAATTTCAAAAGAATATTTTGAATAGGGCTTGGGTTCTATTGAATTGAAGAGTAGAAATGAACGATAAATAATCATTTCAAACATACGTAATATTGCAATATTACTTGACAGTTCTATTTTAAAAACACATTATCGAAACCATCAGTTTTTCACAGGGTTTCATCCTTTTGTTTTTGTGTACCTTTGCCCGCTAAAGAAGAAAAAATGCGTCTACACAGAAATTTGGTATTTGCCGTTGTTGATGCGTTGAAAGCGATTTTCAACGAAGGAAAATATGCCGATAAAGAAATTTCCAAAGCACTGAAACGCGACAAACGTTGGGGCGCGCGCGACCGGGCTTTTATTGCTGAAACCACTTACGACATTGTGCGCTGGAAACGACTTTATGCTGAAATTGCCGAAGTAAAAGAACCGTTTTCACGCGAAAATTTGTTCCGTTTGTTCGCCGTTTGGGCCACTTTACGCGGAATTTCCCTGCCCGATTGGAAACAACTGGAAGACACTCCAACGCGTCGCATCAAAGGACGTTTCGACGAACTGACAAAAATCCGAAAATTCCGCGAATCCATTCCTGACTGGTTGGATGAATTGGGCGAAAAAGAATTGGGCAAAAAATGGGACGCGGAAATTCACGCCTTGAACCAACAAGCACCGGTGGTGCTGCGTACAAACACGCTGAAAACCACCAAAAGCGATTTGCGCAAATTGCTGTTTGAAGAACAAATTGCGACGACTTCGCTGAAAGCATATCCGAGCGCTTTGGAACTGGAAGAACGCGCCAATGTTTTCAGCACCGAAGTTTTTAAAAAAGGGTTTTTTGAAGTGCAGGATGCTTCTTCGCAATTGGTTGCCCCGTTTTTGCAGGTCGAGCCCGGAATGCGCGTGGTCGATGCTTGTGCCGGTGCTGGTGGAAAAAGCTTGCATCTGGCGGCTTTGATGGAAAACAAAGGGCAAATTATCGCCATGGATATTTACGAAAACAAATTGAAAGAATTGAAACGTCGTGCAAAACGTGCCGGAGCACACAACATTGAACCACGATTGATCGATTCTACCAAAGTTGTAAAAAAGCTATACGAAAAAGCCGACCGCGTACTTATTGATGCACCTTGCAGCGGATTGGGCGTTTTGAGCCGAAATCCGGACGCGAAATGGAAATTGCAGCCCGAGTTTTTGGAAACTTTGAAACAAACCCAGGCCGATATTTTGGACCAATATTCAAAAATGCTGAAACCGGGCGGAAAAATGGTGTATGCCACTTGTTCCATTTTGCCTTCGGAAAACAGGGAACAAATCGCAAAATTTTTAAAAAGCGAAAG
>DASSWG010000024.1:0-7271 GCA_035705295.1 Flavobacteriaceae bacterium
TCTGTTTTGCGGAGGTATTCCAGTTTGAAAAGCCGCGCTTCTTCTTTGAAAACCCGCATTCCAAAATAGGAACCGGCCGAATAATTCACCGAATCGCCCATTACCGCCGCTATAAAAAGCAACACTACCAACCAAATCGGGTTCAAAACCCCGGTCGCCGCCAAAGCCCCGGCAGCAAAAAGCAAGGAGTCGCCGGGCAAAAAAGGTGTGACCACGAAGCCTGTTTCGGCAAAAATAATCAGGAACAAAATAGCATAGGTCCACATTCCGTAGGTATCGACAATCGTCAGTAAATGATCATCGATATGAACGATAAAATCGATCAGCATTTGAAGCCATTCCATAAGGGTTATTTTTTCAAAAAAACAAAAGGTGTGAAATAGGGGAATTATTATTCATTTAGCATGAAAATCCGCGCAAATATAACGGATTTTTTAAAGGCGGCTTCAGAAAATACCACATAAAGAAAAAACGGGTACTACTTTTTCGAAAAACCTTTCAAAATCATATTGAAAAGCCAAAAAATCAACTCTTCTTTCTTCGCATAGCGACAACTTTTTCAATTGAAGCGTTTTTTAAAAACGTGCGATATTCCTCCGACTCCATTGGGTAAAGCGCTATTTTCCCATCTTCGTCGTAATGTGCGCCAAAACCATAACGTTTGGTCAAGGCTGAAGCACGCATGCACGGATGCCCTTTTGAAAAAAGTTGTTCACGAATTTTTTCTGCTTCGGCATCGGAAATATTTTCCGGGAAACCGTTTTGTTTCAAATAAACTTCAAAAACCAACTCTTCGTGGCCCAATTTGTAAGGGTGTTTCGATAATAATTCATATTGAAAAATATGGATTGGGATTTTTTCACGACTGGAAACCGGAATTTCGCTTTTGGTGACCGGGCAATCTTCGGCGACTTTGATAAAAGTATTTTTATACCCCATATTTTTTGGTTTTAAAAAAAGTTGCGGTTGTCGGTGATCAGTTTGAGTTTGTCGAACTTGCTGTGGTCAAAATCAAGCTTGTTGGCTTTCACGGCGATGGGAAAAAAACCTTCTTGTCCAGAAACCAGTTTAATGACGTTGTTCCCCGTTTTTGAAAATTCCAAATTTCCTTTTGCCAAATCGTTCAAATCGGCCATCAAACTTGCGTCCAAGTCAAAATTGGTTTCGATTTCCGCTACTAGATGTTTGGCGAAAAGGGTTCCTGAAATGATCAAAATATCGTTCCGGTTGGCATTTTTCAGCAACGATGGGTTCGGGTGCAAAAAATCGGCTTGGTGAAAATAGCTTTCCAAGTTTCCGACCGGATATTCCTTGGCGAAGGAATGGTCGTAAGCAATGCTCACACGTTTTCCAGAGGCGATTTTGGCAGCTAATTGAAACCTTCCCAACCCGAGCGATTCCAGGATTTGTTCCAAAATCGTGATGCCGATGTTGAATGTGTAATCGTCTTTTTGGCTGGAATCCACCGTCAGGGCCGGGTTTTCGATTTCGCGCAAAGCCACTTCGCTTTTGAAAGCATGTTGCACATCGGCATAATACAATTCCGCTTCGTTGAAAATACGCTTCAGCCACAATTGCAAAGGTTGATGGTTGCGGACCGGACCGTTGATCAAATCATAACCTTGATCTTTTAAAAATCTTGAAAGCGCCATGTTTTTTGTTTTAAAGGTACAATTTTTTTTAAAATAGAAAACGACAGGAAACGAAACTTACAAAACCCGGTTTTCTTTGATCGCCTTTTTATCCAAATAGGTGCCCACGACCAGCCCGATGCCAATTCCGAAAGGGATTCCGAGGGAAATATGTCCGGAAATCGCACCGATCGGCAAGCCCAAAGCAATGCCGATCACCAGCCAAATTCGCGTGTAAAATCCTTTGGAAACGTAGTTGAATTTTTGCTGAACGTAACTTTTATAGTTGGTAATGGTTTTTAAATAATTTCCATATTTCATTTTTCCGTCCGGCGGTTTTTCTGGCAAAATGCAAACAATATTTTCTGTTTTTTCTTGAAATTCATCCCAATTTAAGGGCTCGATATTTTCTTTTTGAGAAATCTTTTCAACCGCGTTCACCAAAAAAGAAATACGGGTGTTTTCTTTTTCCCGCTCGGAATAATCATTGGTTTTGACCTGTATTTTTTCAAGGATTTTTTCTGCCCAGAAATTTCTTGTATTTACTTGATCCGTTATTTCCATTTTTTACCGATTAGTTTCTTTTCCTTACTGTAAAAAACAAAGCCCAAACTTCCCATTAATACATTTATGAACAACAAACCATCTTCGTACTTTTGAAAAAACAGCAGGTTCACGATCGAAAAAAGCAAAACAACGATCATTGGGAGCATCAAAATATCACGCTTGGTTTGGAACGAGAAATTTGTGGGGTAGAGCAAAATTCCGAAAATCAAGATCGCCAAGGAAATAAAATAGAATGTTTTTGTTGAAAATTCGGGAAATAAAATCCCGATCATCAATAAAATCAAGAAAAACAAAAAAAGGGCAAAACAGATTTTTTTGAACATTTTGTGTTTTTTGTGAAACCAACAATTTTTAAAACCGTTCTTAAAAAAAGCTAACCGCAAAAGCCTTAACAAGTTGTCGATTTATTTCTTACCTTAGCAGCGGTAAATATCGTTCAATTTTTAGAACAACGAAGCATTATGATTCAGCAAGTAACCCGTGGCATCAAAATTTCGGTGGTCACCCATTTCCAAGGCACGTTCTACAAGAACTACAAGGTACATTTTGCTTTTAGTTACCGCATTCATATTGAAAACCAAAGCAATGATTCCGTGCAGTTGACCTCGCGTTTTTGGCGCATCAAAGATGCCTTGAGCCGCAACGAAATCATTCAGGGCGAAGGCGTTATTGGCAAAAAACCGGTCATCAAACCCGGCGAAACCCATTCCTATTCCAGCGGTTGTTTGCTCACTTCTCCTTTTGGCGCCATGAAAGGCCATTACAATATGATCAATTTCACTTCGACCCGACGCTTCAAAGTGCACATTCCCGTTTTTAAGTTGAGCGCGCCTTATGCGTTGAATTAATTGTTCTTTTTTAAAAATTCCAGAAAACAATGTACGTATTGCTCGGAATGAGTTTGCTTTTTGTTGCGATCGGATTCATCTTGACAGAAAACAATGCAGCACAACTTCTTTCCGGTTATAATACCATGGCCAAAGAAGATCGGGAAAAAGTGGATATTAAAGGCTATATTCCTTATTTTAAGAAGTTCCATGTTTTCCTCGGAGTTTCTCTCTTTGTTTTTGGAACGATTCTGATTTATTTTGTCCATGTCGATGTGGGGTGGGTTTTTGTGGCCATTTATCCAATTTTAGCTTACATTTATTTTGCGATAACAAGTTCTAAATTTTCAAAAGGAACAAACACTAAAAAAGACAAGGTTGCAATTTTCATACTCGTAGGAGTTTTGCTATTTATGGTCGGACTTATATTATACGGATTTAAAGAAAACCGGTTGATTTTTGATTCGGAAAAAATAGAATTTGAAGGAAGTTATGGCGAAACGCTGACAACCGATCAAATTAAAAGCATTCAACTTGTGGAAGAATTACCCGAAATTTCCATAAAAGCGAGTGGTTTTGCTCTTGGGACCGTAAAAAAAGGGTATTTTAAAACAGAGAATGGCGAAAAAATAAAGTTGATTTTAAATGCGGCCAACAAACCGTATCTCCTTGTCACAAAAACCAATGGCCAAAAAATTTATTATTCAGCAAAAGATGATTCGAATGAAGCAATACTGAACGAACTGAAACAAGCGTTGCCTGATATTGAGTACAAAATCTATATCAACAAATAGGTCAGCCCTTTCAGAGTTTTGAACCCTGAAAGGGCTTTTCGGTTTGCAAATCATTGTAAACCATTTTGGAGGTTTTCGCTTTACGAACAAACTGCGTGATGCTCGTGGTTTTTACAAATGTTCGATCAATGATGAAGCATTTGTGAAATTCCAAAAGTTGTTTTTCTGAAAGTTTTCCGGAATGTTCCTTGATGAAATTTTCAAAAATACGCTCACGTTCGCGTTTTGTTTCTTCGGAATACAACATGGACGCCGACCAAATATAAGGTTGCACCGGTAAGTTTTCCGAATATTTTTTCGTGCCGTCCCAAATCAATTTTCGAAGTTCCAATTTTGATCCCCAATCGACGACGATGATGGTAAAAGGTTCCACCGCTTCCAAATCCACATTTTCAATAAAACGTTCGGTATTTTCGCTTGCGAGCATTTTTTTCACCACCACTCCCCTGCTCATCCGGTAGCTTTCTTTTCGTTCGTGGGGTCCGAAAGCACCGTTCATCAAACATACCAAGCGATTTTTGGAGCTGGCGCCGATCCAGGTTCCGCCGGCAACTTCGTCTTTGGGGTACAATAGTTCAATACCCATTTCTGAATAGGTTTTGGGAGCGATGGTTTTCCGATTAGGCGATTCATCCCGGTTGGAAGTCACTGTAAATTTTTCGCTATTTTTTAAACTCGGAACGAAAGAGAGTGTGCACATTTTTGAGTTATGAGTTAGGAGTTAGGAGTTATGAGTTTAAAATTCATTTATCATTTTTTTAGCGTTTTCCAGATTTTAAAATTACAATAAAAACCCTACCTTTCGGCTCATTTTTGGATACCTTTTTAATACACAAAATAAAACACAAAAAACTATGGGAAAAGGATTTTTTCACGTTCCGCCAGCGGTCAATGAACCTGTTTTGACCTATGCGCCCGGAACACCGGAAAGGGAAGAAGTATTGCTTGCCTACAAAGATATGTACCACACCAAAATGGACGTGCCCTTGTACATTGGCGCGGAGGAAATTCGCACCGGCGACACCGCCTCGATGCATCCGCCGCATGACCATCAACACGATATGGGCGTTTATCATAAAGCACAAAAAAAACATGTTGAACAAGCGATCGAAACAGCTTTGGAAGCTCGAAAAAAATGGGCGAATTTGCCCTGGGAACAACGCGCGGCCGTGTTTTTAAAAGCCGCTGATTTGATTTCCGGCCCGTATCGCGCCCGGATCAATGCAGCCACGATGATCGGCCAATCCAAAAATATTTATCAGGCCGAAATCGATTCCGCTTGCGAATTGTGCGACTTTTTGCGTTTCAACGTGGAATATATGTCGCAGATTTATGATGAACAACCCGAATCGGATTCTTCTGCTTGGAACCGTGTGGAACACCGCCCATTGGAAGGTTTCGTATATGCGATCACTCCTTTCAATTTTACCGCCATTGCAGGAAACCTTCCTTCGAGCGCGGCTTTAATGGGAAATGTTGCCATTTGGAAACCCAGCAACACACAAATGATGTCCGCTCAAGTGATTATGGAAGTTTTCAAAGAAGCCGGCGTTCCCGACGGGGTCATCAATATGGTGATGGGCGATCCTGCGATGATCAGCGATGTGCTTTTGAACAGCCCTGATTTTGCCGGAGTTCATTTTACGGGAAGCACTGGTGTTTTTCAAGGATTGTGGAAAAAAATTGGCCAAAACATTACCAAATACAAAACCTATCCGCGCATCGTTGGTGAAACCGGCGGGAAAGATTTTATCATCGCGCACCCATCGGCAAACGCAAAAGTGGTTTCCACCGCAATTTCGCGCGGGGCGTTTGAATTTCAAGGGCAAAAGTGCAGTGCCGCCTCGCGATGCTACATTCCAAAAAGCATGTGGCCCGAGGTGAAGGAAAACCTGATCGAAGACGTAAATTCCTTTAAAATGGGCTCACCGGAAGATATGGGCAATTTTATTACCGCCGTCATCCACGAAGCTTCTTTCGACAAACTTGCCAAAGCCATTGACCAAGCAAAAAAAGACAAGGATGCGGAAATCATCGTGGGCGGAAATTACGATAAATCCAAAGGATATTTTATTGAGCCCACCGTGATCGTAACCACCGATCCAAAATACAAAACTATGGAAACCGAATTGTTCGGGCCGGTGGTGACCTTGTATATTTACGACGACAAAAAATGGGAAGAAACCCTGCATTTGATCGACGAAACCAGTATTTACGCCTTGACCGGCGCTGTGATTTCGACCGATCGTTACGCCGCGGCGCAAGCAACGAAAATTTTGGAAAATTGTGCCGGAAACTTTTACATCAACGACAAATGTACCGGTGCCGTGGTTGGAAAACAACCCTTTGGTGGCGCGCGTGCCAGCGGAACCAACGACAAAGCTGGATCAAAATTGAACTTGTTGCGTTGGGTTTCCCCGCGTTTGATCAAGGAAACTTTTGTTCCCGCAACGGATTATCGTTATCCGTTTTTGGGGGAATAGTTTTTTTGTCCATAAAAATTAAACCTGTCAGGTTTTGGAAACCTGACAGGTTTTTTTATTTATACTTCATCGGCAAATAAACCACCTTCTTTGTCTCAAAGAATTCCTCTTCAAAATAATCCGAAAGCGGAAAAATTTGTGCGTTTTTGTACGGCGCGAGTTCTTCCGATAAATCGCCTCCTTTTAAGTATAGAATTCCATTTTTGCGTTCGTGGACGCTGTTTTTGGCAATTTTCCCTTTTACCCAATGCACAAAAGTGGGCATAATCGCCACGGCCCGGCTCACAATAAAATCGAATTTTTCATCAATTTCCTCCACGCGGCAATTGGAGGTTTTTACGTTTTCCAAGCCCAAACCTTCTTTCACTTCGTTCACAACTTTTATTTTTTTTCCGATGCTGTCCACCAAGTGGAATTGGGTCTCGGGAAAAAGAATGGCCAGCGGAATTCCAGGAAAACCACCACCGGTGCCGACATCCAGAATTTTTGCTCTGGGCAAAAAGGTTTGCACTTTTGCAATTCCCAAGGAATGTAAAACGTGGCGCACATAAATTTCGTCCACATCTTTCCGGGAAACCACATTTATTTTTGCGTTCCAATCTTTGTACAATTCTTTTAACTTGGAAAACTGCTCCAGTTGTTTTAGCGTAAGTTTTGGGAAGTAAAAAGCAAGTTCTTTCAAAATAAAACGTTTAAAGAAAGGCAAAAGTAGGAAAACGGCGCTTATCGTTCCGTTTAAAATTTCATAACTTGCCAAACCTTACGAAAGATAAATAGTTATCTTTGTAACAATCATTTTTCAGCAGCAATTATAATGACTACAAACAGCATCCGTTTTTCACGCGTTGATTCCGCAAAATTTTTCAAAACGCTCAATAAACGTGTCAATTCCTATTTTAAAGAAAATAACATTTCAAAAACAGGAAATTGGAGGCTCCACGTAAAAACATTGGTGATGTTCTCTCTGTT
>DASSWG010000025.1:0-6695 GCA_035705295.1 Flavobacteriaceae bacterium
CTTGTTCAGTGTTCAATGTTCAGTCCCGATAGCTATCGGGAGTGATCGGTGTTCAGTTGTCAATTTACAGTATACAAACTTTTACTTTGTGTCCCTGCTCAAAATTTCGTCGATCATTCCGTATTTTTTGGCTTTTTCGGCTTTCATCCAATAATCGCGGTCCCCATCTTCTTCTACTTTTTCAAAAGTTTGGCCACTGTGTTTGGAAATGATCTGGTACAGTTCTTTTTTCAAGGTCAAAATTTCACGAGCGGTGATTTCAATATCGCTGGCCTGTCCTTGCGCGCCGCCCATGGGCTGGTGGATCATTACGCGCGAATGTGGCAAACCACTTCGTTTTCCTTTTTCGCCGGCACAAAGCAGCACGGCCCCCATCGATGCGGCCATTCCGGTGCAAATGGTGGCAATGTCGGGTTTTATGAACTGCATGGTATCGTAAATCCCTAATCCAGCATACACGCTTCCGCCGGGCGAATTGATGTATATTTGAATGTCTTTGGAAATATCTGCACTTTCCAAAAACAACAATTGTGCCTGCACAATATTGGCGATGTTGTCATTGATGGCGGTGCCGAGAAAAATAATGCGGTCCATCATCAATCGCGAAAAAACATCCATTGCGACGGCGTTCATTTGGCGTTCTTCAATAATGTTCGGGGTCATTGCCTCCGGAAACATACTTCCGACTATTTTATGGTAATAATTGCTGTTGATCCCTTGATCTTTTATAGCGAATTTTTCAAATTCTTTTCCGAAATCCATACGTGGTTTGGGTGCTTTTTATAGGTTGATTTCTTTGAAACAAAAAGGCGTTTCCCCTGTTTGGTTCAACGCCCTAAAGATACATATTAAATTTCAATGTGCGAATGCGCGTTTACTTGTAAACTTCTTTGACAAAGTTTTCGTAGTTGATTTCCTTTTCTTTCAGGTTGGCATTTTCCTTGTAGAACTGCAACAACTTTTGGTTCATCATTTGTTCCGAAAGTTTTTTCACTTCTTCTTGATTGGCCAAAATCCGTGCCGAAATATCGTCAATTTCCTTTTCCGTGGGGTCCATTTGCCCAAATTGGGCCATTTGTGCTTTGATGCGGTCGCCGGTGAGTTTTTTGATTTCCTCGAATTTTACCTGCAAATCATTGTCTTGAATGATTTTTCCTTCGATCAACTGAAAACGCAGGCCTTTTTCGCTTTTTTCATATTCTTCTTTGGCTTCGTCTTCGGTCATCGGATTTTCACCGGTGGTTTGAATCCATTTTTGAAGAAATTCTTTGGGAAGTTCAAATTTTGTGTTTTCGATCAAGGTTTCGGTGACGTCGTTCAACAATTGCTGATCGCTTTGTTGTTTGAACTGGTTTTCGGCGTCTTCTTTGATTTTTGCTTTTAGCTCGTCCTCGTTTTTCACCACGTCTTTTCCAAACAATTTGTCGAACAGCTCCTGGTTCAATTCTGCCGGTTCTTGGGTGTTTGCTTCGGTGACTTCAAAATTGACTTCAATATCCAGACCGTGTGCTTTGTCGTGGTCCACTTTCAGGTGTTCCATCAATTCGTGGTCGTCTTCGAACAAGTCTTTTGTTTTTAAGCTGATCGTGTCGCCCACTTTCGCACCGATAAAAGCATCGAGGTTCTTTTTCCCTTTGAGCTTTTCCACGGAAAAAGTAGCGGTGTTTTCAATTCCTTCCGCTTCGTTTTTGAAAGTTCCGGTCACCAAATCGCCTTTTTCAAGCTTTGATTTGGCGATCAATTTTCCATATTGCTTTTGGATGGTTTTCACTTGGTTTTCGATCATTTTTTTGTCCGCGATGATCTTGTAGGCCGTAATGGGTTTTTTGGTATTCAGTTCCACTTCAAATTTTGGCGAAAGCCCCAGTTCGAATTCAAATGAATAATCGTCTTTTTCCCAATTGAACCCTTCTTGCTCTTTTGGAAGCGGGTTGCCGAGCACATCCAGTTTTTCCTCGGTCAAATATTTGTTCAGCGCATCTTGCAACAATTTGTTCACCTCATCGACCAACACCGCTTGTCCGTATTGTTTTTTCACCATTCCCATCGGAACGTGGCCTTTCCTAAAACCAGGTATATTGGCGGTTTTACGATAATCTTTCAATATTTTCTCCACTTTTGGTGCGTAATCGTTTTTGGCGATGTCGACCTTCAAAACCGCGTTCAACTCGTCAATGTTTTCTCTTGTGATGTTCATAGTTCAATTGTTTATTTTGTCCAAAGCGCTATATTCCCGCTTCTGCGGAAATAAATTTTCGGAGTGCAAAAATAGGAAGTATTTCCCTGTCCACAAAGTTTTTAACGAGTGTATTTTTTCGTTAATCCAACACGGAGAAAAGGATGGATTGGACAATGGAAAGCAGCACGCTGAACAACAAAGCGTACCAAAAACCGGCAATGGCAAAACCGCCGATAAAATAATCACAGAGCAGAATGATCAACGCATTGATCACCAAGAGGAACAAACCCAAAGTCAAGATAGTGACCGGAAGTGTGAAGAGCACCAAAATGGGTTTCACGATCAAGTTCAACAAACCGAGCACAACGGCAACAATGATCGCGGTTAAATAGGACTCGATCGAAACGCCTGGCAACCAATTTGCCAGCAAAAAAACAACGATTGCCGTCACCAACAGACGAATGATCAATTTCATGGGCTTAAAAAATCGATTTTAAAACAAGCTAAAGGTAACAAAAAAATTGATTTAATTAAAACCTGATTTGGTTTTGGTAATTTCACGATAATTTTAAAATATAAAAAAAGGCTGCCTCCCCAAATGACAAAGCGGAAAATTTGAAAAAACAACATTTTCCGGACAGCCTTTTAAATAGTTTTATTCCACATTATTGCTCACCGCAATGGTCCGGTAATTTCCGATATTGACCGTGGGCACCTTGGAGCCATAGGTTTGGTTGATTTCCAAAATAATTTGATTGGCCACATAGGCATAACCGCGCGGGGTCAAATGAATACCGTCCAGCGAAAACGCACCACCGGTGGCAAATTCCGAGGTCATAATTCCTGCATCGTACGAAATTCCTGTTGAGGCCAGCTCGTCCAACATTGCATTTGCGTCCAAAAACGCTAAGCCGTTTGTTTCTGCCAAGCCCAAAATTATATCGTTGTAAGCAGTGGTCGCCGTGGCGATCAGTTCTTGTTCTGCGGTGGTGAGCACATATTGGTCGCTCAAAGGCACCGAAACCCCGTTGATCAACATTGGGTTTCCGTTAACGGTGGTTCCGATAAAAGAACTAGCAGTCAAAACGATCAGGTCATCGTCTTTCGTTTGGCGCAACTGCCCCAAAAGCATTGCGGTTTGTGGATCCAAATTAAAAGGCGGGCCTTGCAATATTCCCGAAATATCGGTCAGAGCTTGATCGTGAATGGTCAAATAATTGCTTTCGCTTGCCGAAAATTGAATTTTCCGCAAATCGGCTTCAGCTGCTGTGATCGCCCCTGCTTGTACCAAACCCGGTAAAATTTGCTCGTTGTAGGCCGCAAAATTGGCGTTCAAAGCCGCAGCGGTTTGGGCGTCCAACGGAACGGGGTTCACCGGAACGGTCGTAAAAAACGCCGTGGATGCCACATCCGGAATGTTGATCAAAATGCCTTTGGCACCGGTGGAAAGCATTCCGGAAACGATGGCACTGTACGCACCTTGGAACTTTGGTACGGGCGTGATCGCGGCCGGATTTACCCCTCCGGAAGTCGCAAAGCCCAGCACATCGTTGTTTCCGATCCACAAGGAAAAAAAAGTGGGATTTTGTGCCATGGCATCTTCCAAAATAGTGGCTTCGGGCGAAGAAGCAAAACGCACAAAATAAGGGTTCGCCGTTCCTTGCAGCACTCCCGTTGGATTTCCGTAATTGGGTGCAAGCAAGTGAAAGCTCAATGCCCCGGGAACGCCCATATTGTTGAAAGGGCCTTCCAACACATCGGTCATTCGAGTGGTGGGTTCGCCCGCAAGTGGTTTCGGGGCCGGATTTCCATTTTCGTCCACAGAAAGCACCAACCGGGTTTGCAATTGAATGTTTTCCGCGATAATCATTCCACCCAAATTGTCGGCCATCAAGGGTTGGGTGAATTCACCGCCCCCCGCAAAAGAAAATTGTTGCGCGACAATGTTCGGATAGGAATAGGTTTGCGATTCAATATAAAGCGCATTATCGGCAAAGCCCGCCGTCAATGAATTTCCCAAAGCAACATAATTGGAAAAATCGGCGCTTCCCATATTGTAAAAATCGCCGTCTTTCACCGATTGTTCAAATTCGGGTTCGCATGAAACGATTCCCAAACTCAAAACTGCCAAATATTTTAGATAATTCTTCATGGTTTTATTTTTAAATTAAAGCTTGTAGGTGACGCCCAACCCAAACACAAAAGCGTTCGATTTATACGTTCCCTCGAACGGAACATTTTGACCGTTCTCCATATAATAGTCATAAGAAGCGTCGATTTCTTTAAAATGCACATAATCAAAAGCCGCATCGATCGCAATTTTTGAGGTGATTTGGTAGGTTAGCCCCGCAGTGAATGCATTCGAATCGTTTCGTGGGGTTTCGGGCGCAAAATATCCGGGCTGCACCGGAGATTCGTCAAAATAATAACCCGCACGAAGCGCCAGTTTTTCCATTGCTTTGTACTGCACCCCAAAACGAAAGGTCGAAGAATTTTTATAATTTCTGGGGTTCACCGAATCGGGATTTTCGGGCGTGTTGGCAAAATCGATGTCCAAGGATTCGTAAACGCTCCAATAGGTTCGGTTATAGTCAAATGCGAACAACCATTTTTCCTTGAACGTATAGGACAAACCAATGGTGAGCTCCGCAGGCATCGGCAAAGAGGCGCTAAAAGTGGTTTCCCCATTGGAAATGGGCACCAAGGGCGAATCGGGAACATCGGAAAAAGTGGCTTTGCCATCTTCGGCTTCCAAAATTATTTCCGATCGGTAATTGACCCCGACCCTTAAGTTTTCGATTGGGTTGAACATGGCGCTCACGCTCCAGCCCCAATTGGTAACACCCGAAGCATCCACTTCAACATCCGATCGATCGCCTTGTTCGTCGGTCAAAGTTCGATTTACGTTTCGGTTGAAATTCACCGCCCCGGTCACAAAAATGGGGCCACCGCCCACGCTGACAAAGTCTGCAATTTTGTACGCAACGAGCGGTTGAATGTAAATTGCCCGAAGGGAAATATTGTTCACCAAGTGCGAACCTTCCCAATCGGTGGGCCATTCGACACTGCTCCCGTAAGGGGTGTAAACGGCGATCCCCACCGAAAATTTATCATTTAATTTGTAGGCACCGTACAAATAAAAAGGAGTCCCGACACCGCTATCGGTTTCGGCAAACCCTCCCGTTTCCGAATTTTGCCATTTCACGTTGGAAAGTATTCCGGAAACCCCTGCGGAAATCGTCAATTGATTTTCCAAATACACCAATCCCGCCGGGTTGAAAAAAGCGAGCTCGGCACTGTTCACCACCGCAACACCGGCGTGGCCCATTGCCAAAGCTCTCTGGCCCTGGGTGCTCACCCGATACCCTCCGGCGAAGGCCATCACTGATGACAAGCCTAGCAATGCAAACACTATTCTCTTTTTCATGCTGTAATTTTTTGGTTAATATGTTGTCAAAAACACCTGTAAAGGAACCAAATTTAGTATAATTCATTTACCGGGCAAATGAAAACCAAATTTATTATGCGCGCATAATGAAATTAAGAACGATTCTAAATAAGAACGAGCTACAGCTTTAAAAAAATTTTGGATTGTTAAAATTTATGGCTTTGCAAACCTCATGAAAGCTTCGTAAAAATCGGTCGAATTTTCCGCATGCACCCAATGACCGGAATTTTCAATCACTTCCACTTCCGAATTGGGGAAATGTTTTTCTATTTGGGAGTTGTCCGATTCCTTGATGTAATTCGAATTTTCACCTTTGATGAAAAGGGTTTTCCCCGCAAAAGATTTTCCTTCGGGAAGCGGTGCGCCCACAGTTTCGATATTTTTGATCAGGCCTTCCAAATTCAAACGCAAAGCGAGTTCGTCTTTTTCTTTCCAATAGAGGTTTTTCAACAGAAATTGCCGAACGCCCAATTCCGGGACAAATTTTGAGAGGTGTTCATCTGCCGTTGCCCGAGATTCCAATTTTATGGAACTCAGGAAAGATAAGCCCTCCAATATTTTTTGGTGGTGGGGTTTGTAATATTTCGGGGCAATATCCACCACAATCAGTTTTTCAACCAGTTCGGGGTTTTCGGCAGCGACGAACATTGCGGTTTTTCCGCCCATGGAATGTCCCATCAACACCACCTTTTGCAATTGCTTCATTTTACAATATTCCACAACATCATGCGCCATAATTTCGTACGAAAATTCATCGCTGTGCGGGCTGCGGCCATGGTTCCGCTGATCGATCAAATGGACCTCAAAGCCTTCTTTGGAAAATTTGTTTCCCAAGGTTTTCCAATTGTCGCCCATTCCCAAAAAGCCATGTAAAATCAACAAGGGTGTTCCGGTTCCGATTATTTTTGAATGTAGTTTCATAGGTCGATTTGAAGATTTGTCGATTTGATCCCGAAGCTTCGGGATGATAATTAAGTGATTTGAGCGCTTTAAACGGAGTGTGATTTTTAAAGTCGATATTTTAATCCGCGGAATCTTTTTGATTCAGCGTAATCTGCGTTCTACCTC
>DASSWG010000026.1:0-15302 GCA_035705295.1 Flavobacteriaceae bacterium
CGAAGAATTGGAAAATTTCGAGGGGATTTTGGCCGCCACCACCAATCTGGAAAATAATTTCGACCTTGCGTTCGAACGGCGGTTTTTGTTCAAAATAAAGTTCCAAAGGCCCAAACTTTCCGCCAAAGCAAAAATCTGGAAACTAAAATTTCCAAGCTTGCCAATGTGGAAATGTGAACAACTCGCCTTGCAATTCGATTTTTCGGGCGGGGAAATAGACAATATCGTCCGGAAAAACGAAATCCGGGAAATAATCCATGGGAAACCCACGGATTTCAATACTTTGCTCCTGTTTTGCCAAGAAGAAAAATTGGGGAAACGTACAATAACGGAAATTGGCTTCAACAAAAAATAAAAATTATGTCAAAAAGGGAAGCGATTGCACGATACAACCTCATCATCAAAAAACTGCGAAAAAATCCTGCTGATTTTAAGGAAATCTCGAATTACCTCAGCTTGGAATCCGAGTTGCAGGAATATGACTTCAATGTTTCCAAGCGCACGTTTCAGCGCGACTTGGACGACATCCGCTCTTTGTACAACATTGATGTTCAATATGATTTTTTCCGAAAAGTTTATTTTATCGAATTTGAGGAGCAACCCGAAATGAACGAACGTATTTTGGAAGCTTTTGATGTTTTCAACGCCTTGAACCTTTCCGACCGCTTGTCCAAGCATATTCATTTTGAAAACCGAAAACCACAAGGTACCGAAAACCTTTACGGATTGTTGCACGCCATCAAAAATCGGTTTCAAATAAAATTCACCTACCACAAATTTTGGGAAGACGAACTTACAAAACGCAATGTCGTCCCGTTGGCATTGAAGGAATTCAAAAACCGATGGTACGTGTTGGCGAAAGATTTAAAAGATGAAGATTTAAAAACCTTTGCCCTGGACCGGTTGACCGAATTGGAAATCACCAAAAAGAAATTCCCATTCCCCAAAAATTTTGATGTGAATTTACATTTCGAGCATTGCTTCGGAATTATCGGCTCGAGCGGCCAAAAACCACAAGAAATCATTCTCTCTTTCGATCCTTTTCAAGGAAAATACATCAAATCATTGCCTTTGCACCATTCGCAACAAATTTTAATCGACAATGAAAAGGAACTGCGCATAAAATTGACCCTTTTCATTACCCATGATTTTTATATGGAACTGCTTTCTTTTGGTGAAAATGTGAAAGTCATCCAACCCAAAAGTTTAATAAACAGTTTGGTGGAAACAGCTAAAAAAGTGCTTGGGAAATATGTTTGAATTTTCGAAGAAAAGGAGGCTCTTTTTTGCTTTCTGCAAGGTACAATTTTAAGGAATTTTGATGTGAATTCTTTTTTCTCGCAGAATAGGTGCAGATTTAAAAAATACGCTGACCTACCTGCCAGTAAGGCAAATTCACACTGATTTTTTTCTCTCTTCATTTGCGAAGATCTGCGAAAGACTACTTTTCCAATCGATAAGATCTATTCAAAAAATAAACCATCGGCCCAACGATCAAGCCCAAAACCACCAACATAAACCACCAGCCCAAACCTTCTGCTTCTCCCGTGGCGGTTCGAATAGTCAGAATGTTGATCAACAAAAAAACGAGCATTATCGATAACTTCAAAACCCGCATCATTCTCGCTGTATTAGCATATTGGGCAGTGGCATTTTCGGACGTGATTTTTATCGGGTAATTATATTTGTACGGAAACCTGCTAATCACAGATAACAGCAAAAACAGCAGGCTGGCGATTATCGGCAAGGTGAAAATAGTGTTTTTACTGCCATACGCATCCGGCTCGCCACTGGCATTGAAATGTGTTGGAATGGTTTCGGGCAAATTGGTGTAGTTCCAAAATGTCCAAAACCAAAGAAAGATCAAACTCGCCCAAGCCACAATTTCCAGCCATTTATCGGTGGGTTTAAGTATTGGTTTTATTTTGGGACGTTTGGACATTTTTTCTAATGTGTCGCATATGCCTGTTTTTTATAAGCAATCACCTTTATTTCGATCAACAAATGCGGGTGTGGCAATTGGTGCACAGCGACTGTGGTCCGAGTCGGACCGGATTCCGCTTCGAAAAATTCGCCGTAGGTTTCGTTGTAGCCCTTGAAATCGTTCATATTCACCAAAAAAGTCGTGACATCGACCACGTCTTTTAGGCTGGCACCTTCTTCCTTTAAAATATCGTCGATGTTTTTCAACACCGCGGCCGTTTGTTTTTTAATGTCGAGCTCAGTGGTGCCAAATTCATCGACTTCCACGCCTTCAAATGTGTTGTCACTGCGTCGCGAACTGGTTCCCGAAACGAAAATAAAATCGCCTGTGCGTTTTATGTGCGGGTATTTTCCCCTTGGGGTTGCTTTTCCTTTAATAATAGACATTAGATGTGAGATTTGAGATTTGAGACTTTTTATTTTGAAAATTTTTGAATCAGGGTATAATTCATTTTTTGAACTTCAACCAACTGATCCAAAATGAGTTTGATGTTTTTCTCCGAAGCCAACTGAAGTCGTTCGGACAAAATAAGTTGTGTGATAAGTTCGCTGGATGATCCACTTGAAATGCCCAAGAAATTTTTGAATTCCCCGTTGGTGTTTCTTCCTGAACCTTCTGCGATATTTGAAGGGATTGAAACAGCACTTCTTCTCATTTGACTGGTCAAACCATATTTTTCTTCTTTTGGAAATTGGATGGTTAGTCGATAGGTATCTTCGACTATGTCCATTGCTTTTTGCCAAATTTTTAATTGCTGGAAATTGTGCATAATAATAGATATTAGAAGTTAGGTATGAGATTTATAGAATATTTTTTGGAAAAACCTAATGTACAAAAATTTTTGATTTTTCCATCTCAAGCCCGCATCTCAAATCTCATGTCTTAAATCTCACATCTCCTAAATTTTCCACCTCCGCTTCAATTTCCTGTTTAGGTTTTAAATATTCCGCTGCTGTTGCTGCTCCCGCCAAAATCACATAACCTTCTTTCACAGCAATGTTGGCATCGCTTGCCAATCGGCTCAATTCTATGACAGGTTGCAATGGATTGCCCAAAATTGCCGAAGTTTTTCCTTTTTGAATAACTTCATCATTGATTTTTAATTCAATATCCAAATCGGAAACCTGCCTGCCGGCAAGGCAGGTTTCTTGCTCTAAATCCTGCCAATCGCCAATCACATACCCCGTGGAAGAACAATTGTCGGCCACCACATCTTCCAATGAAAATTTGAAATTCTCATAACGCGAATCAATAATTTCAATAGCTACCGCCATTTTGTCGAGGTATTCCGGCAGTTCTTCCAAGCCAAGTTCGCGGTCGGGAAAATCTTGTGATACCCGAAAGGCGATTTCCGGTTCGGCACGCGGATGGATCCAACGGGCCAAATCGACTTTTTCGTTAGCCTGGATTTCCATTTCGTCGGTCAAAAACCCCCAAATTAGGTCGTGGACGTTCATTTGTTCCATTTTGGCCTTGCTGGTGAAACCGAGTTTAAAGCCAGTGATCTTTTCGCCGCGTTCCAATCTTCGATTGATCGAAATTTGCTGGATCGTGTAGGCATCTTCTAGGGAAAAATTTTCGTTGGCGGCCATTTGCTGAACCGCTTTTGCTTCGTGTGCCGCGTTGTCGAGGATTTGGGCGATTTGTTCGTTTGTCATTTTTTGTTTTTTTAACCGCAAAGGGCGCAGAGATTTACGCAAAGTTCGCAGAGGTCAATGTTTTAAATTTAATTCAATCGGAATCTATATTCGTTCTGTCTTCCGCCGTCGTCGGCTGCGAAACCACCAAAAATTCAAGTTCCTTTTCGGATTCATTTGCGATAAAATGTTCCGTTCCGGGCTCAATCAATATTCCTCCTTTTTCTTTTAGAATTTCTTGTTTTTCTGCAATATAAAAAACAGCTTCTCCTTTCAAAATAAAAAAGAATTGTTGGGCTTTTTTGTGAAAATGCAATTTTTCTTTGGTTCCTGGTGGCATTTTTTCCAGTTTTATGGAAAGGTTTTCTTTATCGACCAAGTTCCAAGTGTCGCAATTTTTTCCCCATTTATAGTGGATTGCAGTGGTTTTGTTTATCATTTTTTTAACCGCAAAGGGCGCAAAGGTTTACGCAAAGTTCACAAAGATTTATAATTTGTTGGTTACTTGTTCAGTACTGTTCATTTTTCAGTCATTTCTTTGCGCCCTTTGCGTTCTTGCTTTGCGTTCTTTGCGGTTTATTTTTTTGGAACAACTCCATTTTTGTCTCCTGTTGGACAAGTTCCAATTTCTCCCTCAAAGATAAACCATCCGGGATTCTTTTTTCCGCGATCAACTTCAACATCGCTTCGTCTTGCGCCCTACCCTTTTTCATTGCTTCGGAATAGGGGATTTCTTCCTGAAAAGTCACCAATCGGTATTTGGAAGAATATTCCTCGGGAAATTCTTGTTCAAAAGCGGTTTCCAGTTTTCGTTTGGCCTGAAAAACCGGATCCGCAGTGGCTTCTTTCATTTCGAAAAAATTGTCCAAAGCCAAATCGGCAATGGCATCGGCGTCTTTTTTGCGTTGGTTTTCGTATTCTGAAAAAACTTTTTCCCAAGAAAAATCATCTTTAAATTTTTCCATAATTCCGTCCAACACCGTCACATCTTCAAACGAAGCGTTCATTCCCTGTCCGTAAAAAGGCACGATGGCGTGTGCCGCGTCGCCCATCAACAAAACTTTTCCGTTGACTTGCCACGGAAAACATTTTACCGTACCCAATTCGCCAATGGGATTGTTGAAAAAATCTTCCGCCAAGGTGGGCATTTCTTTTAAGGCATCGGGGTAGAATTTTTCAAAATATTCCCGCACTTTTTCGGGGGTTTTCAGGTTGTCGAAATTGTATTCCCCGGAACGAGTGGACAAAAACAAGGTGACGGTAAAACTTCCGTCCATATTTGGCAGGGCGATGACCATATTTTCACCACGTGGCCAAATGTGCAAGGCGTTTTTATAAATTTGGTGTTCTTGGTTTTTCCCGGCCGGAATGCTCAATTCCTTGTAGCCGTGGGTCAAAAATTCTTGAGAAACCTGAAAAGTGTTTCCTTGGCTTTTTTCCATACTTTGGCGCACGGCGGAACCCGCGCCGTCGGTGCCGAAAATAACATCAGCTTCAAAAATAGTTTTCTCTTTTGTGTTAAGGTCTTCGAATGTTGCCGAAGGGCCTTCAAAATCGACAGCAACACAATTCTGATTGAATTCAATGGAAACGTTCGGCATTTTTTCAGCTTCATCGAGCAACAAAGCGTTCAATCCGGGACGGGAAATGGAATTGATGTATTCGTCTTTTTTTCCGCTGTAGGGCGAAAGAAAAGTGTTGCCTTCTTTGTCGTGGATCATTCGCCCGTTCATCGGAATGCAGAGTTTTTCGACTTTTTCCTGAATTCCGGCGAGTTTCATCGCTTTGATGCCACGGTCGGAAAACGCCAAATTGATGGACCTTCCAGCGGCAAGTTTGGTTTTGCGCAGGTCGGGACGTTTTTCGATTAGTTTTACCTGATAACCGCGTTGCGCCATTCGCAAGGCGAGCAAACTACCACAAAGCCCTGCGCCGATGATTAATATAGTTGAATTTTTATTCATTTTTTCTTTTTTCTCGCTGATTTATTTTAAGATCAGTTTAAAACTTCCTTCAATTTTTCCGAAAACTGGAAAACATCTTCAAAAGAATTGTACAAAGGCGTTGGCGCGACACGGATCACATCTGGTTCGCGCCAATCTGTTATTGTTCCGGCTTCGGTAAGTTTTTGGTGCAAACTTTTGTCGGCACCTGCCTGCCGGCGAGGCAGGTTTTTTACCTGAACCGACAATTGACACCCACGTTCTTCAGGTTTTTTTGGCGTGATGATATGGATTCGGTCATTGTTCAATCCCTCAATCAAAAATTCCAAATAACCGGTGAGTTTTTCGGATTTTTCCCGCAGGTTTTCAAATCCTGCTTCGTCGAAAAGGTCGAGCGATGCCCGAATAGCCGACATCGACAAAATCGGTGGATTGCTGAGTTGCCAACCTTCGGCGCCGGGAATGGCGTCAAAATCTTTCCGCATATTGAAACGCGTATTTTTGTTGTGGCCCCACCAACCGGAAAAACGTTTTAATTCTGAATTTTCGGCGTGGCGTTCGTGCACAAACGCGCCGCCCAAACTGCCCGGGCCGCTGTTCAAATATTTGTAGGTGCACCACACCGCGAAATCTGGTCCGTTTTTGTGCAGATCGGGGAAAATGTTCCCCGCGCCGTGCGCCAAATCGAAACCGACTTTGCACCCGTGTTTATGGCCGAGTTCGGTGATTTTTTTCATCGGGAAAAACTGGCCGGTGTAATAATTGGTGTTGCCGATCATCAACAATGCGATTTCTTCGCCTTGTTCTTCCATTATTTTTTCCAAATCTTCAAAACGGCACAAATCTTCGCCTTCTCGTGGTTTCCATAAAATCAATCCGTCTTTTGGGTCGATGTCGTGGAATTTCAATTGGCTTTCCATCGCGTATTTATCAGAGGGAAAAGCATCGCTTTCAATAACGATTTTATAGCGGGTTTTGGTGGGACGGAAAAAAGAAACCATCAACAAATGCAGGTTGGTGGTCAAGGTGTTCATCACCACGGTTTCGCTGGGTTTCGCCCCGACGATTTTTGCCATTTTTTCGGTCAAAAATTCGTGGTAGGGCATCCACGGGTGTTTGGCATCGGTATGGCCTTCCACGCCCAATTTTGCCCAGTCGTTCAGTTCTTCTTGTAAATAATCTTGTGTTTTTTTGGGTTGCAGCCCTAAAGAATTCCCACAAAAATAAAGTTGTTCGTTTCCGGTTTCATCGGTGGGAATGTGGAATTCGTTTCGGAATTTTTTCAAAGGATCTTCCGCATCGAGTTGTTGGGCAAAATCAAGGGAATTTTGGTAAGTTATGTCCATTTATTTCTAAAAATCTGATTTTGCACAAATTTACGAAGAATAACGGGGTTTTTCTCGAAAGGATTTTAATTTTGTCAGAACTCATCTTGAGTTCAAATGTCAAATACATACCCGCAAAAATTCACAAAGAAAATCTTTACTTTTGAAGAGGTATATTTGCTGAACCTTTTTCGTTTATGAAATATTTCTTTTTTTTGGTTTTCGCGCTGTCGTTGCAGGTTTCTTTTGCACAAGAAATCGACGAGGCCAATACCGACCATCTTTTAAAACTTGCCCAAAGTGCCTATCGCCAGGACCAATTTTCCAAAGCTATTGAATATACCCAAAAAGGCTTGGCCATCGCCCCGAATTATCACGATATAAGGATTGTGGAAACCAGATCGTATTTAGCATTAAAAGAACCTGAAAAAGCCAATAAAAATTTGGAATATTTGACAAAAAACGCCTCTGAATATTCTGGGGTAAAAGAATTGGCTTACCACTATATTGATTTTGTCAGCGACTTTGACCAGAAAGAAGAAGTCATTGAAAAATACCTTGAGGTTTACCCCGGAAACCTTCATTTACAGTCCTTGAAAGCTTATTGTTTGCTTGAGAACAACCAAAAAAAAGAAGCACAAAAACTTTCACGCGCCCTCTTGGAAAGAAAAGATTTGTCGGGTCGGGACCGCTATCTTTTACAAAGGGTTTACAAACGGTCCACCACCCGTGAAATTGGGGCAAACTATCAACTCCTTTCTTTTAGTGATGACTATAAGCGCACACATCCGTGGCACACCGCGAGTCTGGAATATTTGCAAACCGTCCGTCAAACATCGCTAATTGGCAGGTTTACTTACACAGACCGGGGTTATGCCCACGGAGAATTTTATGAACTGGAAGCCTATCCGGTTTTTGGGGAAAATTTTTATGCGATGTTGAACCTCGGGGCTTCCAATGGAACACTTTTTCCCGATTTCAGGGGGAGCGCCTCGATATATTACAATTTTGCCGAAAAATTCGAGGGCGAGCTCGGAACGAGGGTTTCAAGTACGAACGAAAACACCTATTTTAGTGCTGTGGCCGGGCTTACAATGTACCAGGGAAGTTTTTACTTGAATGTCCGAGCATTTTTGGGACCTCAACGTGCCGAACAATTTGTCCAAAATTACCAATTGAACGTGCGGTATTACACAAAAAACGCCGACAACTATTGGTTCGCAAGACTGGGTTCCGGTATTTCTCCCGACGAAAAAGCCATTTATTCGCAGGTTCGGGAAAACCCGGATTTGAAAACCTATTACGCCAATTTTGGTGTGAACAAAAGTTTTGGTATCCACCACATCGTAAAGCTTGGAGTTGGTCTTTTGACCCAAAAATTAGATAATGTCCGGGCGCAACAATATGTGGGTTCGATTGGTTATCGATATCGGTTTTAACCTTCCTTCTCTTCTTCCCCAAAACCTTTCCGCACCATATTTCCCCAACCCGACTCTATTTTGAAAAGCTTTTTGTAATAGCCTTTGAGTTGGGCAAAAAGCATCACCGGGTGGAACAAAAAAGGTTCTAAATATGCAGCGGAAAGCAAGCCTATAATTTGTTTGCCTTTATGATAGTGCGGGTAATTTTTCACGTACAGGTAAATGGCCAAAGTGGAAAAAATACAACCTAGTAAATACACCAACAAAAAAAGCAAAACCGCCACATCCCAATTGATATAGCCCAAAACCGCAAACAGGACGATGCAAATAATCCCGAGGAATTCCACGATCGGCGCGCCAAATTCGAATATAAACCAAAAAGGAAACAACAAAAGCCCCATACTTTTATAGCGAGGGTTGAAAAACATATTTTTGTTGTTAAAAAGAGTTTCCCAAAGCCCACGCGCCCATCGGTCGCGTTGCTTGACGAAAATATCAAAAGTGGAAGGGGATTCTGTCCAGCACAGGGTTTCGGGGATATAAACCACCTTGTAGGGGATGTTTTGCTCTTCCATATGCTTTCTGAGCCTGACACAAAGCTCAAAATCCTCGCCCACGGTTTTGGTGTCCAGGCCGCCCACTTCAATGAGCCGGTTACGGGGATAAAGCCCAAAAGCCCCGGAAATCAGCAACAACCCATTTATTTGGCTCCACGCCATTCTTCCCAACAAAAAAGCGCGGATATATTCGACCACTTGCACACGGGTCAGGTATTTTTTGGGGATTTTCAATTCCTTCAAAATCCCGTTTTTTATCACGGAATCGTTGGCAATACCGATACCTGCTCCGCACCCGATAACTTCCTCGTCGACTTCTTCCAAATAGGGTCTTACCAGTTTCAAAACCGCTTCTTGTTCAATGATACAGTCGGCGTCGGTGCAAAGAATCAATTCGGTCGTAGCGAAGTTGATGCCCACATTGAGGGCATCGGCCCGGCCACCGTTTTGTTTGTCAATGACGGTAAGCTGTTTGTATTGTGGCTTTCGGCTGATGTAAACCCCCCTAACTTCTGCGGTGGGAATGGGTTGGACATTGAACTTATGGGGCTTTTGCTCAAGGTCGAATTTTTGGATAAGTTTTTCTAAAGAATCGTCCGCGCTACCATCGTTGACAACGATGAGCTCAAAAAACGGGTATTGGATTGACAACAGCGATTTCACGTTGGAAATGATGGTTCTTCCTTCATTATATGCCGGAGCCACCAAGGTAACTGACGGCACATCGGTGGCGTTCGAAATATCTTCCACCTTCAAGAAAATTTCCCTCCGCTGGCTTTTGTGGATCGCCCTTTTCGCCAAAAAGAAAAAACCGATATAAAAGCCCAACAATGCCACGCCATAGACAAAAAAGAAAAAACTGATAAAGTAGTAAATCCAGTAGTTCACAGCACAAGGTTTGGGGGAGCGTTCAGATTTTGTTTGCGGGCTTGGAGCAATAAATCGACTTCCTTTTCATAAACCGTTCCAGTCAATATATTGGCAACGGTCTTTAAATGAAGTTCATCGTTGCTTTTCAATACTTTCTTAAAAAAAACAAGTTGTTCCTCCACCGGATAACCCCTGTGCAAAAGCAGGATTTGTCTTTTTTGAAACCGGTCGGGCACCTTTTCATAAAAAGTTTGGATGCGTTCCAGATTTTGGGGATTGAGATCCAGTGAAGCGAGACAAAACAAGGCAGTTTCGCGCAGATCGTAATTTTCGCTTTCCAATTGGTCAATGATATAATCGATTTTTTCTTCAATATCGAATTTTCGGATAATACGCATCAAAATTTCTTTCCCGGAAGGGGGAATATCCTTTTGATTCAGAATTTTGTCTAGTTCAACAAGGTTGGGAACGGGATAATAAATATTCAATTTTTCCACAATGGCAATTTGTTGCCACAACGAAACGGTATATTTTAAATAAGCTAGAAATCGTAGACTCTTCCAACCCAAAAAAACAACAATCCCTATTTGAGCTTCGCGGCGCACAAAGATGTTCGAATGGTTGCGGAACCTCAAGATGTATTTAGTATATTTTCTCTGGTCCATTTCGTAAAGTTCGCGAATCCCTCGCGCAATGATGTGCCAATCTTTTTTTAGGGTTTTTTTGTAGGAAACATTGTACGGTGGTAATTGGCTGTACAACAACACGATTTTTTCTTGTTGGCTGCCCGCAAAATAATTTTCGACATCGATCATCAAGTCAATCAGGTATTGCACATTTTTGGGTCTGGATTCCACTACCTTTTCTTTTTGCAACAGGCGCTGTATTTCGATAAAGTGGGTTTTGGAAACCTCGTCGTACAAATGTTCACTGATGAGTTGGGCAAACAATAGTTTAATTTTTGCCTTTTTCAAAACAAATTGTTTTTGCCGGAACATACTATAGGCGGTGAGCCCCCACAGCAATAAAAGAAAGCCGAAAGCCAAATAAACAGCTATTTCAAGCACTTTTTCAATCATTGCTCCAAAAGATTGTTTTTGAATTTGTCCAAATCAATGGGGGTTTCGTAAAACCCGTCGATGGGTTGAATGTTCGAAATGCTTTTTCGCAGCTTCGACAATTCCATATCGCTGACAATATAGATTTTTCCGAACGAAAGGCTGTCCTTGATTTGTGATATAAACTCCAACGGGGCGTGGCCTTTGAATAAAACATCGGTGATCACCAAATCGAAATGAGTTTTGTCCTCTCCGTTCAATAAATCAATATTATCAATGGCTTCGCACTGATAGCCGATGGATTCCAGCATTTTTTTCAGAACAAAAAGCAGTAGGAGATCTTCTTGAAGTACGAGGGATTTTTTGCTTTTTCCGTTCACTGCTTTTGTTTTTCCGGTTTTCCGAAGCGGTGGTTTGTTCAAAAATATTCAAACCGTGGAAAAATAACAAAAATAAATGGGGAACAACGGCTTTGGCATATATAAATTTTCTGGTCAAATCAAACAAATACCTCAAAACAGGTATTTCCTTTCTTGAAAAAAATAGCCGATATTTGAAAGAATCAAAAATTCGTTCATGAATGTGGGGTTTTCGAACATGTTTTCCAATGAAAATGTTGAAACCGGCTGGGTTTTTTGCCTTGTTTTTATTGATTGGGAAAATGTGTTTTTCCCAAAACAACCACTTCCCCGATACGCTAAAAGTAAAGCAAATCGCCCAAAAACAAGGCTTGTCGCAACTGAACGTGCTCTCAATAGATTTTGATGACAATGGTTATTTATGGGTGGGAACGGAAGACGGGCTGAACCGGTTCAATGGGTATGAAATGGCCCTTTTTCCCAAAAAAAACCAACTGAAAGACGATCATATCCGCGGGCTGGTTATCACGGGCGATACCTTGTGGTTGGCGACCAACACGCAGTCGATAGTCGCTTATGTTTTGTCGCAAGATCGCTTTTTTCCCCTTTTCAAAAAGAAAAGCCTTTTCAAAAACAAGGCCTTGAAATTCGGGCATGGTATTTTTGAGTTGAACGATCGGTATTTGCTCGCAACAAGCTTGAAAAACTGTATGCTTATCGATCGTAAAACACTTGATTTCACCATTTTTCCATTACCGGATCAAAAACGCGATGATTATTTGCTCGGCGTTCATCCATTGCGGGAAAACACGTTTTTGCTCGGTACATTTTTCAGCGGGATTTTACGCTTGAACACGGAAGAAAAAACCTTGATCAAAGCCAAGACTTTTCCTTCTTTCGAAAACAATCCGGTTTACGCTTTCCACAGTTTGGGGAAAAACAGTTTGCTCATCGGTACCGAAAAAGGCTTGTTCCATTTTGATGAAAAATCTGAAGAAACCACCGCACTTTATCGGCCCGAAACCAAAAACCCCATTCGTTGTTTTTACGATTGGAACGCAAACCAAATATTGATCGGTTGTTTCAATGGCTTGATGGTTTTCGACAAAAATACGCGCAAACTAAAACCCGTTGCCATTTCCGATTTCTACGGAAAAATCTATTCTTCTATGGAAGTGAGCGAAATACAAGAAGATGGCCAGGGCGGGGTTTGGTTCGCAACTCAGGGAAAAGGCTTGTTTTTCTTCCATCGAAAACGACAAAAATTCGAGCCGCAACGTATAAAATTACCCAGAAATCCGGACAAAAATTTCATCAGTATTTTCAATTTTTTACGCGAAAACAACACTTTATGGATGGCCACAGAATTAGGTTTTGTAAAACATAACCTAAATACCGGCGAATATAAATTGTACCGCACGGACCGTTTATGCTACACGCTCGCAAAAGATGGCAACAACACGGTTTGGGGCGGCGGTTTCAACCAGGGTTTGCAAAAATACAACCGAAAAACCGACCGTTTTGAGAATGTTGTTTTTTCCAAAGGGGCAATTCCCGACCGGGACATTGTGCAGATCACCCCGTTTGGCAATGACAGTTTGTGGGTGGCGACTTGGTCGGCAGGAATGTATGTTTTTGATCTCAATGATTATTCGGTGAAACCTTTAAAAATAAATGGGAAAAGCCTTTCCCGGGCGCGAATTTCTTTTGTCGATTCCAAGGATCGGGTTTGGATCGGTTCCGATGATGGATTGTACCGCGTAAAAAATGGAAAAACAAAACATTATGCCCACGATCCGGAAAACGAAAATTCCTTGAGCAACAACCGAATTTTTGGCATCGCGGAAAACAGCGATGGAAATATATGGGTCGGAACGGCAAAAGGCTTGAACCGCATTGACCTAAAAACGGGGTGCGTTCAACGCTATACACAACAGCCCGGCCTTCCGAACGATTTTATTTATGGTGTGCTTCCCGATGGAAACGAAAATATTTGGGTGAGCACCAATTTCGGAATATCGGAACTGAACACCGCGACCGGGAAATTCAAAAATTACACCGTGAAAGACGGATTGCAAAACAACGAATTCAACGGGAAAGCGGCCTACAAAGATCCTTTGGGAAACTTGTATTTTGGCGGAATGAACGGGTTCAATGTTTTCCATCCGAACAAGATTCTCGTCAACAAGAATGTGGGAAAAACTATTGTTGAACAGGTGAAATTGTTCGATGAACCCATCGAAAAAAACATGGTTTATACCGATACGTTGCGTTTTCGGCACAATGAAAACGTGTTGACTTTCAATTTTGCCGCGCTCAATTTCCTGTTGCCCGAAAAAAACCGCTACCGTTTCAAAATGGAAGGTTTTGACAAGGCTTGGCGACCGGTCACTTCGGAACGTTCCACGACTTATACAAACCTGAATCCGGGAACCTACACTTTTTGGGTACAGGGCAGCAACAACGAACTCTTGTGGGGAAAACCCGATTCGGTTGCCATCATCATCCGCGCTCCCTGGTACGAAACCACACTTTTCAAAATTGGGTTGGTTTTCTTCGTTTTACTGTTGCTTGCCGGATGGTTTTTGTATCGGAATTACCAACAAAACCAAAAAAACCGCCTCTTGCGGCAAATGGTTCGCGTGCGCACCAAAGAACTGCGTGCCTCGAACAACGATTTGAACCAAGCCGCCAAACAAGCGAAAGAACAAAAAGAAAACATCGCTTTTTTGATGCGCGAGCTGAATCATCGCGTGAAAAACAATTTACAATTGATGGCAAGTTTGTTGGATATGCAAAAAGGGAACACGGCACACAAAACCACCCAAAACAATTTGCAGGCCGCACAAAATCGCTTGTTCACCATCGCCAAAATCCACGATTTGTTGGGGGGAAGCAAACAACAAGATTTCACTGAACTGGATGTTTTTATTCGTAAGTTGACCAAAGAACTAGTGATTTTTATGGAAGTTCCCATAAAACTCGAATTCGATTTAGAAGCTGTAAAAGTTTCCCAGAAAAAAATCAACCCGATTGGTATTATTTTGAACGAACTGATCACCAACAGCATCAAGCACGGTTTTACCGCTTCACAAAAAGAAAAAACCATTCATATTTTACTTGAAAAAGAAGGGGAATTTGGGAAATTGGTTTATCGCGACAACGGAAAAGGAATTTCGGAAAACATAACAGAAAACCAAAAATCATTGGGGCTAAAATTGATCCGTAACCTCGCATTGCAACTGGGCGGCCGTGTGGAAATTTCTTCTGAAAACGAGGCGGTATTCAAAATATATTTTGCGTGTTAGGGCAATTTTGTTAATTTTAACAAGAAATTAACCCCTCTTTTTCCCACATAATGCGCAATTTGCTGATCGTTGAGGACGAAATCATCATCGCCGAAGGAATAAAAGGCTATTTGGAGCAAAACGGCTATTCCGCAAAAATTGCCACCACGGGAAAACAAGCCATTGATTTTTTGAAAACGCAGGGTTTTGATGCCGTGGTATGCGACATCAATTTGCAGGAAGAAATAAACGGCATCGAGCTTGTGAAAAAACACCATCGGCAGGAGCAGCACGGCCCGGTGGTTTTTTTGACCGCCTATTCCAATTCGGAAATCATGGAATCGGCCGAAAATCTATTCCCTTATGCTTACATTATCAAACCTTTTTACAACAAACAAGTGTTGACCACTTTGAACCTGGCCATCGCCAACACACAACACGACAAAGCTTCTTCACTTTCCAAAAAACAAGAACATTTGGCCGAACAATTGAGCCGGCGCGAAACGGAAATTTTGGAACAATTGGCATTGGGAAAAACCAACAAAGAAATCGGCGAAAGTTTGTTCATTTCCAAACACACCGTCGATACGCACATCCGCAATATCAAAGAAAAACTGGGCTTGCACAAAAAAGGGGAATTGATCAAGTTTGTGTTGTTGAACAACGCGGGGTAAATAGCCATAGGATTGTTTTGGGAATATTTGTGGGGATCAATAAATTTGAATCAATCAAACTCTTTTGCCCGCAGCAGTTTTCCGCGGTCATAAAATTCCAGTCGGACCAACTCGCCTTCCTTTCCAAAATAGGCCCAACGCCCGTCTTTTGTTCCTTCTGAAACCGATTGCTCAATGTATTCCGCTA
>DASSWG010000027.1:0-29611 GCA_035705295.1 Flavobacteriaceae bacterium
ATTTGTAAGTTGTTCGGTAATTATTCCCTGCTCCGAAACAGAAAGCGAAGAATTGTAGAAAGCTGCTGGAATTCCCGCCAATTTCAAAGCATCGACCTGATCTTTCATCAAAGCGATCAAAGGCGAAATCACGACTGTCAATCCATCTTGGAGCATCGCCGGCAATTGATAACAAAGCGATTTTCCGCCGCCCGTGGGCATCAAGGCCAATACATCGTTTCCGCCCAATACATTTTGGATGATTTTTTTCTGGTTCGGCCGAAATTGCGAAAAACCGAAATGTTGTTGCAGTGCGGCGGAAAGGTTTTGCATGGAAATGGTTTTTTCAAAGGTAAAAAATTAAGGGTATTTATGAAACCTTCAAGGTTTTTAAAACCTTGAAGGTTTGGGAGGTTTGGGTTTATAAAATATTGATACCTTTGAAAAACACGTAAAAATTAAACCTGACAGGTTTCAAAAAACCTGTCAGGTTTGAAAAAAACCGAGTTGATTTGTCCAAACTTCAAGAAGAACCCTCGTCCCTAAAAAGAAGCCTAACGTTGCCACTATTGGTTTTTTATGGCGTGGGAACGATGCTGGGATTGGGAATTTATATTTTTATTGGAAAGGTTATCGGAACAGCCGGAATGTTGGCGCCTATGGCTTTCGTAATTGCGTCGATAGTAGCGGTTTTTTCCGGACTTTCTTTTGGAGAATTGGCAGGCCGCGTTCCCAAAAGTGCTGGGGAGATGAATTTTATCCACAGGGCTTTCAATCTTAAATGGCTTTCCGCTATTATGGGATGGTTGATCGTTCTGTCGGTCATCGTTTCCACCGCGACGGCGCTCAATGGATATGTGGGTTATGTGCACGTATTTGTCGATTTGCCGAGATGGCTTATCGTAACTTCCGTGATTCTAATTTTAACGGCGGTAGCGGCCTGGGGAATCACGGAATCGGCCCGCTTGATATTGATTGTTTCCATTCTTGATGTCGCTGCACTGATTTTTATTATGTTCCTTACCGGCGATGTGTTGGCCCAGCTTCCAACACGTATCGGGGAAATGGTCCCTTCTTTTCAACTGAGCGATTGGAGCTTGTTGTTTTCAGCGGCATTTTTGGCTTTTTATATGTTCATTGGTTTTGAGGACATGGTAAACCTTTCCGAAGAAGTAAAGCGCCCCGGTAAAAATATGGCCCGCGGAATTTGGATTGCCTTGGCCATTGTGGCGGTAATTTATTTAATCATTTCCACTATCGCCGTTTTGGCACCGGTATCCTTAGCGAATAGCGAAGCGCCCATTGCCGAACTTTTGCGTAGCGAAGCTCCGGGGTTCGAAAAAATTGTGAGTGTGGTACCCCTGATAACGCTGATAAATGGAGTGCTGGTACAAGTGATCGTCGGTGCCCGCCTAATGTATGGAATGGCGGAAAAAAAGATGGCTCCAAAAATATTTCACCGTGTAAATCCAATAACACGAACACCGATTTTCGCCACTTTTTTTATAGGCGTTTTTATTATTGTATTGGCACTTAATTTTTCTCTTTTGTCTCTGGGAAAAGCCTCCGTATTTATTCTGATTATCGTTTTTATCCTCTGTAATTTGTCCTTGATCGTTTTAAAACGAAGAAACCCAGATCCAGAAGGGGTACATACGTTCCCGATGATTGTCCCGGTTCTTGGCTTCGTTTTCAGCTTGGCGATTTTGTGTTTGCAGATTTTTTATTGAAAACCTTGACTAGGAGTCCCTTTTGACAGTTAATTTGAGGTTTATCCATGAAATTTTTGTATTTTCATTTTGGAAAAAGGTACTGGCAGTATGTTTTTTTAATTGCACAAATGCCAAAACCGACCATCAAAATGTGTCAAAAAATGAGATTTGCCCACACAAATCGATACCCTCAATCTATCCAATATTCAAAACGTCTTGGGCACAAAAAATATGCCCTGTTATTTTTGTTGTTCTCCCTTGTGGGTTTTGGCCTTTTGGCACAAGATCAATCCGATAGCCTCCAAAAAGCACTTCAAAACAGCAATGGTACAGAACGCGCCGAGCTCCTTTTGAAAATCAGTTCATACACACGTCAAGCTGATGTTAAAAAAGCAATTGGGCAGGCGGGTGAAGCACTTCAAATAGCACAACGAATAGAAGATAGATCATTACAGGCCCAAAGCTATGCAAAACTCGGTTTTTATCATTCAATGATTGACCGCGATACCACTGCTTTGGAAAATTTTTTGAGCGCGCTTAAAATAAACAGGCAATTGGGTAACCGGCTTGCGGAAGCCGAAGTTTTGCACAGCTTGGGACGTTTTTATTTAAACCAAGAAAACTACACCCGGTCCTTGGATTATTTTTTTCAAGCTTTGCGAATTCGGCAAGAAATGGGGAACAAAAACGAAACCGCCAATACCTTGTCCTACATTGGCGATCTTTATCGCGAACGCGGAGAAACCGAGCAGGCTGCTTCGTTCTTTAAGAAAGCGGTCATATTGGCCGAAGAAACCAACAACCTGAGGGAAATTTCAATATCAGGGGTAAAATTGGGGAATATGCTGCACCAACTTGGCAAATTCGAAGAAGCCACCCGTTATTTTGAACTTGCACTGAACGCGGCAAAAGAAATGAACAGCGTTCATGCGCAAGCCGGAATACTATTGGTAATGAGTTCGGCTTATCAAGATGAAAATTTGTACGATAGGGCTTTTGGTTTGAACCAAGAGCTCTTGGAAATCGCCAAGTTACAAAACAACAAAATCCTGCTGGGCCGTGGCTATGAAAACCTTGCCGGGATTTATACCGAAAAAGGCGAATTGGAGCGAGCAAACGAATATTATATCAAAGCCAACCAATTTTATAAAGAAATTCAATTTCCCACGCTTCCCGTCACCCATAAATTGATGCGGAACCTTATAGAACAAAATAAAGCTGATAAAGCAATAAAAATCGGAGAGGCGGCATTGAAGGAAACAAAAGAAACAGCAGCTATGCAAGATCGGGGAAATTTAATCGAAACCCTTATTGGAGCCTACAAAAAACAAGAAAAGCCAATAAAAGCTTTGGGGTTGCAAGAAAAATTGATCACACTGAACAAACAAATTTTCGATACCGAAAAAGCGGAACAAATCGCCGAAATGCAAACCCGTTTTGAAACCGAACAAAAAGAAAGGGAAATCCTCTTGTTGGAGAAAGAAAGCGAAAAAGCCACATTGATGCGCAACGGCCTTATCATCGGGATGTTCCTTCTCGCTGTGATCGCATTCCTGATCTACAACCGGCAACGATTGAAAATCAAGAAAAACAAAACCAACTTGGAAAATACCCGCTTAAGGCAAAAGCAACTTAAACAGGATTTGGAATTCAAGAACAGGCAGCTTACCACGCTCAGTCTGAACATGGTGCAGAAAAACGAGGTGATGAAGGAACTGAAGCAACGCATTACCGAGATGAGGAACCAGCCGGGGACGAGTCCCAACAAAGTCTCGGCAAGCCTTATCCGTTTGGTGGATTACAGCTTCAACCTGGACAAGGACTGGGAAGAGTTCAGGCTCTATTTTGAAGAGGTGCATTCCGGGTTTTTCGACCTGCTCAAGAAACGCTACCCAGATTTGACAACCAACGAACTCCGCCTGTCGGCCTTGGTAAAACTAAACCTTACCATTAAGGAAATTTCCACCATCCTGAACATTTCCCCCGACAGTGTCAAAACTGCCCGTTACCGCCTCAGAAAAAAGCTCGGCCTCGAAACCGAGGACAACCTCTCCGAGTTTTTGGGACTAATCGACAAAGCATCCGTTTCTGCTTCCTAAAAGATAAAAATCCGACTTCCATTTTTGTTAAAACCCACTTCTGCCCGGTTGTGTAAACGCTTTATATACTCCTTTCCCACTTTTTGTCCACCTGTTGTTTACCCTAAAAATTGCCCAAAACAGCCTTGTCCAAAATAGATTTGGGGTATCGGATTTTTTCAAAAAACCAGATAAAATAATCATGAACCAAAAATCAAAAGCCATGAGACAACTATTTCCTCCCAAAAAGAAAATCCAAAACAAACAGAAACGGAAAGGCTTTTACCTTTTGGCATTGATCTTCCTCTCTTTTTCCGGACTTCAAGCACAGAGGACTTTGAATGTTTCGGGTGGCAGCGCAACCATATCCGGTGACGTTTACGCCTATTCCATCGGCGAGATGGTTTTGGTAAACACCGTAACAAAACCCAATTTAATTGTAACCCATGGCCTGTTACAGTCCAACGTGGACGAACTGAAAACCGAAGAGGTCAATTTGTTGACGGAGGGGTTGGAACTGTATCCCAACCCCGTGGACCATATCCTGTTTCTGCAACCTTCTTTGCCCGACGGGGGAAAGCTTTCCGTCGAGCTCTATGACCTTCTTGGAAGAATCGTCATGCAACGGGAGACAAGGCTTGATTCGGGCATTGAAAAACAACAGCTCGACCTTTCCGCCCTGCAAACAGGGGTTTATTTGTTAAAGGCAAGCTTGGAACAAAATGGGAAAGTACACAACCGCAGTTTTAAAATAATCAAACGAAATACGTATTAGTAATCAGTTCTAAAACAACCCAATAATTTAATTACTCAAAACCATGAAAACCAAGATTCTATTACTCGCAAGTGCCATTTTGATGGCAACAAACCTTCAGGCCCAAGCCCCAGAAAAATTCAATTACCAGGGCATCGCCCGTGACAACACCGGTACGCCGCTGGCCAACCAAGCCCTGGGGCTGCAAATCAGTATCCTCAGTCCGGCGAACACTCCTGTTTATGTGGAGACCCATTCGGTAAACACCAACGATTTCGGTTTGTACCATGTGGCCATTGGCGATGGGACGCCCGTATCCGGAACCATGGCCGGAGTGAATTGGGCCGGTGGCACCAAAAAGATAAAAGTGGAGATCGACCCCAACGGTGGCACCAATTATACAGACTTGGGCACCACTGAACTCTTGAGTGTTCCTTATGCGCTTTATGCGGCTTCCGCTCCTAATGGAAACGGCTGGAAACTCAACGGGAATGCGGTGGGAAACAACAGTTTTATCGGAACCACCAATAACCAGGATCTAAGGTTTAAGGTAAACAACACCTCAGCTGGGTTTATAGAGGCCTCCGGGTCAACACAAAATACCGCATTGGGGCTCAATGCGCTAAGTGCCTTATCCACAGGTAGTGAAAATACTGCAATTGGCGGGAATGCTTTGGAAGTCAATACAACTGGCAAGGACAATACGGCTGTTGGCTACAAAGCTTTGAATGCGAATGTTACTGGAGTAGATAATACTGCGATAGGGCATGAGGCTTTGGCAAATTCGTTGGCGGATCGAAATACAGCAGTAGGATTTCGTGCTTTGACCGAAAATACGTTAGGAGAATACAACACTGCAAGTGGTTATCGGGCTCTTGAAGATAACACAACAGGTGGTTTTAATACAGCTACCGGCGCCTATGCTATGGAAGAAACAAATAGCGGCAGTTACAATACCGCCATGGGCTATAGTGCACTTGAATCCAATGATACAGGTGAAGAAAATTCCGCTTTTGGAGCATTGTCCTTGTCCTTTAATAGCACAGGACAAGAAAATTCCGCTTTTGGTTATCGTTCATTGCACGCAAATACCACTGGAGTGGAAAATTCTGCAATGGGTTTCGAAGCAATGGAAGATAATACAACTGGGCAACAAAACACGGCCATGGGCTCCCTTGCGCTCAACAACAACACAATTGGCGACTTCAACACGGCAGTTGGTTATGTGGCCATGCTCTCCAATACCACCGGTTCTTACAATACTGCATTGGGAAGAAACGCATTAGGAGTTACTACAAGTGATTTAAATACCGCAGTTGGTCATGGATCTTTAAACAATTTGTCAGGAAGTGCTAATAACAATACCGCTTTAGGAGCCGGCACGGATATCAGTGACAATTCGGACAATTCCACGGCAATCGGAAATGGCGCCAGTGTCACCG
This sequence comes from Flavobacteriaceae bacterium, assembly GCA_035705295.1. GTDB lineage: Bacteria > Bacteroidota > Bacteroidia > Flavobacteriales > Flavobacteriaceae > DASSWG01. Next base: position 5,966 of record DASSWG010000027.1, read on the forward strand.
GTTCCAATAAAATAGTCTTTGGAAACATCTCCATCACCTCCATTGGCGGATTTGACAGTTTTACCAACCTGAGCGATGTACGTTTCAAAACCAATATGCAACCTCTGGAACACGGCTTGGATTTTATCCTAAAACTGCAGCCCATCACTTATCACTACAACATGGAAAAACTCCACAGTTTTATGGAACAACGTGAAGGCGAGGCGGAGGAGCCCGATCCCGAATGGCTGGGCGAAGCCATGGCCGCAAAAGCTGCAATTCAATATACCGGGTTCAGTGCCCAGCAAGTGGAGCAGGTTTCCCAAGAGATCGGCTATGATTTTAGCGGGGTACATGTCCCGGAAAATTCCCTCGACCATTATAGTTTGGCCTACGCCGAGTTTGTGGTTCCTTTGGTAAAAGCCATTCAGGAACAACAAAAAATCATTCAGGACCTGCAGAAGACCATCAAAAATATGCAAGCCCGGCTTTCCGCGGTCGAAAATCGGGAATAGTGTTTAGTAAGCAGTGATGACGAATAGCTTAATAACCAATAACCTGTCTGCCGGCAAGGCAGGCTTAATAACAACAAACCCATGGAAATCATAAAAAATACTACCGAAAGGCCAAGCCCAGAAAAAATCGAGGCTTTTGAAACGGCTTTGCGGGGTGAGTTGATCCGCCCCGAAGATGAAAATTACGAGGATGCAAGGGCAATTTACAATGCCATGATCGACAAACGCCCTGGCTTCATAGCTCAATGCGAAAATGTGGCGGATGTCATCGCCTCGGTGGACTTTGCCAGGGAAAACAAACTCTTGCTAGCCATTCGTGGTGGTGGGCATAGTGCGCCGGGATTTGGAACCTGTGAAGGTGGATTGGTCATCGACCTCTCCAAAATGAAAGGCATCCGTGTTGACCCGGAAAACCTCACGGTGCGCGTGGAACCGGGATGTACCTGGGGCGAAGTCGATCACGCCACGAATGCCTTCGGGTTGGCCACCGTCAGCGGGGTGATTTCCACCACCGGGGTTGGTGGGTTGACCTTGGGCGGAGGTATCGGGCATCTGGACCGGAAGTACGGACTTACTATCGACAACTTGTTGGAAGTCGATGTGGTTCTGGCCGATGGGCGATTTGTCACGGCCAATGCCGAGAAAAACGAAGACCTGTTTTGGGCGCTTCGGGGAGGGGGCGGAAATTTTGGCGTGGTAACCTCTTTTAAGTTCAAATTGCATCCCGTGGATACTATCATGGGCGGGCCGACCCTTTGGCCATTGGAACAAGCACCGGAAGTCCTGCGTTGGTATCGAAAATTTATGACCAAAGAAGCCCCGGAAGATTTAAATGGATTTTTCGCCTTTCTTGAAGTTCCGCCCGGGCCTCCTTTTCCAGAGGAATTGCACAACAAGAAAATGTGTGGGATTGTCTGGTGCTATACCGGTCCCAAGGAAAAAACCGACGAGGTTTTCGCTCCTGTTTTAAAAGTGGGCAGCCCCGCGATGCACGGGGTGCATGAAATGCCGTACCCCGCACTTCAAAGCGCTTTTGACGCGCTGTTGCCCAAAGGCCTGCAACATTACTGGAAAGCAGATTTTATCACGGAAATCAGCGATGAGGCCATAGAAGAGCATATGAAGTATGCCGAGGTTCCCAATTTGTTGTCCACCATGCATTTGTACCCCATAAATGGCGTATCGCACCGGGTGGACAAAAACGATACGGCCTGGAGCTATCGGGAAGCAAATTGGGGAATGGTCATTGCCGGCATTACCGATGATCCTTCTGAAAACGGGCATATACAAACCTGGGTGAAAAATTATTGGGAAGCCATTCATCCCCATTCCTCTGGCGGGGGTTATGTGAATATGATGGGGGAAGGGGACGAAGGCCGCATCAAAGCCAGTTACCGCGATAATTATGACCGGTTGGTGGAAATCAAAACCAAATATGACCCCGAAAATTTATTTCGGGTGAACCAGAATATCAAACCGAAAAATAATGCTTGAACAAAAGTTTAACCAAACTCAAATTATCATGCCAAAATACCTAATTGAACGAAATATTCCCGGAATTGGCCAACCATCTGAAAGGGATATCCAGGCAATTGCCGTAAAATCGAACCGTGTACTGGGCGAAATGGGCCCTGAAATTCAATGGCAGCACAGCTACGTTAGTGACGATAAGCTTTACTGCCTGTACATTGCCACGAACGAGTCGCTTGTTCGGCAACACGCCGAAAAAGGGGATTTTCCCTTGAATAACATTTATCCGGTAAAGGGAACAATAGATCCCACCACGGGGGAAGATTGAACTTAAACATTTATTATTGACTTCTTCCCGAATTATAAAAAAATGATATGCTCATGAAAACCAGAACTGCCATTCTGCTCTCGTTCTTTTTTGCAGGACAGGTACAGGCACAAAAAACAGTAAAAAAAACACCCAAAATCAAAACGATCGAACTTTCCACAGGGGCGGCACTTCAATATGCCGAACAGGGAAACCCTTTGGGCATTCCTGTACTGTTGCTGCATATAATTCCTAAGTAAAATTATGACATCTCCCCAAAAAATAAAAGAAGTTTTTGAACGCAATGCGAAAGCGATAAAACTGCGTCCATCTATGGGAAAAAGTACCGGAAAATCAACTATTCGAGTGGAAAATGGCACTACTTGCAAAATTGAAGGCAGTGGTTGGAACCTTACCGCGGATATTGGCACCGAACAAGGCGGAAACAATGCTGGCCCGGGCCCCGGAGTTTTGGAACGTGCGGCCTTGGGAAGTTGTCTGGCCTTGGGATATGTACAACATGCCGCTTTGATGGAAATTCCCATCGACAACCTATTGGTTGAGGTGGAAACCGATTTTGACGCTCGAGGGATGTTCGGTATCGAAGACCGACCGCCAGGTTTCACGAAAATTTGCTATACCTTGTATCTCGAAAGCCCGGCTTCTGATGCCGAACTGAAAAAAGTGATTGCCGAAGTCGACAAATACAGTCCGGTGAGAGACGATTTTTCCCGGGCGGTTCCTATTGAAAGCAAAGTAATCATCAACAGGACCTAAGCGTTCCGATAATGATCTGAGTGAAAACCACCAAAGCCAAAATAGCAAAATAGAATGAGCATGAAACCCGAACTACAACGACGTGTGCAAAAATACGGTTGGGACAAGGCCGCTTCCCATTACGAAAAGGGGTGGCAGGAACAACTTTGGCCGGCACAAGAAAGTTTGTTGTCGGAAGTCGATTTGCGGAATGGGGAGAAAGTGCTCGATGTCTCCTGTGGAACCGGGTTGGTAAGCCTTCCCGTAGCCGAAATTGTACAACCCAAGGGATCGGTAACCGGTATCGATCTTTCCACAGGTATGATTGAAATGGCCCGGCAACGGGCAAAAGATGAAAAAATCAAAAACGTTTCTTTTCGACAAATGGATGCCGAAGCGCTTGATTTTGAAGACAACAACTTCGACGTAGTCATTTGTTCGTTGGGGCTGATGTACTTCCCATTTCCCGAAAGGGCATTGAAAGAAATGCAGCGTGTGCTCAAACCCGGGGGTAAGGCGGTCGCTTTGGTTTGGGGAGCGCGAAAAAATTGTGGTTGGGCCGAAATTTTTCCTATTGTGGACCGGCGCGTAAAAACGGATGTTTGCCCGTTGTTTTTCCGATTGGGAACCGGAAACGCCTTAAAAAACACTTTTGAAGAGGCGGCTTTTGTGAAAGTTGATTTCAAACGATTCGCCTATGACCTTTATTTCCGTGACGATGAACAAGCCTGCCTGGCCGCTTTTTGGGGTGGGGCCGTGGCGTTGGCCTACCAAAAATTCGAGGAACAAACCCGACAAGAAGTCGATCGGGAATATTTGGATTCCATCAAAAAATACCAAAAAAATCGGGAATACCACATTCCCTCAGAGTTTGTGGTGGCGGAAGGCATTAAAAAATAAAATCATTTAAACTTTTCACATTCACCGACACCTGATTGCCACAGGGATTTTGCTTTTGTTTCCCAATGAAGTATTTTTGAGCAACATCAGCATTAATTTAAAGAATTCCTCAGGGTTCTGCCATGGGGATAATTGGTTTCAAGGAATAACTTAGTGCGCTGGATAAATAGGAATCCAACATAAAACAACCAACAAATTAATTTTTCATAATATGTACGACCTCCCTTATTACAAAGAAAGAAATGAACAAACAATCAAAAAATTCATTGCTCGATATCCGTTTGCGTGTTTAATTGGATGCGATTCAGAAAACAAGCCTGTAGCTGCACAAGCACCGGTTTTTATGGAAGAAAAGGGTGGCAAAAAAATTGTAAGGGGCCATATCATGAAAAATACCGACCATCATAAAGCCTTTTTGCAAAATGAAAATGTGCTGGCACTTTTCACCGGGCACAATGCTTATGTAAGCGGCACTTGGTACACCAATCCACATACGCCTTCCACATGGAACTATATGAGCGTTCATGCCAAAGGAATTGTCCGGTTCCTTGACGACGCTGCATTGATAGAGGTGCTGCGAATGACAACGCTCTATTTTGAAAACGATGACCAACAATCGACAACTATTTATGACAATCTTCCTTCTGGGTGCACAAAGAAATTAATGGAGTCAATTGTGGCTTTTGAAATTGAAGTGAAAGAAATGGACACTGTTTTCAAATTAAGTCAGGACAGGGATATTAAAAGTTATCAAAATATAATTAAGAAGCTCAAAGAACAAGAGGAGGGAGGGCAAATTATAGCTGCTGAAATGGAAAAAAGAACGAAGCAAATATTTCCTGGCAATAAAGATTAGGTCTCCAACTTTGAACGAAATGAATCTTAATTAATAAAAAAAGGAACACTGATAATTTCAATGTTCCTTTTCTTTTGGGTGGAAGATGGGGCTCGAACCCACGACCCTCGGCACCACAAGCCGATGCTCTAACCAACTGAGCTACATCCACCGTTTTTCAATAAAATGCTTTGAAATTCCAAATAGGATTTGAAAGCGGTTGCAAATTTAAGCAAATCCCGCGTACCGAAAAAACATTTTTTTCGATTATATCAAATCAAAAACAGAATCTACTGCGGGGTAGCGTTCCACCGTGAAACCTTCGGCGTGTTCCGTTCCGATCAATCGGCCCAAATTCCGTGCGCGATAGGTGACGCTGTCCAAAAAATTGTCGCTGGAAATCGGGGTTTCGGGCTCTTTGCTTTTGTTGTCGAAAAACTGCGAACGGTAGGCTTTTACCGATTCGATTTTCTTGTCCATAAACCCGGAAATGTCAATGACGATATCGGGTTGCAGTTCTTGCCATTGAGTGTAGTGCAACACCAGTTTTGGTCGCCACACGTTTTGCGCGTTTCCTTTGTAGGTGGTTTCTATTTTTTTCAACCCGCTCAAAAAACAAGCGTCGCTTACCAATTGGCTTCCCTTTCCGTGATCGATATGCCGGTCTTTTACCGCGTTGCACAACACGATTTCAGGCTTGTATTTTCGCAATATTTTGATCACTTCCAATTGGTGCGAAGCATTGTTAACAAAAAAACCGTCGCTGAAACCCAGGTTTTCCCGAAACGCAGCCCCAAGTATTTCCGAAGCTTTTTCTGCTTCTTTTTCCCGGATTTCCGCCGAGCCGCGCGTGCCCAGTTCGCCACGGGTCAAATCTAAAATGCCCACTTTTTTTCCCTTGGAAATTTCTTTTGCCAAAACCCCGGAACAACCGAGTTCCACATCGTCGGGATGTGCGCCGATGGCGAGTATGTCGAGTTTCATATTTTTTAAATTAAAATCAGATCGTAGTGCTTTCCGTTTGGGTGTTGCCCGATAAGGTTTTTATTTTAAGCCCAACCGCCGCCACCAATAGCGTCATAAACGGGCTCACGTAATTGAATACCGCATAGATTGCATAGTCGAACGTGGATACGCCCAAAACCCCACTTTGGTAGGCGCCACATGTGTTCCACGGCACCAGTGCGGAAGTCACCGTTCCAGAGTCTTCCAAGGTGCGGCTCAGGTTCACCGGAGCCAAATTCTTGTCGTCAAAGGCTTTTTTGAACATTTTTCCGGGCACCACAATTGCCAAATACTGATCGGCAGCGGTCACGTTGATCGCCAAACAGCTGAATACCGTGCTTGCAAACAATCCAAATGTGGTATGGAACATTTTCAGCAGCCCTTTGCTGATTCGGGCCAAGGCACCAATCGCGTCCATCACCCCGCCAAAAGTCATGGCACAAATAATGAGCCAAATGGTGCTCAACATTCCTGCCATTCCGCCGGAAAAAAACAAATCTTTCAAGGTTTCGTTGGTGGTGGGGATCACGGTTTCCACGGTCATGGCATCCATAATTCCCTTGTAAGCCGATCGTAAAGTAAGGTTTTCGCCGCCGCCAATCATCGCCACGATTTCGGGTTGAAAAAACAAAGCAGCCACTGCGCCCAACAAAGTGCCGACGAGCAAAGCGATCAGGGGCGGGGTTTTCTTAACGATCATAAAAATCACCAAAGCCGGAACGACAAACAACCACGGACTGATGGTGAAGGTGTTTTCGATGGAATTTAAGATCCCCTCCGAATCCGCTTGTCCGGTTACATCCAAATTTAATCCGAAAAAAATAAAAACGGCCAAGGTAATGAGCATTGTGGGAAAAGTGGTGATGGTCATATACCGAATGTGATCGAACAATCCTGCACCGGCAATGGCGGGCGCCAAATTGGTGGTGTCGCTCAAGGGCGACATTTTATCGCCAAAATAAGCACCGGAAATAATCGCCCCGGCGGTCATGGGCAAAGAAATCCCCAATGCGCCGGCGATGCCGATCAATGCGATCCCGACGGTAGCGGAAGTGGTCCAACTGCTTCCTGTCGCTACCGAAATGATGGCACAAATCACCACGCAGGCCGGTAGAAAAATAGTGGGGTTCAGCACTTCCAAACCGTAGTAGATCATTGTTGGAATGATGCCACTGATGAGCCAAGTCCCCGCCAAGGCGCCGACCATGAGCAAAATCAAAACCGCCCCGGCAATCGACTTTATGTTTTGGGCAACCTCATCCATCATAAATTCAAAGGAAACTTTGTTGAAAGCCCCAACGATGGCCGCCACCGCAGCACCAATCAATAAAATGAACTGGTTGGAACCATTCAACGAATCGCCGCCATATACATATACGTTGTAGGCCAAAAGGGCGATCAATACAACAACGGGGATCAAGGCCTCCCAAATATTGAGCTCGGGGTTTCGAACTATTTTTTCATCTCTCTGATCGGTGATTGGGTCTTTGGGTTGGTCTTCCATAAAATATTTTGTGTAAAATCCCGTAATGTTACGATTTTATGTGAAGATTGGCAAAAAAATCTACTTTGTCAAAAAAGGAATATTGTTATGTGTTTTGAGTTTATGAAACAATATTACCCCGGAAGTATATTCATTTCCATACCTGTCACGAAAAATCTGATTTTGTGACTGCCAACTGCGACTGCCAACTGAACACTATCCTACAAAACCCCGGTTTTTTCCATGCATTCTTTCATCATTCCGAAGGTGCGGTCAATGTGGTTGTCCAAACCGATGGAAAATCGGATCAAACCTTCCGTCAAGCCCATTTCGGCTTGTTCTTCCTCTGAAATTTCCGACGAAGTGGAAGAACCCGGTGCGCTGAACAAGGTTTTGTAAAAGCCCAAACTCACCGCCAAATAGCCGAGGTTTTTTTCTTGCATCAGTTCCATCAACTCGTTGGCTTTTTCTGCGGAACCGGCGTCGATGGTCAACATTCCGCCAAAACCATATTCCTCGTTCATCAATGATTTGAACAATTCGTGGCTGGGGTGCGATTTCAGCCCGGGATAGACCGTTTTCAAGCCCAAAGCTTCGAACTTTTCCGCCAAATAAAGTGCATTTTCGCTGTGTTTTTTGATGCGAATATGAAGCGTGCGCAAGTTTTTGAGAACGGACGAAGCGCGCAAACTGTCCATCGTGGGCCCGAGCAACATACTCGCACCGTCGTTCACACTGCGGAGGGAATCGATGAATTCTTGTGTCCCACAAACCACCCCGCCAACCGTGTCGCTGCTGCCGTTGATGAATTTTGTCAAGGAATGGATCACGATGTCCGCGCCCAGTTTTTTCGGGGTGATCGACAGCGGCGAAAAGGTGTTGTCCACCACCAAAGGGATGTTGTGTTTTTTGGCAATTTCTGCCAAAGCGGGAAGATCGGCGACTTCCAACAAGGGGTTGCTGACGGATTCGCAATACAAGACTTTCGTGTTTTCGTTTATGGACGCTTCCACTTGTTCCAAATTGGTGATATTGACGAACGAAGTTTCAATGTTTAGCCGCGGCAAAAAGTTTTTCATAAACGCGTAAGTTCCTCCGTAAATCGTTCGGCTGGAAACTATATGGTCGCCGGTTTGGCACAATTGCAACAAAGTAGGGGTAATGGCGCCCATTCCACTTGCGGCGACATTGGCGGTTTCGGTGGCTTCCATCGCCGCTAGGGCTTCGCCCAAATATAAATTGCTGGGACTGGAATGGCGGGAGTACAAATAACAACCTTCCGCATTTCCTTCAAAGGTGTCGAACATGGTTTTTGCGGAAAGAAACGTATAGGTTGAAGAATCGGAAATGGAGGGGTTCACTCCTCCAAATTCTCCAAAATATTGCAAATCTTGGATTTTATCGGCCGGATTGTATTTCATGGATATGTTTTTTTTGCTTCGCCAAAACTACATTTTTTAAGAGGAAAATCTGATTTTCCAGCTAATTTTCGCAAAGATAATATCCTAACAAAATGTTAAAGCGATTTTTTTTTGGTAGTTTTACGTTTTTAAAGAAATTTTAAAACCAAGTTTATGAAAATTGAAATAAAAGAAGCAAAGACAAAAAAGGAATTGAAAGCCTTTGTCCTGCTTCCTTTTTCAATTTATAAAAACAACGCCAATTGGGCGCCACCGATCATCAAAGATGAATTGAAAATATTGGATCCACAACTGAACCCGACATTCGATCATTGTGAATCAAAATTTTGGATCGCCCTCAAAGAAGGGAAATGTGTGGGAAGGATCGGGGCGTTGGTACATACAGACCACAACAGAAAAACCAATCAGAAAATGGCGAGGTTTACCCGTTTTGAATGCAGCAACGACCAAAAAGTGGCCGATAATTTGCTTCGAACGGCCGAAAATTGGGCGCACAAAAAAGGAATGAAAAAAATCCACGGCCCGTTGGGGTTCAATAATTTGGATTCGCAAGGTGTTTTGGTCGAGGGTTTCGACCACCTGCAATCGATTGCATCGATCTATCATTTGCCCTATTACAAAACCTTGATCGAGCAAAACGGATACGAAAAAGAGGTAGATTGGGTGGAATATCGATTGACAATCGGCGAAAAAGCGGTGAACAAAGCGAAACGCGGTGCCAGCCTTATCAAAAAAAGATACGATTTGGAGGTGGTGCATTTCAATAAAATGGAGGAATTGCTGCCTTATTCCGACCGTATTTTTGATATTTTGGGCGACGCTTTTAGCGATTTGCCTTTTGTGACCCCATTCAATCAAAAAACGAAACATTTTTATAGGGACAAATACATCCGGTTCCTAAATCCAGGGTTTGTGAAAATGGTGAAATTCAAAAAAAGTGACGATCCAATTGGGTTTATCATAGGAATGCCGAGTTTGTCGAAAGCCATGAAAAAAGCCAAAGGAAAATTCCTGCCTTTTGGTTGGTACCACATTTTAAAAGCACAGCAGGCAAAAAATGGAGACACGATGGACCAAGTATTGACGGGGGTTTTAAAAGAACACCAAGCCACTGGGGCGGGCGTGATTTTGATGGCCGAAATACAAGCGATGATGGTGAAAAAAGGTTTGAAATACATAGAAACCACCGGGATTTTTGAGACCAATGTGAACGCAATTTCCAATTGGAAAAATTACGAACATATTCAGCACAAGCGAAAGCGTTCGTATGTTAAGCAATTGAGTTAGTTTTACTGATTATGCTGGATCGGTTTATGATTTATAAAAAACTAGAAAATTGAAATTCTTAAAAAAGCATTGGGCAAACCTCTTGTTATTGATGCTCATTGTCGTGCTGATCATTCCGCAAACGCGGCTTCCCATTCGAATTTTTGTCAACCGATTACTTTCGTTTGAACCGTCCGTTCTGGAAGAGCAGCCGGCAATCAACACTTATCAATGGTCATTACAGGACTTGTCCGGAAGAAAAATCAATTTTTCATCCTCCAAAGGAAAAGTGGCTTTGGTGAATTTTTGGGCAACATGGTGCGCGCCCTGCATTGCGGAAATGCCCGATTTTCAGGCACTTTATAACGATTACGGGAAAAAAGTCGATTTCTATTTTGTCACCAACGACAAAAAACAAAATGTCGAACGCTTTCTACAAGAAAACGAATATGAACTCCCCGTTTTTTTTCCACTTCAGCAAGCCCCAAAAAAATTGATTGGACAGGCACTTCCCGCTACTTTTCTTATTGACAAAAAAGGAAATATTGTCATTAAAGAATTTGGCACGGCAGATTGGAACAGTGAAGCCATGCGTAAAATATTGGACCAATTGCTGAAAACAACTTCTTCGGGAAATGGCGCAAATTAGGTTTTGCAATATTCGACTGATCAAATTTAAAAGAACTCCATTTTCTTTCCACTTGTTCAAGGATATTGTATTTTTGTGATCGTTTTATAAACTTTCAAAATTCATTTTATGAAATCATACGACGTTGCCGTCATCGGTTCAGGCCCCGGAGGTTATGTTGCCGCGATCCGTTGCGCACAATTGGGAATGAAAACCGCCATCATTGAAAAATATGCCACCTTGGGCGGAACTTGCCTCAACGTGGGCTGCATCCCCTCCAAAGCTTTGTTGGATTCTTCGCACCATTACGAGGAAGCCATCTCCCATTTTGCGGAACACGGGATCGAAATCCCCGGGGAGGTAAAAGTGAATTTGAAAAAAATGATCGATCGGAAAGCTTCCGTGGTGGAGCAAACCACCAAAGGCATCGATTTTTTGATGGACAAAAACAAAATCGACCGCTTCGAAGGTGTGGGTACCTTCAAAGATGAAACACACATCAACATTAAAAAATCCGAAGGCAAGGCTGAAACCATCGAAGCCAAAAACACGATTATTGCCACGGGAAGCAAACCTTCGAGTTTACCGTTTATAAAAATCGACAAGAAAAAAATCATCACTTCCACCGAAGCTTTGGAACTGAAAGAAATCCCGAAACATTTGTTGATCATCGGCGGCGGTGTCATTGGTTTGGAACTTGGTCAAGTCTATAAACGTTTGGGCGCGGAAGTCACCGTCATCGAATATATGGACCGCATCATTCCCACCATGGATTCCGCGCAAAGCAAGGAATTGATGAAAGTGATGAAAAAGCAAAAAATGAAATTCGCGCTTTCGCACAAAGTGAATTCTGTCGAAACCAAAGGAAAAGAAGTGATCGTAAAAGCCACCGATAAAAAAGACAAAGAAGTGGAATTCAAAGGCGATTATTGCCTGGTTTCCGTGGGAAGAAAACCTTATACCGATGGCTTGGCAGCTGATAAAGCCGGAATAAAAATCAACGATCGCGGGCAAATTGAAGTGAACGAACATTTGCAAACCAGCGTAAAAAATATTTATGCCATTGGCGACGTGGTGAAAGGAGCAATGCTGGCCCACAAGGCTGAAGAGGAAGGCGTTTTTGTGGCCGAAACATTGGCCGGTCAAAAACCGCACATCAATTATAATTTAATCCCGGGCGTGGTTTATACTTGGCCCGAAGTGGCTTCGGTCGGAAAAACCGAAGAACAATTGCAGGAAGAAAAAATCGAGTTCAAAACCGGGCAATTTCCGATGCGCGCCTTGGGCCGTTCCCGAGCCAGTGGCGATATAGATGGTTTTGTGAAGATTTTGGCCGATAAGCAAACCGATGAGGTTTTGGGAGTTCATATGGTCGGCGCACGCGTTGCCGATTTAATTTCGGAAGCCGTAGTTGCGATGGAATACCGCGCCAGTGCAGAAGACATCGCACGAATGAGCCACGCACATCCAACCTATGCCGAAGCGGTGAAAGAAGCTGCGTTGGCAGCGACGGACAACCGGCCGTTGCATACTTAAATTTGATTTTGAAGTTTAAGATTGAATGTTTTAGGGTTTAATTCCCCGATGCTTGCATCGAGGTAGCTCATTTTCTATGAGTACGCTCCAAATTTGGGGCGCACTTTTTTTTGGGGAAGTCCACTTAAAATTCGGATACAAAATGGAATTTGATCGAAGGGTATTTTTGTTGTGTCATTTGCAGTGAAAAAGCCGAATCGGCAAAAAACACCAATTGCCCTTTTTTGTCCTTGGCCAAAAACTTGGCCTTGACCCGTTTGAAATCTTGAAATTCTTCGCTTTTTTCTCCCGAAGCTTCTGGATCAGGCTCAATCCAGCAGGCTTTGTGGACGTTTAAATTTTCGTAGGTGCATTTTGCACCGTATTCGTGTTCCAGGCGATATTGGATCACCTCATATTGCAACGCGCCCACAGTGCCGATCACTTTTCTGTTGTTCAACTCCAAGGTGAACAATTGTGCCACGCCTTCGTCCATTAATTGGTCGATTCCTTTTTCCAATTGTTTGGATTTCATCGGGTCGGCATTGTTGATGTAGCGGAAATGTTCCGGTGAAAAACTCGGAATGCCTTTATATTGTAATATCTCACCTTCCGTCAGGGTGTCACCGATCTTGAAATTCCCGGTGTCGTGCAAACCCACAATATCGCCGGGGTACGAAACATCGACAATTTCTTTTCGTTCTGCAAAAAAAGCGTTTGGGCTTGAAAATTTTAGTTTTTTATTGTTCCGAACGTGCAAATAGGGTTTGTTGCGTTCGAATTTTCCCGAAACGATTTTTATGAACGCCAATCGGTCGCGGTGTTTCGGATCCATATTGGCATGGATTTTAAAAACAAATCCGGTGAAATCTTTTTCGTTGGGTTCCACAACCCGAAGGTCGCTTTCCTTTTTTCGGGGTTTTGGGGCAATTTCCACGAAACAATCCAACAATTCGCGCACCCCAAAATTGTTCAAGGCCGAACCAAAAAAAACAGGTTGCAGGTTTCCGGCCAAGTAGGCTTCTTTGTCGAATTTTGGATAAACGCCTTGGAAAAGTTCCAATTCCTCGCGCAGAGTTTCCGCAGCTTCACTGCCTATCAATTCTTCCAATTCTTCGGAATTCACATCGGAAATTTCAATGGTTTCTTCAATGTTTTTTCGGGAATCGCCACTGAACAGGTTCACGTTTTTTTCCCATAAATTGTAAATCCCTTTAAAATCATACCCTATTCCGATGGGCAAACTCATCGGGGTGACGGTCAGGTTTAATTTTTGTTCAATTTCATCCAATAAATCGAACGCGTCTTTTCCTTCGCGGTCCAGTTTGTTCACAAAAACAATCATCGGAATGTTGCGCATCCGGCAGACTTCCACCAATTTTTCGGTTTGCTCCTCCACACCTTTTGCCACGTCGATCACCACGATCACACTGTCAACGGCGGTCAAAGTACGGAAAGTGTCTTCGGCAAAATCTTTGTGGCCCGGCGTGTCCAAAATGTTTATTTTGGTGCCATCGTATTCAAAAGCCAACACCGAAGTGGCCACGGAAATTCCCCGTTGACGCTCGATTTCCATAAAATCGGAAGTCGCCCCTTTTTTTATTTTGTTCGATTTTACCGCGCCGGCTTCTTGAATGGCACCGCCAAACAACAATAATTTTTCGGTCAGTGTGGTTTTTCCCGCATCGGGGTGGGAGATGATGCCAAAAGTTCGGCGGCGGTTTATTTCGTCTTGGAATTTCATGGCGGCAAAGATATTGTTTTGAACGGGTTCGTCAAATTTTCAACGGCCCTTTCCGATACCTTTCATTTTTTGCATACTACAAAGTTTGGTTGACAACTATTTCGTACTTTTGAAAACCTATGAAAAAGCAAGAAGAACAAGTGATTTTGGTCAATGAAAACGATGAACAAATTGGTTTGATGCCCAAAATGGAAGCCCACGAAAAAGGAAAATTGCACCGGGCGTTTTCCGTTTTTGTCTATAATGAAAAAGGCGAAATGATGCTCCAGCAACGCGCCTTGTCAAAATACCATTCGCCGGGTTTGTGGACCAATACCTGTTGCAGCCACCAGCGCGAAGGTGAAACCAACATTGCCGCAGGGAAACGCCGGTTGTGGGAAGAAATGGGTTTTTCCACCGAATTGAAGGATACGATTTCGTTCATTTACAAAGCGCCGTTCGACAACGGGTTGACGGAGCACGAATTTGACCACATTCTCGTCGGAAATTACGACGAAAACCCCAATCCAAACCCCTCCGAAGTGGCCGATTGGAAATGGATGAAACCCGAGGCGGTAAAAAAAGACATGCAGGAAAACCCGCAGAAGTATACCGAATGGTTCAAGATCATTTTTGAAAAATATCTTATTGAATTAAGAATTAAGAATTATTGAAACAATAAATATCCAACCACCGATTAACCAATCACTGATTAACTGATCACCAAATCACCAAATAAATGAAAGCCACCGTTAGCCGAAAGGCACATTTCAACGCCGCGCACCGTTTGTTCCGAAAAAAATGGAGCGACGAAAAAAACGAGCAAGTTTTCGGAAAATGCAGCAACCCGAATTTCCATGGGCACAATTATGAATTGGTGGTTTCGGTTACGGGCGAAATCGATCCGGAAACTGGTTTTGTGATCAGTTTGGATTTTTTGAAAAAGCTCATCAAATCGGAAATTGAAGACGTTTTCGACCATAAAAACCTGAATGTGGAAGTGCCGGAATTTGAAAACTTGAACCCCACGGCCGAAAACATTTCGAAGGTCATTTGGGAAAAATTACGAAGTAAAATCGCTAAAAATTTAGCGCTGGAAGTGATTTTGTTCGAAACCCCACGCAATTTTGTAACGTATTCCGGTAAATGAGTTCAATGAAAGAAGTATACCCGCTGAAATTTCACCCCATTCTAAAAGAAAAAGTTTGGGGAGGGGAAAAATTGAATTCGCTTTTATGCAAAAAAACAACTTCAAAAACCACGGGCGAAAGTTGGGAAATCAGCGATGTGGAAGGCAATTTTTCGGTGGTGAAATCGGGGGAATTTGCAGGGAAAACCTTGCGCGAACTCATCCAAACCCACAAAGAAAAGTTGGTCGGGAAAAAAGTGTACGAACAATTTGGCAATCGGTTCCCCTTATTGATCAAGTTCATTGACGCAAAAGAAAACCTTTCCGTGCAATTGCACCCCGATGATTTTTTGGCGAAAAAGCGACACGATTCCTTCGGAAAAACCGAAATGTGGTACGTGGTGCAAGCCGATGATGGAGCGGAAATTATCGTTGGTTTCAACGAAAACACTTCCAAAGAAACCTATTTGAAACATTTGCGGGAAAAATCGCTTCCAAAAATATTGAACGCCGAGCAAACACAAAAGGGCGATGTTTTTTTTATAAAACCCGGATTGGTGCACGCGATCGGCGGTGGGGTTTTGCTTGCCGAAATACAACAAACTTCCGATGTTACCTACCGTGTTTATGATTGGAACCGAAAGGGTTTGGATGGGAAACCGCGCGAATTGCATACCGATTTGGCCATCGACGCGATTGATTTTACTACAAAAGCAAATCCCAAAATTCCATATTCTTTGGAAAGCAATGAAACCTGTTTGGTGGAAAACAATTATTTCAAAACGAAATTGCTCTCGTTTTCCGGAAAAATGGAAATGAATTACCAAAACAAGGATTCGTTTGTGGTTTATATTTGTGTGGAAGGGGAAGCAATAGTCAAAACAAAGGGAACCACGAATATTATTAAGATGGGCGAAACCCTTTTGTTGCCAGCAATTTGCAACAAGGTTTTGTTGAAAGCGGAAATGGCAAAATTATTGGAAGTCAGCGTTTGATCCAAAAAAATAGCGTATTTTTGCCACTTAAAACCTTTGAAAAAAATCAATTATAGAAAATGGCCAGTAAAAGAAAATTAAAACGCGATTTGAACTATGTGATGGGCGATATTATCGAAGCCGCCTACATTCACCAAATGGCAAACCCAAAAGCCGACGAAAAAAAATGTGAAGCAATCGTTGACGAAACCATCGCTGCTTTTGACGAGTTGAACGCAAAAATCAATGATAGAAATGTGGAAAACAAAGGCGCTCACCTAAAAAAAGTGAACGGCGAAATAGAAGCTAAGGCAAAAGAGTTGATCGAAAAATTGAACAAACTCTAAAATTATTTCGAACGATCAAAGTATAAAAAACCAAGCTTTTTTCGGCTTGGTTTTTTCTTTGGGATCTATACGGAATACTATAGGCTATCTAATTTTAGACTGATAAATTTAAACAGAAAAACACACAACTATTGTGCAAAAAGTTCACGCTGAGATCGCGAAGTAGGCGCAGCGTATCGCAGCGATATAAAACTAACGCGTAGCGCACGCTGCGAAATCCTTAGCGTTCGCCGCGTGAAAAAGAATTGATGTCTTATTCTCTTAAATAAAATATATTCCCACCAAAATCAAATAGAGCCTTTCTTTAAAAGGTTTTACGATTATTGTTCCTGCACTTTTTCGTTCAAACGCTCCAATTCACGGCGTTCTTTCAATAATTTTTTTAGGGATTTTCCGTATTTCGATTTTTTCACTTCTTTGGTGAGCGAATTATAAATGGTGTCCAAATAGTTGATGTTGGCGTCGTAAACTTCTGAAATGGCCAAAAATGGGGCGATTTCCATGTTTTTGTGGTTGATGGCAAAATTCACGGTGTACAAATATTTCGCACGTAACAACTGGTCGTAACGTTGGTCGATTTTTAGCAGGGCTTTCTGATCGTCGGTTTTTCCGGCTTCAAAACTTTTCTGCAGCAAATCCAAGTTCCGCTCGTCGTATTTTTTGATCATTTCCAAATATTTCTCCAGTGCGTCGTGGTTTTTGGAACCGGTGACCACTGCTTTTTTTGGAAATGTTCTCAAATTTCCTTGAATGCCCATTTCGCCTTTTTCAGCAAAAAATTTAATGATGTCGTCATTTTTGTCCCCGCCTTTTCTGTTCAAATAAAGGAATAAAAGTTGTGGACTTTCCAAATAGGTGTGAAATTGAAAATTCGGATTGCCATCAATTTTGAGCGAATCCAAGTTGACGATCAGGGTGTCGTCTTCAATTTTTTGCAGAAAAAGCTCCCCTTTTTTCAACCCCTCTATTTTTCCGATAATGTGCAGGTTACTTTCTTTCTCTTTGGAACAAGCGAAGAGGAGGGAAGCGGACAACAATAAAATCAACAAATTTTTCATCATCGTTTTTTTAGAAATAATTCATCACTTTTTAAGCCGGAACAGCCAATTGCATCAAAATGGTACACAAAATGGCGCCATAAGTGCCGACAACATAACCAAAAACGGCCAACAAAACCCCAACCGTGGCCAATGACGGATGAAATGCCGCGGCAACAACCGGGGCCGAAGCAGCGCCACCAACGTTTGCTTGGCTTCCGACGGCCAAAAAGAAATAAGGCGCTTTGATCAATTTTGCGACGCCGATGAGTAGGATTGCGTGAATTGAAATCCAGATGAGTCCAATGCCAATTAATCCGGGGTTGTCAAAAACCATGGTCAAATCCATTTTCATCCCGATGGTGGCTACCAAAATATAAATGAAAATGCTTCCCAATTTACTGGCACCTGCACCTTCGTATTGTTTTGCTTTTGTAAACGACAATATAATTCCGATCAGCGTGGCAATGGTGATCATCCAGAAAAATTTTGACGTGAACGAAGACAAAGCGGAAGAAGTATCACTGAAAATCTCAAAATTACCGGAGAGATACGATGAGATCAAGCCGGCGCCCCAATGGGAAATTCCCACCGCGCCAAAAGCGAAAGCCAACATGATCATAAAATCGCCAAGGGAAGGAACTCTGGTAACGCTCAACGCATAATCCGATACTTTGTTTTTTAATTTGACAATGGCACTGGAGTCGGCTTTTAACCATTTATCGATTTGTTTTTCTTTTCCAATTCCCATCAAAAGGATGGCCATCCACAAATTTGCGACCACAATATCCACCAATACCATTCCGCCGTATTTTTCAGGATTGTAATCATAAATTTCCAACATTGCTGCTTGGTTGGCCCCGCCACCGATCCAACTGCCCGCGAGGGTGGAAAGCCCGCGCCAAATTGCGTCTGGGCCTGCGCCGTTCAAAGTTTCGGGCGAAATGACCGACATGATCAAAATTGCGATCGGGCCACCGATTATTATCCCGAGGGTTCCCGTCAAAAACATGATCAAGGCTTTTGGCCCCAAATTGAAAACTGCTTTTAGATCGATGCTCAAGGTCATCAAGACCAAGGCGGCCGGCAACAAATAGCGGCTTGCCATGTAGTACAATTTGGTGTGTTCGGCACTAATGATGCCCAGCGAATTAAAAATTGCAGGAATCAAGTAGCACATTAAAAGGGCGGGCACCACTTTGTAAAACTTGCTCCAAAATCCGGTTTTTTGAGAAGAGGTGTAGAAAACAATTCCAAGGGCGGCCATTAAAAGTCCAAAAACAATGGTATCGTCGGTGAAATAAGGTAATTTTTCCATGTATAAATTGGTTTTGACAAACATAAGGTTTTTTGGGAATTTGGCAATTGTTATCCCTGTGAGGGAAAAAGCCCCTCCAAGGTTTTTGCGACCCCGTCGTTTTTGCTGGAATCCGCTACGTGGTGGGCAATTTCCAACACTTCGGATTTTGCGTTTTCCACGGCAATGCCTTTTCCCACGGCTTGCAGCATTTCAATATCGTTGTAATTGTCGCCAAAAGCCACACAATTTTCCAATCGGTTTTGAAAGTGGTTTTTCAACAAATAATTGATGGAGGTGAGCTTGGAAATTTGTTTGTGCGCAATTTCGATATAGGTGGGTTTTGAGCGGTACAAATGCACCGCATCACCGTGATTGGTTTTCAAAAAATCATAAATCCGGTCGATTTCAACTTGTTCGCCCATACACATAATTTTGTGCGCACTTTTGTTTTCAACCCGCCATCGCTCAATTATGGTTTCGATCGGGGAAACTTTTGGGCAGACTTTGGTGTTGTTTTCTTCTCGTTTTGCCCAAAAATCATATTCGGGAACATACCATTCGTCTTCGTGGTACAAACTTAAATGCACCTTCTTTTCCACATTGAATTTTGCCAAAGCTTCAATGAATTCCAGCGGAATACAGGTGGAATGTACGGTTTTTCCGTCGATCAAAATCAACCCGCCGTTGTAGCAAATGATCGGTTGGTTTTCAATGCCCAATTCTTTTTGAAGGTGGCGCATTGCTGCGGGCATTCGAGAAGAAATCAGTACCACCGGAACATCTTTTTTGATGCGTTTGATCACTTTAATGGTGGCTGCGGACAATTCCCTTTCGGCGTTCAGAAGCGTTCCGTCAATGTCGGAAAACACCAGTTGATGTTCCATAAAACTGATTTTTATTAGAAAAACGCAAAGATAATCGATTCCAGACTTCTTGAAAATTTAATCTTTGACTAATGTTGGGTTGTTTATCTTTGTGGAAAGAATCGAAATCCATGAAAACATTTTTTTTTAGTTGCTTGTTTTTTTTTAGCTTTTCTTTATTCGCTTCGGAAAATGAATGGGGAAAAACCGGTCACCGAACCACGGGAGAAATCGCGGAAAGCTATTTGAGCAAACATGCCAAAAAACAAATCGACCAATTGCTCAATGGTGATGGTTTGGCGCTGGTTTCTACTTTTGGCGACGAAATTAAAAGCGATCCCCGCTATCGGAAATATTCGCCTTGGCACTATGTGAACATTCCTTTTGGCAAAACCTATGCGGAAATCAAGAAAAACCCCAAAGGCGATTTGATTACAGGAATAAGAACTTGTATCGCCGTGTTGAAAAATGAAAATTCTTCGCGTGAAGAAAAAATTTTTCACCTAAAAATGTTGGTGCATTTTATGGGCGACTTGCACCAACCCATGCATTTTGGGTTGGAAAAAGACAAGGGAGGAAACGATTTTCAGGTGCGTTGGTTCAATGAAGGTTCCAACTTGCACCGGGTGTGGGATTCCGATATGATCAATAATTACAAAATGAGCTATTCGGAATTGGCGCAAAACCAAGCGGAATTATCCAAAAACCAATTGGAAGAAATGCGTTCCGGCTCGTTGATGGATTGGGCCAAAGAATCACACCAATTGGCGGAAAAAATTTATGGTTCCGTCAATATAGGCGACAAATTGGGCTATCGATATATGTACAAATGGTTTCCGACGGTTCGTGAACAATTGCAAAAAGGAGGCGTTCGGCTTGCCAAAATCTTGAACGAAATTTTTGAATAAACGAACTTTTTACAAATTTTCGTTTGAAAATAATTTGTAAATTCGATTCCAATTTCGCGCCCTAAATGCTGTTAGCCTATCTTTTGGCCATTGCCCTGATTTTGATCATCGGTTTTTTCTCGCTTAAAACCTTGGATTTTTTATACGTGATGGCGTTCAACCGCCCACTTTATGTGCATTTTTATTTTAAAACCCATAAAATTTCAAAATCCGAAGAAGATTTTCTGAAGAAAAATTTTCCGTTTTACAACAAACTTTCCAAAAGGCAACAGCGATTTTTTCAGCACCGACTGGTGGATTTTATCGAAGACAAAGATTTTGAAGGCCGAGATGAAATGGAAATCACCCAAGAAGTGAAATTGTTGATCGGGGCCACGGCCGTGATGTTGACTTTTGGAATGCGGAATTTTTACCTCGGCATTTTGCAAAAAATAATTGTGTACCCCCATAGCTTTTATTCCAACACCAGCGGCCACGAGCATAAAGGCGAGTTCAATCCGTTGATGAAAGTGTTGGTGCTTTCTTGGGAAGATTTCCAACAAGGTTTTGCCGATGAAAGGGACAATTTGAATTTGGGAATTCACGAATTCACACACGTTTTGCAAATGAACAGCAAAAAGTTTCGGAGCGTGGGCGCCTCTATTTTTTTGGACGCCAACCGGCAATTGGAAGATTTTTTGAAAGAAAAAGAAATGCGCCAAAAACTATTGGATTCACATTATTTTAGAAACTATGCCTACACCAACCAGTTTGAATTTTTGGCGGTTTTGGTGGAATATTTCATTGAATCGCCGGAAGAATTTCGGGAAAAATTCCCGAAATTTTATTTCAAAATCCGTGAAATGTTGAATTTCAATTTCGCGGGCTATTGATCAATTTGCGATCGCTTCCATGATCATTTTTGCATGGATCCGCGAATTTTCGATGAACCATTTGTGGGTTTCTACGCCACCACAAATCACCCCTGCCAAATAAATTCCCGCTTGGTTGCTTTCCATGGTTTGCGGATCGTGTTCAGGAACCTTTTTTCCATCTTTTGAAAGTCGGATGCCCATATTTTCCAGAAATTCAAAATTGGGACGATAACCCGTCAATGCCAGTACAAAATCGTTTTTCAAGGTTTTTAGTTTTCCGTTTTTATCGATAATTTCCACCTCGTTTTCACGGATTTCCTTGATTTCTGAATTAAAATAAGCCGTGATGCTCCCTTCGGAAATTCGGTTTTCAATATCGGGTTTCACCCAGTATTTCACGCGTTCACCGATGCTTTTTCCACGAACAATCATACTCACCTCGCCCCCTTTTCGATAAATTTCCAAGGCCGCATCGACCGCCGAATTGCTGGCGCCCACAACGATCGTTTTTTGCCCGGCGAAATAATGAGGGTCTTGGTAATAATGAAAAACTTTCGGCAATTCTTCTCCGGGGACGTTCAAATAGTTCGGAATGTCGTAAAAACCGGTCGCGACAACGATATTTTTCGTGAAATACGTTTTCTTGGAAGTCGTGACTTTGTAATGAGAATTTTCTTTTTCGACTTGTTCCACTTTTTCAAATAAATTGATGTTCAGCTTATTGGAAACAGCGATGCGTCGATAATATTCCAAGGCTTCGGCTTTGACGGGTTTGGCGTTGTTGCTAATGAACGGAATGTCATCGATTTCCAGTTTTTCGGAAGTGGAAAAAAACCGCATATTGGTCGGGTAGTGGTACAGTGAATTGACCAAAGGCCCCTTTTCAACAGCTATGTAAGCAAAATTTTTCTTTTTCGCTTCCAGCGCACAGGCGATACCGATCGGGCCGGCGCCGATGATGAGCACGTCCAGTATTTTTTCGGGATTAGGAATTGGCAATTGCTTTCAGTTCTTTGATGGTTTCCGCCGGGTCGGCCGATTTGAACACAAAACTTCCGGCCACCAACACATCTGCCCCTGCTTCAACCAGTTGTTTGGCATTTTCGTCGGTAACGCCGCCATCGATTTCAATTTGGGTGAGCGCGTTGTTGTCCAAAATAATCTCTTTCAATTGATGGATTTTTTTGTAGGTGTTTTCAATAAAACTTTGTCCGCCAAAACCAGGGTTCACGCTCATCAACAACACCAAATCGATGTCGTTGATCACATCTTCGAGCAAACTCACGTTGGTGTGCGGGTTCAGCGCCACGCCGGTGCGCATCCCCGCAGCTTTGATCGCTTCCAGAGTTCGGTGCAAATGTGTACAAGCCTCGTAATGAACCGTGAGAATATCTGCTCCCAAATCGGCAAAAGTTTGAATGTAACGGTCCGGTTCGACAATCATCAAATGCACGTCGATCACTTTACCGGCATATTTGTTAATAGCTTGCAAAACCGGCATTCCGAAGGAAATGTTCGGCACAAAAACGCCGTCCATAATATCGATATGGAACCAATCGGCATCGCTTTCGTTGATCATTTCCACATCGCGTTGCAGGTTGGCAAAATCGGCCGCCAAAATCGAAGGTGCAATTAATTTGTCCATTTTCTTGAGAGGTTGTTTGTGCAAAAATACGAAAAAACACTTGCCTTTTTCGAAAAACAAAACCCACCAAAATTCAAATTCTGGTGGGTTTTCAAAATAATATTCTTTGGGTTGAAAGTTTTAAACCATCAACCCAAATAGGTTTTCAAAATTTTGCTGCGAGAAGTGTGTTTCAACCTCCGGATGGCTTTCTCTTTGATTTGGCGCACGCGTTCACGTGTCAGGTCGAAAGTTTCGCCAATTTCTTCCAAGGTCATTGGATGTTGTTCTCCCAAACCAAAATACAACCGAACCACATCGGCTTCGCGCGGGGTCAAAGTTTCCAATGCGCGTTCAATTTCGGTGCGCAAGGATTCGTGCAACAATTCTTTGTCGGGATTTGGCGATTCGCCCGAACGCAAAACGTCGTACAAATTGGAATCTTCACCTTCCACCAAAGGTGCGTCCATGGAAACGTGGCGCCCGGAATTTTTCATGGATTCTTTCACGTCGGTAATGGTCATGTCCAATTCTTTCGCAATTTCTTCTGCGCTTGGCGGACGTTCGTGCGATTGCTCCAAAAAGGCAAAAGTTTTGTTGATTTTGTTGATGGAGCCAATTTTGTTCAAGGGCAAACGAACAATTCGCGATTGTTCGGCCAATGCCTGCAAAATCGATTGACGGATCCACCAAACCGCATATGAAATGAATTTAAAACCACGGGTTTCGTCGAAGCGTTTTGCGGCTTTGATCAAGCCCAAATTTCCTTCGTTGATTAAATCGGGGAGGGTCAATCCTTGATTTTGA
>DASSWG010000028.1:0-23789 GCA_035705295.1 Flavobacteriaceae bacterium
GGTGTTGCAGCAATGTATTTGCACAATTTTGCGGTTTCGTCTTCTTTCATCGAAAACGCCACGGAAAGTTTCACTTTTTTCAAGCCTTCCTTAAATTCCGAGGAATTGGGCAAGCTATACGCAGGGTTCACTCCGGCGATCAAAAGCGCACCGATTTTTCCGCTGTTCATGTCTTTGATCAACTTTGCCACCTCTGCGGAATTTCCTTGACGGACCGTTCGGTATTCTTTGGTGTCCATCACCTTGCTCCCCAAAGCTTCATTGATCGCCAACACCAACAATTGCGCGTCGGTTTCGGGGATTCCGGAAACCACCACGGCACCACTTCCGGCTTTTCTCAATTGGGAAGCCGCTTTGATAATGGCATCATCAATTTTTGGGGTCAATTTGTTTTTGGAAGAAGCACCTTCCACCAAATAAGAATACAGCGCCGCCAAAATTGCTTTTTGTTGGGAAGGCGTAACGGGGATTCGCTTATCGGCTTTTGCCCCGGTCGGGGTCATATTGGATTCAAATTGAATGTGCCGCGACATTTTTGCCCCCGAAGCTTCGGGATTCGGCACCCGGCTTTTGGCATAGCCCACATCATAACCTCCGGCTTGCCAATCGCCCAAGAAATCGGCTCCGATGGAAACGATGGTTTTTGCTTTTGAAAAATCGTAGTTTGGCAATGCCCGGGTTCCGTATTTTGATTGGAACGCGTTCAAGGCCGCATCTTCGGAAACCGTATCGTACACCACATGCCGAACATTTCCTTGTTTTGATGCAAAATCTTTTATTGCCCTTGCGGTCGAAGGACTCGCAAAAGTTTGGGTAAGCAACACGGTTTCACCGGAAACTTGACCAAGTTCGTTGGCAATTTGTTTGTCGAATTCTTCCCAAGAAACGGGTTTTCCCTGAATGGCTGGGCGTTTGATTCGTTTGTTGTCGTACAATGAAAGTACCGAAGCATGCACACGGGCGTTCACGCCAATGTTGGTTTTGCTCAAGTAGTTCTTGTCGATTTTGATGGGCCGCCCTTCGCGGGTTTTCACCAAAACGCTGGCAAAATCAAAACCATCGGCCATGGTGGTGGCGTAATAATCGGCAATTCCGGGAACAATGCGTTCCGGTTGCACCACATAAGGAATGGTTTTGATCACCGGACCTTCGCAAGCCGCCAAAGAAGCCGCAACCGTGCTAAATCCGACATATTTCAAAAAATCACGTCGCGAAGTGGAAGAGTTTTCCAACGCTTCTTTATTTCCTAGAAATTCGTCCACGGGAATATCGTCCGTGAATTCATTCTGTTGAAGTCGCTCAACAATCGAGCTGTCTTCTTTTAGCTCTTCAACACTTTTCCAGTATTTTTTGTTTGATGACATATATTATATCTGTTTACTTCTAACTATCGTTTGAAAAATCTTTATTCTTGTTTTTTTTCGTTGTTGCATCAACTCAAATCACAACTCAAAACTCATAACTCAAAACTCATAACTCATAACTAGTAGTGGCATTTTCCACATTCCAATGCGCCCATTTGCGCTGCGGTCAACGGGCCGTCGATACCATATTTTTTGGCAAGTTCTTCATGGATTTTCTCATAGTATTCGTTCCCTTCCATTTTCACGTTGGTTTCACGGTGGCAGCTGATGCACCAGCCCATTGTTAAAGGAGCGAATTGGTACAAAATTTCCATTTCTTCCACAGGGCCGTGGCATTTTTGACATTGAATGCCGGCCACGTTCACGTGCTGTGAGTGATTATAGTAGGCAAAATCGGGAAGGTTGTGAACACGCACCCATTTTACCGGTTTAGGTTCTTTGGAATAGGTTCGTGTCGCTGGGTCCCAACCGGCAGCTTCGTACAGCTTCGCGATTTGGGCATCGTAATATTCTTTGGTATATTCTTCCGTTGCGGTTTCGGGCGCGACTTCGCTGATGGTCACGTGGCAGTTCATACAAACGTTCAATGACGGAACCCCGGAAACCTTGGAAGTTCGCGCGGCGGAGTGGCAATATTTACAATCGATTTGGTTGTCGCCCGCGTGTATTCTGTGCGAAAAATGGATGGGTTGGATGGGTTGGTATTTTTGATCGACCCCAATTTGCATCATCCAGCCAAAGCCCAAATAGGCCGCTGCCAACAAAAACACAATGGCTGAAACGAGCACCAAAAATTGGTTTTCGACAAAAGCCTCCCAAATAGGTTTTCTTTTTGGTTTTTCCGCAACCGGAACCTGGTTTACTTCCGCAAAGCGGTTAAGGGTTTTGTTCACCAAAAACAAAATGGCCACCAACACCAATAATACAAATGCCAAAATTCCCAACACTATATTATTGGAAATGCCTGATTCTGAGGATTCGTCACCTGTTTTAATTGCAACCCCTGCGGCCGGTTCCGGTTTGGGCTGTTCCACATACGCCAAAATATTGTTGATGTCGGTTTCGCTCAACTGCGGAAAATTGGTCATTACCGACTTGTTGTATTCTTCAAAAATGGCCACCGCTTCTGCATCGCCCGCGGCAATCATCGCCGAACTGTTGTGGATCCAACTGTACAACCACTGCATGTCGTGGCGGTCGGTGACGCCGTGCAAAGCAGGGCCCACCATTTTTTTGTAGCGTTTGTGACATGAAGCACAATTGGTGTTGAACAACGCCTTCCCTTTTGCCGGGTCGCCAAGTGAACTTGCGGCGGCATCACCTGCAGCAGCATCGGCCGTGGCGGTATCTTGAACCGGCGCAGCTTCAGGAACAGCGGTTTCCCCTTGCGCATACGAGAAAGTGGAAAAGGAAATTAAAATAGCTACCGAGAAAAGTAGAATGCTAGGGATGGAATGGCGGAATTTCTCCTTTTTCATATTAACTGAATTAAAAGCTAAGTTTGGTACGGTTTTTACGACTGGTCAATACAAGCATGCGCACCTTAAAAATTCACGCACAAAAGTAATACTTAACATTCATTTTTGAAATGTTGGCGAAGCGTTAATGATTAATTTATATCCTTTCTAAATAATAATTCGTGCACTCTTGTAGTTATTAAATTTTACTTTTGTTGCAAACTTGTGTTCATTATGAAATATTCGTATTTAAAAAAAGGTATTCTATTTGTTCTGTTAAGTGTTTTAAGCATAATAGAGGGGTTTTCCCAAGAAGGAAAAATCCAGGTGCAACAAGCGCCCGAAATTGAAAAAATGATCGCGATAAAATCTGAAATGACCCAAAACAATGCTTTTGGCGAACGCTATAAAATCCAAATTTTCTACGGCAACAATTCCGAAGCTACCAACGTGCTGCAAGAGTTCAGGGGAAAACACCCAGATTGGGCCACAACAATGGAATACCAATCGCCAAATTACAAAGTTTGGGTGGGCGATTTTCGCAACCGCTTGGAAGCCGACCGCGCCTTTTTGGAAATAAAAGACGATTACAAAAGCGCTTTTATTTTTAAACCAAATGGCTGATTCAAAGTTTGGCATTTTTCTTGAAAGGGTTAAAAAAGATCACTTCATTCTTTTAAAACCCTTTTATTATGAAAACATTCTTCACATTTTTGGCAATTTCCTGCCTCGGTTTTTCATTGACAGCCCAAGAAATTAAAATCACCGGCACCGTAACCAATGCCGAAACCGGAATAGCGCTTGCCGGAGTGAACATTGTTGAAAAAGGAACAAGCAATGGCACACAAACCAATTTTGATGGAAACTATAAAATCACGGCGCAAATTGGTAACATCTTGTCTTTTAACTATATCGGTTATCAAGAAGTAAAAATAAAAGTTACTCCAGACCAGAAAATAATTGATGTAAAAATGAAAACGGCTTCGCCGGAATTGGATCAAGTAGTTGTAACTGCATATGGAATTTCCCAAGGTTATGCCAGAAGAAATTATCGTCCACTGCCCCCCATCACCGAAACCGAGTCCTACGACCGTATCGAGGAAAACAGTTTTCAAAGCGTTGCCACCTCCCCGCTTTCCACCTTTTCCATCGATGTGGACAAAGCCAGTTACAGCAATATTCGACGAATGATCAACCACGGACAGAAAATTCCAAAAGATGCCGTGAAGGTGGAGGAAATGATCAATTATTTTCATTATGATTATCCTGATCCCAACGGAAAACATCCCTTTTCCATCACTACCGAAATTGCCGAATCACCTTGGAACGCGCATACCAAATTGGTGCGGATTGGCTTAAAAGGAAAAAAAGTCAGCGTGGAAAACGCGCCAGCGTCCAACCTCGTTTTTCTAATCGATGTTTCGGGTTCCATGCAACCGCCAAATCGGCTTCCATTGCTGCAAAGCGCTTTCAAAGTTTTGGTGGAACAACTGCGCGAAAAAGACCAAGTTTCCATTGTGGTATATGCCGGTTCTGCAGGATTGGTGCTGGAACCCACTTCGGGGGCAAACAAAGAAAAAATTTACAAAGCAATCGACAATCTTCGCGCAGGGGGTTCCACTGCCGGAGGTGCGGGAATAAATCTGGCCTACAAAATTGCCGAGGAAAATTTCATCGAAGGTGGAAACAACCGGGTAGTTTTGGCCACCGATGGCGATTTCAACGTGGGCATGTCCAGTAACCGTTCCATGGAAGAACTCATCACCGAAAAAAGGGAAAGTGGAGTTTTCTTGACCTGTTTGGGCGTTGGAATGGGCAATTATCGCGATTCCAAAATCGAAACCTTGGCCGATAAAGGAAACGGAAACCATTATTACATCGATACCATGCAAGAAGCCCAACGAGTTTTGGGAACCGAATTTTTTGGCACCATTTACACCATTGCCAAAGATGTGAAAATACAAGTGGAATTCAATCCAGAAAAAGTACAGGCTTACCGATTGATCGGCTATGAAAACCGCATGTTGGAAGATGAAGATTTCAAAAATGACAAAAAAGACGCCGGTGAATTGGGAAGCGGCCACAATGTTACCGCTTTTTACGAAATCATTCCGACAGGCGTGGAAAGCAAATACATGAAAGATATTCCCGATTTGAAATATACGCAAACCAAATCAACAGGAAATTCAGAGGAGATTTTGACGGTAAAATTCCGGTACAAAGATCCCGAAGGGGAAAAAAGCAAGTTGATCGTGAAAACGGTCAGGGATTCCAACAAACCTATAGAAAAAGCTTCCGCCGATTTCAAATTTGCAGCAGCGGTGGCCTTGTTCGGAATGCAATTGCGCGATTCGGAATTTATTTCCACCGACGATACTTCCGATGTGATTGCTTTGGCGGAAGCCGGGCGTGGAGAAGATGAAGCAGGTTACCGGTCGGAGTTTATCCGGTTGGTAGGGATTCATAATTAAGCCCTTGTCAACGTGCTTTTATGGTGTACAACACATGTTCTTCCAAAGCATGGCCTTTGCTCACGCCCGGGTGTAGAAAATGTTTTACTTTGTGCATCCCGATTTTCTTCATCACATTTTCCGAGGGGACATTTAAAATGGAAGTAAAGGATACGATTTCATCCAAATTCAATTCATTAAAAGCATAATCCAAACATTTTTTTGCGGCTTCGGTGGCGTAACCTTTGTTCCAGAATTCTTTTTGCAAGCGCCAACCGATTTCCACACAAGGCATAAAATCGGCTGGAAATTGGGGGTTGTTCAACCCCACAAAACCAATGAATTTTCCGTTTGCCAATTCATCCACCGCATAAAAACAATAACCGTATTGCTCGAAATGTGCTTTGAATTTATCCAAAAATTCCTTCGACTCTTCAAAACTTCGTGTCGATGGAAAATACCGCATCACTTCCACGTCCGCGTTCATTTTGGCAAAGGGGGGGGGCAAATCGGCATCGTTCCATTCACGAAAACCGAGACGTTGTGATCGAAAGAGGTAAGGGTTGTTTTTCATTGGAATGGTGTTTCTAAAACTGAACCAAAGCGAACAAAACTAAAAAAAAATGCGCTCTCGAAAGAACGCATTTATAAATTTTAAGTAACTAATCAGTGTGTTCAAATGCTTGTTTGACAAAGATTTAATAACCGCAAAGGCACCAAGAAAAAATACGCAAAGGCCGCAATCCCGATAGAATATCGGGATGAAAATCAGTCTGTAATACTTGGCGAACTTTGCGTAAACTTTGCGATCTCTGCGGTTAAAAACTCTTATCTATATTTCGAATAACTATGTTAGAATAGTTCGGACTGATTAGTTACAATTTTAAAAGGAATAGGGTTTACTTCAACTTCTTCTTCACTTCCACTTCTTGGAAAGCTTCAACCACATCGCCCTCTTTAATGTCGTTGTAGTTTTTGATCTGCAATCCACAGTCATAGCCTTTTGCCACTTCTTTCGCGTCGTCTTTGAAACGCTTCAACGAAGCCAGTTCGCCAGTGAAAATCACGACATTGTCGCGGATCAAACGAATGTTGCTGTTGCGGAATATTTTTCCATCGGTGACCATACAGCCTGCGATGGTCCCCACTTTGGAAATTTTGAAGGTTTCGCGGATTTCCGCGGTTCCGGTAATTTCCTCTTTCATTTCGGGGGAAAGCATGCCTTCCATCGCATCTTTCAAATCGTTGATGGCATCGTAAATGATGGAATAGGTACGGATATCGATCTCTTCCCGGTCCGCAACTTGGCGCGCATTTCCGGCCGGTCGCACATTGAACCCAATAATGATCGCATCGGAAGCCGAAGCCAACAATACATCACTTTCGGTGATGGCGCCAACCCCTTTGTGGATAATGTTCACCTGAATTTCTTCGGTGGATAGTTTTTGGAAACTGTCGGTCAAGGCTTCAACCGAACCGTCCACATCCCCTTTCAAAATAATGTTCAATTCTTTGAAATCGCCCAAAGCAATTCGCCTTCCAATTTCATCCAAAGTAATGTGGCGCTGTGTTCGAACGGATTGTTCGCGTTGCAACTGGGTACGTTTTGCGGCAATTTCCTTGGCTTCGCGCTCGTCGGTCATCACTCTGAATTTGTCGCCAGCTTGTGGCGCGCCGTCCAATCCCAAAATGGAAACAGGTGTCGATGGTCCGGCTTCTTTTACCAAGTTGCCGCGCTCGTCGTGCATGGCTTTTATTTTTCCGCTGTTTTTTCCGGCAAGTACGTAATCTCCAACTTTAAGGGTTCCGGATTGCACCAAAACGGTGGAAACATAGCCACGGCCTTTGTCCAAAAAGGCTTCCACAACTGTTCCGTCGGCGATTTTGTCAGGGTTTGCGCGCAGTTCCAAAATTTCGGCTTCCAGCAATACTTTTTCCAAGAGTTCTGGAACACCGGTCCCGGTTTTGGCAGAAATGTCGTGCGACTGAATTTTTCCGCCCCAATCTTCCACCAATAAATTCATTGCGGACAATTGTTCTTTTACTTTTTCGGGGTTTGCGGCGGGAAGGTCCACTTTGTTGATCGCAAAAACAATGGGCACGCCAGCAGCTTGGGCATGCGAAATGGCTTCTTTGGTTTGCGGCATCACATCGTCATCGGCAGCGATCACAATGATGGCTATATCGGTAACCTGCGCTCCACGTGCCCGCATCGCGGTAAATGCTTCGTGCCCCGGTGTATCCAAGAAAGCAATTTTTTGCCCGTCTTCCAGTTCCACACCGTACGCCCCAATGTGCTGCGTGATGCTTCCGCTTTCGCCAGCGATCACGTTTTCTTTTCGGATATAGTCCAGCAAAGATGTTTTTCCGTGGTCCACATGGCCCATAACGGTAACGATCGGTGCGCGCGGTTTAAGGTCTTCGGGGTTTTCTTCTTCTACATCGGCGACTTCTTCAACCTCTGAGGAAATAAATTCGACTTCATAATCAAATTCGTCCGCAACGATGGTCAGCGTTTCCGCGTCCAAACGTTGGTTCATGGTCACCATCATTCCCAACGACATACAAGCGGAAATAATTTTGGTCACCGGCACGTCCATCATTGTGGCGATTTCACTGACAGTTACAAACTCGGTGACTTTCAGTGTTTTGCTGTCAACTTCTTGTTGTGCGAATTCTTCTTCCGTTTTTTGACGGTGCTGGTCGCGCTTGTCACGACGATATTTTGCGCCTTTTCCTTTGCTGGATTTCCCTTGGAGTTTCTCCAAGGTTTCCCGCACTTGTTTTTGGATTTCGGCTTCTGTGGGTTCTTCTTTGGTAATTGCAGAACGCTTTTTTCCACCCCGTTGCGGTTTTCCCTGACCTCCGCGAGCTGGGCCCGTACCGGTATCTTTGCTGATCCTTCGGCGGCGTTTCTTTTTGTCCGCTCCGGAACCGTTCTCTTTCCCGCCTGCCGAACGGGCAGGTTTGGCCTCTTTTTTCTTGGTTGGTTTTTTGAACTGGGTCAGGTCGATTTTCTCACCGGTGAAATTGGGACCGTTCAATTTTTGATATTGCGTGGCCACTTTTTCCTCTTTGGCCGGCTCTGCAGTTTCTGCTTTCTCAGCACCGATTTTTCCACTTTCCGTTTCGGCAGTGGTTTTTTCTTTCTTTTCTTCTTTTTCTTTTTTGGGTTCCTTTTCTTTTGGTTCTTCTTTTTTAGGAACCGGTTTTTCGGCTACAGGTTCTTCTTGCTTTTTGGAAGGATCGGATTTTTTGGCGGATTCTTTGTCGAGGTCAATTTTGCCAACTTGTTTTGGACCGCTGAGTTTTGATTTGGCCTTGACAATTTCTTCACGCTCTTCGGCTTGGCGTTGTTTTTCGGCAAGTTCTTTTTCTTGGGCAATGCGCAATTCTTCTTTTTCCTTTTTGCGCTCTTCCCCCACTTCTTTGGAAGCCACCTTTTTGCTTTTATCGGTTTGAAATTCGTCAAAAAGCACTTGGTAGACCTCTTCGGAAATTTTGGTGGTGGGACGCGCGTCGATCTCGTGCCCATGGGAATTCAAAAATTCCACGGCGCGGTCGAGCGAAATATTGAATTCGCGCAACACCTTGTTCAATCGCATTGTTTTTGCTCCAGCCATAAATTGCCTCTAAATTACCTTATTTTTTGTTTGCAATAATCGTCAAAAATAACGATTAATCCTCAAATTCTTCTTTTAAAACACGGAAGACCTCGCGAACGGTTTCTTCTTCCAGATCGGTTCTTTTCACCAAATCGTCCACGTCTTGTTCCAAGACACTTTTGGCGGTGTCCAAACCAATTTTTGCGAATTCGATGATTACCCAATCTTCGATCACATCAGTGAATTCGGTCAATTCAACGTCTTCTTCATCTTCCACACCTTCGCGGATAACATCGATTTCGTAACCCGTCAACTGACCTGCCAAGCGAATATTGTGCCCACCACGACCAATTGCTTTCGAAACTTCTTCGGGGCGCAACATCACTTCCGCCCGTTTGGTTTCTTCATTGATTTGCAAGGAAGTTACCTTTGCGGGGCTCAACGCACGGGTGATGAACAACTGCACGTTGTTGGTATAGTTGATCACGTCAATGTTTTCATTGCCCAGTTCACGAACGATGCCGTGAATCCGCGAGCCTTTCATCCCCACACAAGCGCCGACCGGATCAATTCGATCGTCATAGGAATCAACTGCTACTTTTGCTTTTTCGCCCGGAATGCGGACCACTTTTTTCACGCTGATCAATCCGTCGAAAACTTCGGGAATTTCCTGCTCGAACAATTTTTCCAAAAATACCGGAGAAGTTCTGGAAAAAAGAATGGTGGGTTTGTTTCCTTTCAGTTCCACACTTTCCACAATTCCACGCACATGCTCGCCTTTTCGGAAAAAGTCCGATGGAATTTGACGGTCTTTTGGCATCACCAGTTCGTTTCCTTCGTCGTCCAACAAAATGATGGCACGGTGGCGAATGTGATGCACTTCGGCGGTGTAAATTTCACCTTCCAATTCTTTGAACTGCTTGTAAATGGTGGTGTTGTCATGCTCGTGGATTTTGGAAATCAGGTTTTGGCGCAATGCCAAAATGGACCTACGTCCCAAATCGATCAATTTCACTTCTTGCGAAACATCTTCGCCCACTTCAAAATCGGGTTCTATTTTTTGTGCTTCGGACAGCGAAATTTCGCTGTTTTCGTCTTCCACTTCGCCATCGGCGACCACCACACGGTTGCGCCAAATCTCCAAATCGCCCTTGTCGGGGTTGATGATGATGTCAAAATTGTCATCTTCGCCAAACTTCTTCTTCAACGCATTTCGAAAAACGTCTTCCAAAATGGCCATCAAGGTCACCCGGTCGATCAATTTATCATCTTTGAACTCTGAAAAGGAGTTGATCAGTTCGATATTTTCCATATCCGTTTTTATTAAAATGTTATCATCACTTTTGCTTCAACAATTTCCGCATAGTTCAACACGGCTTCTTTTTTCACCGTTGTTTTGCCTTTTCCAACGGGTTTGGGCTCACGGGCTTTCCATTTCAAGGAAATGGTTTCGTCGGTGACGTCAACTAATTCGCCCTCAAATTTATCGTCTTTTGTAACGACCGAAAGTTTTCTTCCAATATTTTTTTTGAACTGCCTTGGAAGTTTCAAAGGTTGCGAAACACCGGCCGAGGTCACTTCCAACGAAAAATCTTCTTCTTCGCGGTCCAAGTTGTGCTCGATTTTTCTGCTCACCGCAATGCAATCGTTCACCGAAACACCTTTGTCGCCATCGATGACCACCAAAATTTGGTTGTTGCCCACAATCTCCAGATCAATCAAAAACAAGCCCGGGTTTTCGTCCAAAGCTTCGGCCAGCAAGGTTTCCACTTTTTCTTTTAACATCGACATATTCTATAAAAAGAGGGGACTTTTTGGTCCCCTCATAGTTCGTTAGCTTTTCGGAGGTGCAAATGTACATATTTTTTCCAAAACATTAAAATTGAAGACAAAGGAATTTTTTTTGTAAATTACACACATATTAAACCCACCAAAATATCAAGATCATGATAAAAAAAATACTCGTTCCCACCGATTTTTCTGATCAGGCCGAAAATGCGCTCAAAGTCGCCGCGCAATTGGCCAAAAGATACGACAGCGAAATATTTTTGTTGCACATGCTCGAATTGCCTTTGCAACTGATCGACCCTTCGCGAGGCAGCACCGGCGGCAACCTCCCTGAATCGTTGTTTTTCATGAAACTTGCGCACCAACGTTTTGACGAGGTAATGGAAGAACCTTATTTGGAAGGCGTGAACGTGCACGAAACCGTTCAGTTTCACGAAGCTTTTGAAGGGATTATGGAAATCAGCAATGAAAAAAAATGCGATCTCATTGTGATGGGATCGAGCGGCGCTTCGGGGCTGAAAGAAGTGTTCATTGGCTCCAACACCGAAAAAGTGGTGCGCCATTCGGAAATTCCGGTGCTGGTGATCAAAAATCCACATGAAAATTTTCAAGTGAACAATTTTGTGTTCGCCACCGATTTTACCGAGCCCATGAAAAAACCTTTCCTTCAAGCGATGCGGTTTGCAGAAAAATTAGGCGCAAAAATACACTTGGTGTATATCAACACGGCGAGCAAATTCAAAACAAGCATTTACCTCGACGAAATCATGTCCGGGTTCGTGAAGGATTTTGATACCGAAAATTTCACCTTGAGCGTGCACAACGATGTTTCGATAGAGCGGGGAATCATCAATTTTGCAAAACAAAAAAATTCCAACTTGATCGGAATCAGCACGCATGGCCGAAAAGGCATAGCACATTTGCTCAACGGAAGTTTGAGCGAAGATTTGGTGAACCACGCCAACCGGCCGGTGATCACTTTTAAAGTTTGATGCAAAAGAAAAACATTTCGATCACAACACCAATTTCAACAAGCCCTTTTCGATGCAGGACCAAAAATAGTTCCAGAACGATTTTGTAGCATCGCGGACCACGTGAATATCTTCTTTCGAAACCGTTCCGTTTTTGGGGTTTGCTTTCACAAAAATATTGGCGATCACCGAGAGGAATTTGTTTTTTTCTTCGCCTTTTTTCTTCAACACTTCAACCGAAAAATCGGAATAGTTCATTTTCATATCGCCCAGCGCATCAATATAATCGCCGCTAAAATTAAAATAAACCGCGTCGATGCCCCCTTTTGCCTTCACATGCATTGCCGGAACAAAAAACGGGTTCATCGCTTCGGGCGGAATGTGTTTCGCCTCGCCCGAAATCGTGAAATAATCGCGGTCACTACTCACGTCCATGTGCCAATCCACGTGCAGGTCCGAGGTATTCATAAAGCGCGTGTCAATGCTTAGTTTTGTGGTGGGGAAATTTTCGGAATCCAAATTCAAATTGGTCAAATCCAACACTTCGGCGTTCAATTTATAAAAAGCCACGCGGCCCAATTGGCGGTCTTTTTCAATACGTTCTTGATATTGAATGAACGCGTTTCGTATCCTTGTTTTTTCAATATCGATCCTAAAAGGGAGTTCGCGCAGCATTTCGCTGTACATTTTTTTTGTGCGCGGGTCGTCGGCCACGGTTTTGTCGCGATAGGCTTTGAAATCAGCACCCTCGATAAACATCAAAGGAGATTTGAAAACGGGCTTTTCGGCAAAAAAATCAAAAAACGGCTGTTCAATTTTCCAAGAAACAATTTTTAGGTTGAACATATCTTTTTCGTAGGGAATCACCGAGCGGAATTCGGAACGTGAATATTTTGGGCGAAGCAATAAATTTTCAAGAAGAACCCGTTTGTCGGAAACTTCGATTTTTTCAACCGTTATTTCGTGGTATTTGTTCAAATCAAAAAAAACACTTTCCGTTTTGATTGTATGTTTTTTGTGCTCGAACGGAATGTTTTGCCGCAAAGTATTGGAGGTCACGCTTACAGAATCGACTTTTGCCGAAAAATTTTCAACGGACAACAAGGTGTCTTTTTCGTTTTTAAAAAAAATTGCCTTCCCATTTTCGATTTCAATGGTTTTTGCCAAAATCGTTTTTTTCAATGCCCGTTGTGGGTTTTTCTTTTTTGTTGAATCTTTTGGGTGCTTTCGAACACTTATTCTTGGCGAATTCAAATAAATTTTATTGACCACCAGTTTGTCGTTCCATAAAAAATCGAGGTAATGAACCCCGCTGACTTCCAATTTTTTCAAATCGATTTCCAACCCTTTTTGGGAAAAGACAATTGAATCGATTTCCACATTTCCGAAAAGAACATTTGTTTCGACCGCTCCATAATCCAGTTGCCCTGCATCAAATTCGTTGTCCAAAAAATTGGTTATTTTTCGTTCGGCCAAATAGTTCAAAAAAAATACGGCGACGACCGCCAAAATTGCGGCAATGGAAAGAAAAAGGGCGATTTTTTTGGGTTTCACAACGATTTGGGGAACTGTTTTATTCGAATATTATTTTTCAACAAGAACGGTGTTCGATAAAAAACCCGTTGGTATTTCCACAAGTTTACAAGCAAAAAATCAAACGATGCGTTAAAATTCCATTAATTCATTGAAAAAATTTGCCCGTCAAAAAAAATGAACCTAAGTTTATACTCCTTAAAAATCAAAAAATGCTGATCAAATTCGGAGCCATTATTCTATGTTTTTTTGCCGAAATCGCTTTGGGCATTTATATGTACCTGCATTTTGAAAGCCTTTTTGCACGGTTCGTTTTTTTTGTGTTCACCGCAATTTTGGCGGCCATGATCGTGATCAAATTGGCAGGGCCGGTGGTGAACGAGGACAATGAAGACGCCTACACAAAAAACCTTCCCGAAGAAGAAAAAACGTCGTCTGTCGAAAAGAAATCGTGATTTTTTTGTTGAAATCCACTTTTCAAAAACAAACAGGCCGCACAGCCTTGTATGGAAATTATCTGCATTTCGGACACACACAACAACCATCAAAAATTGCTGGTCCCGAACGGTGATGTACTGGTGCACGCGGGCGATGTGACCGAACGCGGAACCGAACGCGAAGTGCGCGATTTTTTAAAATGGTTTTCGGACCAACCCCATCGACATAAAATTTTCATTGCCGGAAACCACGATTTTTTTCTGGAAAAAAAATCCTCATCACAAATAGCGAAAATTCTGCCCGAAAACGTCCATTATTTGAGCGAAACCCAACTTGAACTGAGCGGTGTTTTGTTTTGGGGCTCGCCAATAACGCCCGGCACCAAAAATTGGGCATTCAGTGAACGCCGTTTTTATCGTTGGAAAAATATTCCGCCCAATACCGATATTTTGATCACCCACACGCCTCCATATGGGATTTTGGATGTTTCCAACACCAAAAAAGCTTTGGGCTCGAAAGCATTGTTGAAACGAATACTCTCATTGAAACCAAAGTACCATATTTTTGGGCACATGCACGAAAATTATGGAAAAGTAAAAAGAAGGGAAACCGTTTTTGTGAACGCCTCCACCTTCAACCAAAACGAAAAATTGGTGAACCCGCCCATAAAAATTATAGTTTAAAAATATTTAAGCCGGCTTTGTTTTAAAATATAGGATGCAAACAAAAAAATTATATTAATTTTATATCAATTTTAATATTTACTTGTTAATTATGTGTCAATTCTAATTTTTTTAAGAATGTCGGTCTAATTTCTGCATTACTTTTAATGTACACTTAAAAACAGAAATTATGACCACTTACCAGTCAACCGTTATTTTGAAAGAAGTCAACAACTTGATCACGCATA
The DNA here is from genome assembly GCA_035705295.1 of Flavobacteriaceae bacterium. Taxonomy (GTDB): domain Bacteria; phylum Bacteroidota; class Bacteroidia; order Flavobacteriales; family Flavobacteriaceae; genus DASSWG01. The sequence continues at coordinate 14,517 of DASSWG010000028.1, forward strand.
GTTGCCGGGGGGAAATGGCGCGGACCGGACGCTTCAACACCATGCACCGTGCAATCATCAAAAAACATTTTAACGCCCGCGAGGTTTTCATTCACGATGACTTACGTGAAATTGGTTTGAAAATCGAAGCCAAGGAAAATGAGTTTGTGAACGTTAATTTCAAATGTCCAAATTTGGAAAGTTTTTTAAAATCGTGCATCGAAAACGACCGGAACAGTTTGGCATTTTACCAACACCTATTAACCTATTACAACGTGGTGGCATTGCCAAATTGAAAATAAGGATTTTATTTTGAAAGGCAAAACCCTCTTTTTTCGAGGGTTTTTTTAATCAAAAAACCGAACTGCTTTCACAATTCGGTTTCAAATTCCGTTGGCCTACTAGGGCTTCCCGATAAAAATCGGGATACCCCGAAACCTAGGGGCTCGCCCTCCACTTTTTTTCTTCAAAATAAAAAACCGAACTGTTTTCACAATTCGGTTTTCAATTTAGTTGGCCTACTAGGGCTCGAACCTAGACTCTTCTGGACCAAAACCAGACGTGTTGCCAGTTACACCATAGGCCAATTTTCAGGGTGCAAATTTAATATAAACTTTCGATAGCGCAAATATTTTCGCTTTATTTATTTTAGAAAAACAAAAAAACTTCGCGGCTTCCATCTTCATTTTTTATAATTCGATGCTCCAAACGCGCAACAAATCAACCAAAAACAAAATAATCCATTTTTGCGCACGTTTAAGAAACAATCTTATTTTTATGCTTAAATTCGCCCAACCTTATTCAACAACCATAAAATGACAAATTTCGACTTCGGCAAATGGAACAAAATTCTGGGAGGAATTGTGTTCTTGATCGCCCTTTGCGTTTTTTCCCTGACCGTGGAACCCACCTTGAGCTTTTGGGACGCGGGCGAATATATTGCCACTTCCACCAAATTGCAAGTTGGGCACCCGCCGGGCGCGCCACTTTTTCAAATGATGGGCGCGTTTTTTTCCATTTTTGCCAGTGAGCCCAGCCAAATTGCACTGATGGTGAACATGCTATCCGTCTTTGCAAGTGCTTTCACCATTTTGTTCATGTTTTGGTCGTTGGTGATCTTGATCGGAAAAATTGCCGGAAATCCGGAAAACAACTCAAAATCCAACAATTTTGCGGTGTTGGCGAGCGCTTTTGTGGGATCGCTGTCTTTTGCTTTTACCGATAGTTTTTGGTTCAACGCCGGCGAGGCCGAAGTTTACGCAATGGCCACTTTTTTGCTTTCCATTCTTTTTTACGCGGGTTTGTTGTGGGAACGCGACATGTTCAAACCCCGTGGAAACCGTTGGTTGATCTTGATTTCTTTTATTATCGGTTTGTCTTTCGGCGTCCATTTCTTGGCGTTGTTGACCATTCCCGCAATCGGGTTTTTGTATTTTTTCAAACACTACAAAACCGTTACCGTGAAAAATTTCATCATTGCCACGATCACAGTCGTAGCGGTGCTGATGTTCATTTTTAAACTGTTGCTGCCCTATACCTTGGCCTATTTTGCGAACGCGGAAATTTTCTTCACCAACAGCATCGGTTTGCCGTTCAACTCGGGGACCATCATTGCTTTTCTGAGCATTGTGCTCGGATTTTATTACGCGCTTCGTTACACCCGAAAAAAAGATTTCATAAAAACCAACACGCTTCTACTTTGTGTTTTGTTCATCCTAATCGGCTTTTCCAGCTGGACCATGTTGCCCATTCGGGCGAACGCCGGCACCACCATCAACGAAAACGATCCGAGCAACGCACGACAGCTGTTGGCCTATTACAATCGTGAGCAATACGGGGAAACTTATCTGTTCTACGGGCCACAGTTCACCGAAATGTTCGCCGGCCTCGATGCGGAAAACCCCTACAAAGACGACGAACCTTATTACGAACGGAACGAAACCACGGGCGAATACGAAATTGTGAACGACTACAAAAACGCCGCTGCAAATTCCAGTGATCGCCACAAAACTTTTTTCCCACGAATGTGGAGCCTCGGGAACGCCGCCAACTATTTGCAATTTACCGGCCCGTTGGAAATTACCATAAAACCCGAATACCAACAACAACCGGAATTGATAAAAGTAGTCAACCAATTCAAAAAAGATTACGCGTTGGGAAAAATCAGCAACGAAGATTATGTTGCCTTTTTAAAACGTTTTAGCGAATACCTCTTGGTTGAAAAACCTACATTTTCCGAAAATATTGGTTATTTCTTGGAATACCAAATCGGCTATATGTATTGGCGTTATTTTATGTGGAATTTTGTGGGCCGGCAGGATGATGTGCAAGGAAAATATGACGATATGCACGGGAACTGGCTCAGCGGAATCGATTTTATCGACGAAATGCGCTTGGGGCCTCAGGACAACCTTCCCACGGATGTTATAAACAACAAAGCCCGGAACACCTATTATTTTCTGCCTTTTATTTTAGGGATCATCGGCCTGGTTTTTCATTATCAAAAAGATAAAAAAACAGCTTGGGTGCTCACGGTACTTTTCCTTTTTACCGGTTTGGCGTTGAAAGTTTACCTCAACGAACGGCCGTTCGAACCACGCGAGCGCGATTATGCGCTAGTAGGCTCGTTCTACGTTTTCGCCCTGTGGATCGGGTTTGGGGTTTTTGCTATTTTCGATTGGCTCAAAGAACGGATCAAACCCAAACTCGCGGCACCGGTCGCATTAATTGTTTGTTTGGCCGTTCCCACAATTCTAATTGCCGAAAACTGGGACGACCACGACCGTTCCGGGCGGTTCACAGCTTTGGCAATGGCAAAAAAATACTTGGATTCGGTCGATGAAAATGCCATTTTGTTCACCATTGGCGACAACGACACCTTTGCGCTTTGGTACGCGCAAGAAGTGGAAGGCTACCGAACCGACGTGCGCGTGCTCAACACCAGTTTGCTGGCCACGGGTTGGTACATCGATCAAGCGCGCCGGGCCGCTTACGAAAGTTCTGCGGTCAAAACCATTTTGGAACACGAAGATTACCGATATGGTGCCAACGATGCGGTTTTCTATAGCATGGATCCGCGCGTAAAAGACACGATGACGGTCGAAAATTGGTTGAAATACATCAAAAGCGATCACGAATCGACCAAAGCGGAATTGGTGAGCGGGCAAATCGCGAACACCTTCCCCACCAAAAATTTGCGTTTGATCGTCAACAAAGAAAATGTATTGGAAAACGGAATCGTGAAACCCGAAAACAAAGAAAAAATCGTTCCGTACATTGATATTAGCATCCCCAACAATTTGGTGTACAAAAACAGGTTGGTGATGTTGGACATTGTGGCCAGCAACAATTGGGAGCGCCCCATTTATTTTACCGGTGGAAGCTATGGCGACGATGATTATTTGTGGATGAAAGATTACCTGCAACTGGACGGCGTTTGCTACCAACTCGTTCCCATCAAAACTCCGATGGATCCGGGAGCCTATTATGATATGGGAAGAATCGACGCGGACAAAATGTATGACATTGTGATGAATTGGAAATGGGGAAACAGCGGTAGCCCCGATATTTACCACGATCCGCAAACCCGAAGGAACGCCATCACCTATCGCTCGAATATGGCCCGTTTGGTAGATGAATTATTGAAAGAAGGCGACACCGCAAAAGCCAAAAAAGTATTGGATCTTGGTATGGAAAAAATGCCGCTTGAATATTTCGGTTTCTATACTTTGTTGGAACCGTTCATCGCAGGTTACTACCGAATTGGCGAAAAGGAAACCGCGCGCGAACTCTGGGAAAAAACCGCAAAAAAATACCAAGAAAACCTCACTTATTACAGCACATGGGATTTGGAAAGGCAATATCGCTACGCGGACGAAATCATTTCCAGCATTGAGCGTTACCGCAGTTTGGTGGATTTGTTGATCATCAATCAAGACGAAGAAATCGTCAAGGAAAAAGCCATGGAATTCAACGAATATTTGGAATTGTTCGACCATTTTTATGGTGAGGAAGAAAACATTACGCCACCACCTCCGCCCGAAGAAAATTTGATACCCGGAAACGGTTTGGAAAAAGAATTTTCGCAAACCCGACGTTTGGATTCCTTGGATTCGGTTGGGAAACCTTAAGTTTCCAACAATCCGAAAAATGTTTCAAAAAAGGAAAAATCGTTTTAAATGTCAATTGAAGTTAATAAAATTTCCAAAACCTACGGCGCCCAAAAAGCGTTGGACAAGGTTTCTTTTTCCATAAAAAAAGGAGAAATCGTTGGGTTTTTGGGGCCAAATGGTGCAGGGAAATCCACCATGATGAAAATTTTGACCGGATTTTTGCCCGCTTCTGAAGGAAAAGCTACCGTGAACAATGCCGATGTGGTTTCCGAAAAATTGGAAGTGCAGCAAAAAATCGGCTATTTGCCGGAGCACAATCCGTTGTACCTCGAAATGTACGTGCGCGAATATTTGGATTTCAATGCGAGTGTTTACAAAGTCGAAAAAAAGGAGATTGAAAAAGTTATCGAACTAACCGGGCTTTTGCCGGAAGCCAACAAAAAAATCGGGCAGCTTTCCAAAGGCTATCGCCAACGTGTGGGTTTGGCCTGCGCGCTTTTGCACGACCCGGAAGTGTTGATTTTGGACGAGCCCACCACCGGTCTCGACCCCAACCAATTGGTGGAAATCCGACAGCTCATCAAAAACATTGGGAAAAGCAAAACCGTTTTTCTTTCCACGCATATTATGCAGGAAGTCGAAGCGATTTGCGATCGGGTCATCATCATCAACCGTGGAAAAATTGTGGCAGATAAAAAAATAACGGAACTGCGCGACCAAAAAGAACAATTGGTCGTGGTGGAATTTGACTACCGCGTGGAAGAGGAACTTTTGCAAAAAATCCCAAAGCTAAAATCCGTCGAAAACACGGCTGGTTTTGTGTACGAACTCTCGTTCGAAACCGACCAGGATATGCGTTCGGCAGTGTTCGATTTTGCGCACGACAACGGATTGAAAATTTTGCAATTGGAACGCAAAAGCCAGAATTTGGAGAAACTTTTTCGGGAGTTGACGGCTGCCAAGAAATGAATTTTCTTAATTTAAAAAATAGTCAACAAAACATTTAGGACGCTATAGATTTATGCCAACAAAAAAAGCTGTTCGGTTTCCCTGAACAGCTTTTGTACCTTGGGCGGGAATCGAACCCGCACGTCCGAGGACACTGGATTTTGAATCCAGCGCGTCTACCAGTTCCGCCACCAAGGCCGGTGATCAATTTGTGGGGGCAAAAATAAAAAATAAAATCGAAATCCAATCAAAATAAACAAAAATATTGTTTTTGTGCTTCAAATAAATTCCTAAATTTGCAGCTCGTTAAAAATGAGGCGATAATCATTTCCCAAAAACGAAACCGACTATGTCCAATTCCATTACCGACGCTAAACTTTTTGCCTGTTCGCAAAGCACAAAATTGGCCGAAGATATCGCAAAAGCCTACGGCGCCCAATTGGGAAATGTGATCACATCTACCTATAGTGATGGCGAATTTCAGCCATCTTTCGAGGAATCGGTTCGTGGCGATCGGGTTTTTATCATCGGTTCCACTTTTCCAAACAGTGACCATTTAATGGAAATGTTGTTGATGTTGGACGCCGCAAAACGGGCCTCGGCCAGGCACATCACCGCCGTAATGCCCTATTTTGGTTGGGCACGTCAAGATCGAAAAGACAAGCCGCGGGTACCAATCGCTGCAAAATTGGTCGCCAAAATGCTGGAAACCGCAGGGGCGACACGTATCATTACCATGGATTTGCATGCAGATCAGATACAAGGTTTCTTTGAAAAACCAGTGGATCACCTTTTTGCTTCTACGGTTTTTCTGCCTTATTTAAAAAATTTGAATTTGAGTAACTTGACCATTGCTTCCCCCGATATGGGCGGCTCCAAAAGAGCCTACGCCTATTCGAAAAACATGGAGAGCGATGTGGTGATCTGCTACAAACAACGCGCAAAAGCCAATGTAATTTCCCATATGGAACTGATTGGGGATGTGACCGGGAAAAATGTGGTTCTCGTCGACGATATGGTCGATACGGCAGGAACTTTGACCAAAGCCGCCGATGTGATGATAGAAAAAGGGGCAATAAGCGTTCGTGCCATCTGTACGCACCCCATACTTTCTGGAAAAGCTTATGAACGCATCGAAAATTCGAAATTGGAGGAGTTGATCGTGACCGATTCGATTCCCTTGAAACAAAAAAGCAATAAAATAAAAGTAGTGAGTTGTGCCGGTTTGTTTGGCGATGTAATGCGAAGCGTGCACGAAAACAGATCGATCAGCGGAAAATTTTTAATGTAAAGGCCCCCTAACCCCCGAAGGGGGAATGTTTGAAAAAATAAAAATTTTGATGTGTTTCCTTTTAATATAAAACCGCATCTTTGCAATCCTAAAAAATAACCCAATAACCCAATAACCCAATAACCCAATAACTTAGTAACTCAATAACTATAAACAATGAAGTCAATTACGATCAACGGATCTAAAAGAGAAAGCGTGGGCAAGAAAGCAACGAAAGCCCTACGTAATGCTGGAGAGGTTCCTTGCGTATTATACGGAGGAGAAAAACCCTTGCACTTTTCGGCACCAGAAATTGCGTTCAAAGATTTGGTTTACACCGCCGATGTGCACACTGTCGCCCTTAAACTGGAAGACGGCGCAAAAGTGAACGCGGTCCTCCAAGACATTCAGTTCCACCCGGTAACCGATGCCATTTTGCACATGGATTTTTATGAATTCCATGACGATCAGGAAATCACCATGAACGTTCCGGTGCACCACGAAGGTGTTCCAAAAGGAGTGAAAAACGGTGGGGTTTTGCGTTTCAACCTACGTCGAATGAAAATCAAAGGCTTGGCCGACAAATTGCCGGATTATATTTTGGCAGAAGTAAGCAAGCTGAAAATCGGCGATAAATTTTACGTTACCGAGGTAAAAAGCGACGATTACACCATTTTGCACCCGGACAACACGGTGATTTGCCAAGTAAGAACTTCCCGTAACCTTATCGAAGACCTTGAACCAGAGGAAGGCGAAGAAGGTGAAGAAGGAGCTGAAGGTGAAGGAGCAGAAGGAACGGAAAAAGCGGAAGGAGCAGAAGCACCGGCAACCGAACAAAAAGGTGAAAAAGAAGAAGCTAAAAAAGAATAGTTTCCAATTTTTTCGACATCCCATAGAAAAGCATCCGCCTTGGGCGGATGTTTTTTTTTATTTTTGCCCAAATCTGAATCACAATGGCTTCTTTTTGGAAGGGAATTTTCAACAAAAGTTCAGCAAAGGAAAACCAAAACACGGACTCCATGAAAAAATTTTTGATCGTTGGTTTGGGGAATATTGGCCCAAAATATCACAACACCCGCCACAACATTGGTTTTCGGGTCTTGGATTTTTTGGCCGAACAAGAAAGTATTTCTTTTGAAACGGCAAAATTGGGTGAGGTCGCAACCTATAAATTCAAAGGCCGCACCTTTATTCTGTTGAAGCCGAGCACGTTTATGAACCTCAGCGGAAAATCCGTTCGTTATTGGTTGGAAAAAGAAAAAATTCCATTGGAGAACCTGTTGGTCATCACCGACGATTTGAATTTACCTTTCGGAACGTTACGATTAAAAATTAAAGGCAGCGACGGCGGCCACAACGGGCTGAAAGACATTCAAACACAACTGAACACCACAAAATACAACCGGTTTCGGTTTGGCATCAGCGGCGATTTCCCAAAAGGAAGACAAGTGGATTATGTGTTGAGCGAATGGAGCGAAGAAGAAGAAAGCCAAATGAACGAACGGCTGGAAATTGCGTTCGAACTCATAAAATCTTTTGGTACAGCAGGCGTCGAACGCACTATGAATTATTTCAACGGAAAATAATAAATCAAGAAACCGCTTTAAGCTTGCTAATGGTTGCCTTGCTCAAGGCTTTTTCAGCATAGGCTTTGGTAACTTTTAATTCGGTTTCGCCACTGTCGGGCAGTTCGAACATGGCATCGGTCAGCACTGCCTCGCAGAGCGATCGCAATCCGCGTGCGCCCAATTTGTATTCAATGGCCTTTTCAACAATGTAATCCAACGCACCTTCGGTGATGTCGAATTTGATGTTGTCCATCTCGAACAATTTTTCATACTGCTTGATGATGGCGTTTTTGGGTTCGGTCAAAATGGCGCGCAAGGCTTCGCGGTCCAAGGGGTCCATATAGGTCAGTACCGGCAAACGCCCGATGATTTCGGGAATCAACCCATAGTCTTTTAAATCTTTCGGAACGATGTACCTCAATAAATTTTCTTTTTCGAAAACATCCTCGCTTTTGGACGCGGCATAGCCCACGGCTTGCAAATTGAGCCGTTTCGAAATGTTGCGTTCAATTCCGTCGAAAGCCCCACCGGCAATGAACAAAATGTTTTCGGTGTCCACCTCGATGAATTTTTGATCGGGATGTTTTCTACCTCCTTTTGGCGGAACGTTCACGGTGGTTCCTTCCAACAATTTCAACAAAGCTTGTTGCACGCCTTCCCCGGAAACATCGCGGGTAATGGAAGGGTTGTCACTTTTCCGGGCAATTTTGTCTATTTCATCAATGAACACGATTCCGCGTTGTGCTTTTTCCAAATTGTAGTCCGCAGCGGCCAACAACTTGGTCAAAATGGTTTCCACGTCTTCGCCAACATATCCGGCTTCGGTCAGCACCGTGGCATCGACGATCGCCAAGGGAACGTTCAGCATTTTTGCAATGGTGCGCGCGATAAGGGTTTTTCCGGTACCGGTTTGCCCCACCATCACAATGTTGCTTTTTTGAATTTCGATGGAATCTTTGTTTTCGGGCTGCAAAAGGCGCTTGTAATGATTATATACAGCCACCGACATCACTTTTTTGGTCTGCTCCTGCCCGATCACGTATTCATCCAAAAATGCTTTGATGGCTTTTGGTTTGCGCAAAACCAATTCCGAGGTAAGTTCTTTTTTACCGTCCTGCTTCGATTCTTCCAATACAATTCCATGCGCCTGTTCGATACAGCGATCGCAAATATGTGCGTCCAATCCCGCAATCAACAGATTGGTTTCGGGTTTTTTTCTTCCGCAAAACGAGCATTCCAAGGTTTCTTTTGCCATCTTGTTCAGTGTTCAATGTTCAGTCCCGATAGCTATCGGGAGTGATCGGTGTTCAGTTGTCAATTTACAGTATACAAACTTTTACTTTGTGTCCCTGCTCAAAATTTCGTCGATCATTCCGTATTTTTTGGCTTTTTCGGC
>DASSWG010000029.1:0-2379 GCA_035705295.1 Flavobacteriaceae bacterium
TTCTTCGCGGTTTTCGGCATCGGTCAATTTGGGGAGCAGCAGATATTACCGCCGCTCCATTAACCAAAGCAACGCAGGTAATTTTTTAAACAACTCGCTTAGTTCCTCGATTTCTTATTCCAAAACTTTTTCCGGGGAACCACAGGTGAATTACAGCCTAACTGCAACGCATTCTCAAAATACAAACACGGGCGAAATAAACATGACCTTGCCTACTTTGCAAGCGAGCGTTTCCCGAATTTATCCATTTAAACCTAAAATAGGGGTCAAAAAGGGAATTATTGAAAACATCAATTTTCAATATAGTTTGCGTGCCGAAAACCGCTTCAACACCACCGATTCGCTCTTTTTCAAACCCGAAATGTTCGAAAATGCCGTTTTTGGGGCACAACACAGCATTCCGGTGAACACAAATTTCAAGCTGTTCAATTATTTGAGCGTTAGTGCCGGAACCGGTTACAACGAAACCTGGGTTTTTAAAACCTATGAACAATCGTACGATGAACAGCGCCAAGAAGTGGTTATTGACACGATAAACGGTTTTGAATCGTACCGAACCTATAATTTCAATTCGAGCATTGGAACCACTATTTACGGAATGTTCAACTTTGGAAAAGACAAAAAAATACAAGCCATTCGGCATGTGATGCGGCCTTCGATCAGTTACAACATCAATCCGGGTTTTGATCAATTTTACGATGAATATACAATTCCCGGCATTGCCGGAACCGAAGACGAAATTGTTCCCTATTCCAAATTTGAAGGAACGCTTTATGGAGCTCCGGGAAGAAGGTATTCCAGCAGCATCGGGTTTTCACTTTCGAATAATTTCGAGGCAAAAGTACGCAACATAGATAGCACCGGTGTGGCTGCAGAACCGCGAAAAATCACTTTGCTCAGTAATTTGAATTTTAGCACGGCCTACGATTTGGCGAGAGATTCCTTGAATTTGAGCCCAATCAACGTAAGTGGTTCCATTCCAATCATACAAAACAAATTGGACATCAATTTTCGTGGCCAATTGGATATGTACGCGCTGAACAACAACAATCAACGCATTGACAAATTGAACATCAATAACGGTGGAAGTTTGTTCCGGTTGACACGAGGTAACATTAGTTTTGGTTATTCCCTTTCCAACAGCCTATTTGATGGTTCGGATAAAAACACCGATAAATTGGAAAACGAAACGCTCAGAAATGGAGGGCGTGCCGACGACTTGTTTGGAAAATCGACCAATTTAAACGGCACTTTCTACGATGAAGAAGAGGAAGATGAAGAACCGATCGTGAACGATACCGAACGTTACCATTATGCGATTCCGTGGGATTTGAGGTTGGCCTATACGATGACCTATAACAATATGGGGCGTGAAAACGAAATATCCTCACATTCCATTATGTTTTCGGGCGATGTAGAGCTTTCTCCTCGTTGGTCTGTGGGCGTTTCGTCGGGCTATGACATCAAAAATCAAGGGTTTACTTATACGCAATTCCGTTTCCAACGAGATTTGGAAAGTTGGACGATGAGTTTCAATTGGACCCCCTTCGGCATTCGAGAATCTTGGTATTTTTACATCGGAATCAAAGCTTCCGTATTGAGCGACATAAAATACGACAAAAACCGACCGCCGGATGGGCAATTGTAAATTTTCGCGAAAGCGGGAACTTAAAAAGTTAGAAAATGCCCCAAAAAACAGCGATTATTATAGGAGCAGGCCCTGCAGGACTTACTGCTGCTTATGAGCTTGTAAAAAGCACAAACATTCAACCGATCGTTCTGGAAATGACCGACGATATCGGGGGGATTTCCAAAACCGTCAATTACAAAGGCAACCGGATGGACATCGGTGGGCATCGGTTTTTTTCAAAATCGGATGTGGTGATGAATTGGTGGCAAAACGTATTGCCCATCGAAAATACAGGACAAAATTCCAATGATGGCCAAACGATCAGTTATCAAAACAAAACCAAAAAAATCAATTTGGGCGATAAGCAAATCGATTCAGCAAAACGCGACGATGTGCTATTGATCCGCAAAAGGCTTTCGCGAATTTTTTATTTGGGCAGGTTTTTCGATTACCCGATTTCCCTAAAATGGAAAACACTTTCGAATTTGGGTTTTTACAAACTGACAAAAATCGGTTTCACTTATTTGTGGGTGCACCTCTTCCCGATAAAAAACGTCAACAACTTGGAAGAATTTTTTGTGAACCGCTTTGGGCGCGAGCTTTACGAAACTTTTTTCAAAGATTACACCGAAAAAGTCTGGGGTTTGTCTTGTGAACAAATCAGTTCCGAATGGGGCGAGCAGCGCATCAAAAAATTGTCCATCAAAAAAGCCTTGAACCACGCATTGCGGAAAATTTTTACCGGGAAA
>DASSWG010000030.1:0-5077 GCA_035705295.1 Flavobacteriaceae bacterium
AAAAAAGTACTGAATGATGAATAAACAGAAGATTTCGATATTTTGGTTTAGGCGCGATTTGCGTTTGAATGACAATGTTGGTTTGTCGCAGGCTATGGAATCTGATTTCCCGGTACTGCCTATTTTTATTTTCGATAAAAACATTTTGGGGAAATTGGATGATAAGAAAGACCGCCGCGTGGATTATTTTTGGCAGGCTTTGCAAAACATCAATGCTGAATTAAAAGAAAAAGGCGGTCGGCTCACCACTTATTTTGACAAACCCCTGGCCATTTTTAAAAGCCTATCGAGTGCTTTTGATATTCAGTCCGTTTTTTGTAACCGCGATTATGAACCGGCAGCCATCGAACGGGACACCGAAATTTACAACTATTTTAAGGCGAAAAACATTCCGTTCAAAGCCTACAAAGACCAAGTGGTTTTTGATAAAAATGAAGTAGTCAAAAAAGACGGGGAACCCTATACCGTTTATACGCCCTATGCCAAAAAATGGCGGGAAACCTTGCGAAAGAGCGATTACGAATCCATACAAATGAAATGGGAAAATTTATTTCAGCAGCGCTATAAAAAAATCCATTCGTTGAAAGAAATAGGTTTTGAAGAAACGGATATGGACTTTACCCACCCGACCTTAAAAAGCGAAATTATTGACGATTACGATAAAACGCGCGATTTTCCTGCAGAAAATGGAACCACAAGACTGGGAATTGCTCTGCGTTTTGGAACAATAAGCATTCGAAAATGTGTGGCTTTTGCACTGGAACACAACGAAACCTGGCTCTCGGAATTAATCTGGCGGGAATTTTTTATGCAGATCCTGTATCATTTTCCGAAGGTGGTCGATCAGGCTTTTAAAAGTAAATACGATTCGATCGAATGGCGCAACAACGAAGAAGAATTTTTGTTGTGGTGCCGTGGCGAAACGGGTTATCCACTCGTGGATGCCGGAATGCGGCAACTGAACGAAACCGGCTGCATGCACAACCGCGTGCGCATGGTGGTGGCGAGTTTTCTCGTCAAAGATCTACTGATTGATTGGCGCTGGGGCGAAGCCTATTTCGCCAAAAAACTCAACGATTATGAGTTGGCTTCCAACAATGGCAATTGGCAATGGGCTGCGGGAACGGGTTGTGACGCCGCACCGTATTTTCGAATTTTCAACCCTTTTGCCCAAGCCAAAAAGTTCGATCCTGAAATGAAATACGTCAATACTTGGATAAAAAATCCACAATACAGCCTTATTCCACCAATCGTGGAACATTCCTTTGCCCGGAAAAGGGCGTTGGAAATTTATAAAAAAGCGGTAACAGGTTGAATCATATTTTTTTGAACATCACCTTTTCTTGGCTGAAATCATAGGCGGCTTTCAACCAGGGCAACATTTGTTCCCATTCTTCTTCTTCATAATGGGATTTTGCATAGGTTTTTACCGTGTTGTATTTTAAAACACCGTTTTCCACGCTCGCCGTTGCGACAAACGAACCCGTGTCGTTGGCAACATTGACCTGCAAATTGTCCAATCCCACCACTTGAAATCCTTCCGGTATTTTTATTTCGACTTGGTACACGTAGGTTTTCGCAAAATCGATATCGACATCCACATTTCTTTCCATTTCTTCTTTTTCGATCTGAACTTGCCCTCCGATAAATTTCCCTGCTTCAAACAAATAATTGGGCCCGGCTTTTTGGATAAATTGGTTTTTAATGGTGAAACTATCGGCAATGGCAAAATTTTCTCTTGAATATCGAGCTGCGTTCACGACTGAATGGGAATAATTTTCCACCTTCAAGTCATAATTTTCATCGATACTTTCTTTTAGACCCTTCTCGTGTTTTTCTTCAAGGGAAAGCATCAAGGCTTTCATTTTCTTCATCACCCGTTCGTCATCGTTGTCCAACCTGCGGCTGCAATGATAAAAATGCTGCGTACCGTATTTGGTGAATTCTTCCTCCAAAAAATCACCCAAAAACAACCAATTTTCCATAGCTTCCGGTTTGAAATGTCCCGAAAATTCCATTTTTCGATCGACTTTTAGCAAATCGAACCCTTGCTCAAAATTGACCGTAACACGCTCTTCGAGTTTGTTGTCAACCGCTAAGCTTATTGGAAGCAATTGATCCTTTCGTTCCTCGTCCAATTGCCAACCGTCCCTTTCAACCTCAAAAACATAGGCTTTGGTTCCTTCCAAATGAGCCGGAAAATTATGTGCTTGAGCGTTGGGCGACAACTTGAAAAAATAAAGTGGCTCGGGAAAATTCATCCGCATTCCAAGCATAAGGTTGTTTTGCAAAAGCAGACTATCGATACTGCCGTTATAGTCCTTTGTGGCAAGAATAATGTCATAATCCACTTCTTTATGTATTGCGATACCCGCCATAAAACGAACAAAATTTTCACCCCCGAGCAATGTGTAACCTTCACATGGTCGGTCATATCCCAATATTCCGTTTTGGTTCGACAAATAAATTTCTATAAACTTGTTGAAATTCTTGTGGCGGGCGTAATAAAATGCTGCCAACATTTGTTCGCGTTTGCTCAATCCTTCTTTATCTTTGAGGTGTTTCAGCACATCTTTCAAATAGGGTTTTAAAAAGGGAGTGGAATTGTTGGAATAATAATCAAATATCTCTTCTTCGTTCACCCCTGTTTTTCGCAAGGCATCGTTTTCGGCCAAAAATGCTTCACTGGAATGGTTGTCTTGTGCAAACACCACTTGAAATTTTATCGCCGCCAATTCCACCAACGGATAGAACCAACGGGGAAAATCATTTTTTTCGATGTTCGTTGCCTCCAAAACATATTTTCGTGTCCTGTTTTTTTCGGTGGAAACCTCTTTTACTTCTGGTGCGCCGTTATAGGTCTGCATGTTCAGGAAAAAATTCTTTTCAATGTTGATCGAAAGTTTTCGGTACAAAACGGGGTAACTTGTGCTCATTACTGTTTCCACCGGCTCAAAAGCGTTGCTTCCGTCAGCTGTTTTGGAAAAATCGTCACGGTACATAAAAATATCCAAAATATCCCCAATTTCCAATCCGGGCACCGCTACTTTCACCTGATCGTCTTGAACAACTTTTTCTTGGTCAATATTTAAAATTCGCTCCGTACCGTTCGGTTTCACAATTTTGATCCCCAATATCGTTTTGTACTGATAGCCCGGAATAAAAAGCCCTCCATAACTTTCGGATTTGTCATAGGAGAATTCAGAATATTCTTCCACGGCCGCTTTGTCCAACAAAGCTATACGTTCATGGTAAAACGATGGATAAAACATCTTTTTCCCGGTATTGGAATACTTGTAATTTTGTTCCAAATACAAAATCACCGCACTTTCACCTTTCCATTTTTCGGGAACGGCGGTTATATTTTGCTTTTCGTTCGAGGATTTCCAAAAACGCTGTTGAAGTTCGATTTCAAATTCGGATTGTCCGGAAGCTAAAAGGAAAAAAAAGAAAAAGGGGAAACAGACATAAAATTTTTTCATGAGTGGTAGGTTTGAATTTTTAAGATTGGTTTTTAACAAGGGTGATTTGGCGGTTGATCTTCTCTTTTATAGTGGAGAATGCTTGGTTCCAAAGTTCGAAATCGGCAGGTTGTATCAAACGCTTTTTTAGTTTTAGTTCTTTTTTGTAGCTTATTTTTCCTTCTGATAACTCATAGTCCAAGCTAAAATCCACCAACTCGCTTTCCAAATGAAAATCTTCCGGAAGCGATCCCACGGAATAACCTTCGGGAACAAAAAGGTTGATTTGGGTTACTTTTTGCTTTTTTATGTGAAATTTAAACGCTGCCTTTCGTTCCTCGAACAACATTTCGCCGGCATTTTTGACCGGATCAATATCGATATAAATGGTTCCGTCAAATTCGACTATTGCATTGGCAACTTCAAGGCCATAAGAAATAGTGAGTGGTTTTTCCCTGTTTTCCGGATCGAAAGGCAAAATTTCCTTCACCAAAAAATTATTATTTCCCGAGGTCAAATAACCGGACAAAGCCTCCGTTCTGTCTTTGTTGCCGAAAGAGGTATAGGCATTTTGAAACCCGCTGCGGCACTCGCCCGAAAAATAACGGTTGGCGTTTCCTTTCAGCAAGTCTTTTTCAATGCTAAATGAATAATGGGTGCTATCGATGTTTGAAATTTTTTTGGAACTGGGAACAGCAAGGATTTTATAACCCTCTTTGGATTGAACCAAACCTTCTTTTCCTTGAATACGTGTTGCATACGTGCCAAATTGGTTGTATTTCTCGGTGGCGTCCAGAAAAATGAACGATCCGTTGAGTTTCACGGCACAAATCATATGATTGTTCACCACCAAAGACGGAACGGAATAATCATAGGCGAGCCTATCGGTGCCAATCCATACCAAACGAGCATCAAAACCCGCTTCTTGCAACATGGCTTTGGTCAAAAAAGCCATTCCCTTGCAGTCTCCATAACGTTTTTTATAAACCTGCTGCGGGCTTTCAGGCCGAAACCCGGCAATACCGTCTTCAAAAGCGATGTAACGAATATTGTCCTGCACCCAATAATAGATGTTCTTTATTTTTTCAATATCGGTTTTTGCGGAAGCGGTCAGTTCTGCCACTTTTTCCGAAAAAACGGACGGATCGACGGCTACATCCTGAACCAATTTGTTGTACCAAGCGTACAAATCGCCCACATCGTTAAAAAGTGCAACGGTTTTTCCATTTCTAGTAAATGATTTGGCCACAAAAACAAGGTGGGGATAAATATGAGAACGCCCGGGCGTGTTTGACTTTTGGGATTGCCCTTTTATGTTGGAAAAAGTATAGGTTATGGTTTTTCCATCTTCGTTGTTGATAATTTCTTTGGAAATATCCCCCGAGGACTCGGGGCCAAAGTTGAACTCATGAATTTCCAAATCCAGCCATTTCGGAACATGAACTATTATTTTTCCGTTCAAGGTGCGGAACATTCCCGAAAAATATTCGGAAGTGAAATATTTTATTTCATTGAATTTTTTCTCGGTTTCTATTTTGTAATTGGCGCCCAAAAGCGGAAAAATGATGTTGGTATATTTTACGCGGTAATCGCTGTGGAAAATACTTTGATCGTTC
>DASSWG010000031.1:0-4421 GCA_035705295.1 Flavobacteriaceae bacterium
AACTCGTTATACCCCATCTTTTATTTGGTTTATCCAGAAAATAAACCCCGTAAATCAATCTTAAGCAAAGGGGGATATAACAATTTTGTCCCTGCAATATATTAAAATTTCTAAAATAAGCCGCTTTTGTTTCTAAAAAAAGCAAAAAATGATGAAAAACAGGTGAATTCGTTCATAAAAGAAAATTGTTTTGTGAATGACGGCCGGAACCATCCTCTTTGCCGCCCAAATGCGACCGCTTCATGGCTTCGTCCAACGGACTCTTGATTCGCAACAAATCTTTCCGCGAAACATGCGTGTACAACATCGTGGTTTCAGGCTTTGCGTGCCCCAACAATTCTTGAATGTAACGCACATCGATCCCGTTTTCCAACAAATGCGTGGCATACGAATGTCGCAACGTGTGCGGCGTTACGTGTTTCCCGATTTTTGCTGCTTGGCACGAACGTTTCAAAAATGCCCGAACGCTCTCCGAACTATATTTTCCCCCATCCACACCCTCGGCAAAATAACGCTGTGGACGGTAGGTTTGGCAATAGTTCGCCAATAAAGGCAAAAAAGTTTCCGCCAACACCACGTGCCGGTCTTTCCGACCTTTTGCGTTTTTCACGATCAACTGCCGCCGGTCGATATCGATGTGGCGAAGCTCCAAATTCAACAATTCGCCAATGCGCAGCCCGCACGAATAAATCAACCCCAAAATGGCCCGGTGTTTCAGGTTTTTGGTGCAGCGCAAAATATCCATCACCTCCTCAACAGAAAGCACGATCGGAAGTTTTCGGTCTTTTTTTGGCCGCGACAGCTCCAGTTCGTCCAAACCGCAATCTGGATAAAACACCTTGAAATGTTTCATCGCACTGATAAACTGCCGGTGCGTGCTGATCGAGGTCTTTTTCGGAACAAAAACCCGCTCCACAAACAATTCCACATCGCGGTTGTTTACCAACTTCAACGGTCGATCCTTGAGGTAACTAAAAAAATCGCCCAAAAAAGAAGAATAGGTTTTCACCGTGCTTTCGCTGTAGCGCTTCCCTTCCAAATAACGGATGTAGGCGTTTAAAACCCCTTGTTTTTCAGGAAATATGATTTTTGCCGATCGTATTTTTTCGGTGGTTTTTTCCTGCTCGTTTTCAGGTTGAAATTGCCCCGGGTCCACAGCGGTAACCTCCGCTTTTCCCTTCAGGCTTTCCAAAACCAAAGCAAGTTTTTCGGAAGTGTCCGCCACATGCCAACTATTGAGTGACTTGCTCCAAGCCCTTCCGGGAATGGATTTGACGGTCGAAATCAAATTTTTGTCATATTCGAACCGCAATAAAATACGACGGTCGCCACGATGCGTTTTTTTGGAAAGCCGAACTTTTGGTAGGGAAGAAACTGCCATTTTGAAAATAATTTAACGATAGAAAAAGAGAAAATAAACGGGGGATTGCAGATAAAGGTAATAAATTTGGGGAAACCCGGCAAAATCATTGAAAAAGCTTTAACTAAAAAATTGAATTGAGAAAGCAAAAAAATATTCCAACGATGAGGTGACGATTTTGTAGAAGCCCGAAAAGTGCATACATTCGGGAATCTGTAAAAAAAAACCTAGCTACCGACCACCAATCACCAAATCACCAAATCACCAAATCACCAAATCACAGATCACGAATCATCAATAAAATTCGTGGATTTGTGGCAAAAAACCTTATTTTTGCACAAAATTTAAAAAATCAAAAATGGCAGGAAACAAGACTTTTACAATGCTAAAACCGGATTCGGTTGAAAAAGGGAACATTGGTGCAATTTTGGAACAAATCACCGCTTCCGGGTTTCGGATATCGGCACTGAAATTGACACAAATGACCAAATCCGATGCGGAAACTTTTTACGAAGTGCATAAAGAACGTCCATTTTTTGGGGAATTGGTGGAGTATATGACCCGCGGGCCAATCGTTGCCGCAATTTTGGAAAAAGATAACGCGGTGGAAGATTTCCGAACTTTAATCGGGGCGACCAACCCGGAAGAAGCTGCCGAAGGCACCATCCGAAAAAAATATGCGGCTTCCATTGGCGAAAACGCCGTTCACGGAAGTGACAGCGATGAAAACGCAAAAATTGAAGGAGCGTTCCATTTCGCAGGAAAGGAAATGTTCTAAGTTTTGAAAACGATAAATTGATCGAGAAAAATCCTCTTTTTTTAGAAAAAGGGGATTTTTTTTATCCTCCCACCAACTACTGATCCCAAATCCCCATCTACAACCTAAAACCTACCTCACCTCAGCACCAATAAATTCCAGCGAAGGCGGGAATCTTTTTTATCTCAGCACTAATTTTTTCACCAACTCTTTCCCCAATTTTTCATTAAGCATGCGAATGATTTTTTCCTTGCCATAACTTAATTCTTCACGCAAAACCGAAGAGCTCAATTCCACGTGCAAGGTGTTCCGGTCCAGTTTGATCGCGGTGGTATATTTTGCGATCGGTGGGCCCATTTCACTGTTCCACACTTCTTTTACGTGCACTTTGTCCAAGCCTTTTTGCAAGTTGTTTTTGGCCACAAATGCTTGCAAAACATCGCCGATGCTGCTATTTTCATTGCTCCTTTTCGCCATGGGTTTCGTTTAAATATCCGGTGAAACGCTCGTAGGTATATTTGTTGCCGTATTCGTTCAAAAACGTGATTTTGTTTGCTTCGGAAGCGATCAAGGTTTCCTTCCATTGATCCATTTCGGTGGAATAGTACAAATTGATGCTGTCGTTTTCCACTTTTACAACAATGTTTTCCACATCATCGGTCACCACATAGGTTCCGTCGAGTTTGGGCTGCACCTTTTTCCGAAAACCTTTATTGTTTGTAATTTCAAAATAATCCACCGTGCTACTGAACGAATATTCTTTGGTTTTTCCTTCGTTGGTTTCCACCTTTGAAATGGTCCAATAACCATTCAGGTTGTCGATTTTTTCTTCAACGGAACGCGTATCGCAAGAAACAACACTTATCCACAAGACGATAAAAACTATTTTTTTAAGCATATCCGTAATTTTGGAAACCAATGTAAAAATAAGAATTATTCCAAGGAAACATTCTCAAATCCCCAAATCACCAAATCACCAAATAATTATATCCGCAAATCGATCATTTTATAAGCATCCGTATTTCCCTTCACCACATTTTCCGTACGTTCCGCATGCGTATCGCTGATGAAGAGCTGTCCCAAACCGTCTTTGGTTACCAAATCCACGATTTGTGAAACCCGTTGTTCGTCGAGTTTGTCGAAAATATCGTCCAACAACAAAATCGGGTTTTGACCGCTTTGGGCTTTTATAAAATCATATTGCGCCAGTTTCAAAGCGATCAAATAGGTTTTTTGCTGCCCTTGCGAACCGAACTTTTTCACCGGATG
This sequence comes from Flavobacteriaceae bacterium, assembly GCA_035705295.1. Classification (GTDB taxonomy): domain Bacteria; phylum Bacteroidota; class Bacteroidia; order Flavobacteriales; family Flavobacteriaceae; genus DASSWG01. Next base: position 3,387 of record DASSWG010000031.1, read on the forward strand.
GCCTTCGATTTCCAATGCCAAATCGTCTTTGTGCGTTCCTACGCTTGTGTATTGCAAAGCTCGGTCTTTCGGGAGGTTTTCGCGCAACAAAGTCGAAAAATCCGAATTGAAAAGTTGGCTTTTGTAGTGCAAATCCACTGTTTCCCGATCCTTGCAAATGCTCGCATAACGTTTTTTGAAAATGGGGATGAACGCTTCCAGAAATTCTTTTCTCTTTTCATGAATCACTGGCCCCATTTCTTGTAATTGGTGATTGTAAATTTCCAACGTATCCGCATCAAACGAACGGTTGGCGGCAAAATATTTCAACAACGAGTTGCGTTGCGCCAATACTTTGTTGTAGGAAATCAAGCGTTCCAAATACATTTTATCGCCCTGCGAAATCACGCCGTCTATGAATTTTCTTCGCGTTTCGCTGCCTTCGGTAATCAAATCCCGATCGGCGGGCGAAATGATCACCAAGGGCAAAAAACCAATGTGGTCGCTGAATTTTTCGTAGGTTTTCCCATTGCGTTTGATTACTTTTTTATGCCCTTTTTTCGCGCTCACCACAATTTTTTCCGAACGTCCGTCTTTTTCGAATTCCCCGTCGATCACAAAAAAATCGGCCTCGTGTTGAATATTTTGACTTGTTATGGGGTTGAAATAACTCTTCCCGAACGCCAAATGATAAATACTGTCCAACACATTGGTTTTTCCAATCCCGTTCGGCCCCACCAAGCAATTTATTTTCGCATCGAACTCAAAATTGACCGATTCGAAATTTTTGTAGTGCAAAAGGGAAAGGCTTTTTAAATACATAAAAAATTAACGTTCAGAATTTTGCATTTTTTCAAGGACATGAATTTCCCAGAAAAACTTTTTGTGCAAAGTATTGAAAAATAAGAAAACAATTTCCTTTTAAATAGGAAGAAAAATTTTATTTTTGCGGTTCATTAAGAAAAAATTATGGCAACCTACAAGAAAAAGGGTCAAAAACCAAAGCAACAACAAATCGAAGATAAATCGACCACGGCCGAAGTGTTCAACACGCTC
>DASSWG010000032.1:0-5370 GCA_035705295.1 Flavobacteriaceae bacterium
TTGGTCGGTGTTGGCCAACAAGTTTTCCATACTGCCATAATCCTGGATGAATTTTTCGGCGGTTTTTTTGCCCACCCCGGGAAGTCCGGGAATGTTGTCGGCCGAGTCGCCCATCATTCCCAAATAATCGATCACCTGTTCCGGGCGTTCCACACCAAAACGTTTTTGAACTTCCGGGATTCCCCATATTTCGATACCGTTGCCCATCCGCGCTGGGCGGTACATAAAAATATTATCGGTCACCAACTGTGCAAAGTCTTTATCAGGCGTGACCATATAGACAGTATAATTTTCCTTTTCCGCTTGTTGTGCCAAGGTGCCGATAATGTCATCGGCCTCCAATCCTGAAAGCGAAATGCAGGGAATGTGCATGGCTTTCAAAATTTCGTGGATGATGGGGATGGATTGCCGAATGGCATCGGGGGTTTCCAGTCTGTGTGCTTTGTAGTCGGGGAAAAGTTCGGTGCGCTCCTTGCTCCCGTCTTTGTCGAAACAAACCGCCAAGTGATCGGGGTTTTCGCGTTTTATCACGTCGAAAAGCGAATTCATAAACCCCATAATAGCCGAGGTGTCCTGGCCTTTGGAGTTGATGCGCGGGTTTTTGATAAAGGCATAATACCCCCTAAAAATCAAGGCGTAGGCGTCGAGGAGAAAAAGGCGTTTTTTGTTGGGCATAAAAAATCTGAATTGAATTAAAAATTAAAAGTACTCAAAAGTAGTAAGTTCAAAGCATAATTTTTGGTACAATTCTTGGAAAAATTTAGATGTACCAAGCTATTATTTTTTAGTTAAAAAACAACTAAACTAATCCCTTTCCGATCGGGATAACTTTATCTTTGCCAACTTAATCAATTCACTGTTAATGCGCTGGATTATTTTTATCATTGTTTATCTCCTGATCGATATATACGCCTTTCAAGCAATACGCACTTTGACGCGCAGTAATTGGGGCGTTTTTGGTTATTTTTTTGTTTCCTTGTTGGTGTTGGGCAATTTTTTGTACCATTGGCTGCAACCGACGGAAGGCAACGTTTTGACAGGTCCGAGAAGCTATGCTTTTGGGTTTTTGCTCACGTTTTTGATCGCAAAAATTTTAGTGGTCGTTTTTATGTTTGGGGAAGATATTGTGCGCTTTTTTGTGGCGACTTATCAAAAACTTTTTGTTTCCAACGGAAGTTTTCACTTTCCCTCCAGAAGAAAATTTGTCAGCACCCTCGCTTTGGGAATTGCCGCCATTCCTTTTTTTTCGATGCTTTACGGAATGTACCGAGGGAAGTACAATTTCAAGGTCATGAAGCACCGGTTGGTTTTTGACGATTTGCCCGAAGCTTTTGAGGGCTACAGAATCATTCACATCAGCGATATTCACAGCGGAAGTTTCGACAACCCAAAAGAAATCGAAGAGGCCGTGAATTTAATCAACCAGCAAAAAACCGATGCAGTAATGTTCACCGGCGACTTGGTGAACAACACCGCCGATGAAATGCGTGATTGGAAAAAGGTATTTTCTTCCATAAAAGCGCCCGACGGGGTATTTTCGGTTTTTGGGAACCACGATTATGGCGACTATTACGACTGGCCTTCCGAAAAAGCCAAAGAACAAAATTTAGAAATGCTTAAAAATGTGCACCGTGAAATGGGTTGGGATTTGTTGTTGAACGAATACCGAACAATCGAAAAAAACGGACAAAAAATAATGGTGGTCGGCGTTGAAAACTGGGGCTCCGGAGGTTTCATCAAAAAAGGTGATATTGATTTGGCAAGCGAAGGTTTGAAAAAAGAAGATTTTAAAATTTTGCTAAGCCACGATCCTTCGTACTGGGCCGAGCGCATCAAAACCGACGAAAAAAATTATCAATTGACTTTGAGCGGCCACACGCACGGAATGCAGTTTGGCGTGGAAATTCCCGGTTGGTTCAAATGGAGCCCCATTCAGTACCGTTATGAATATTGGGCGGGGATTTACAAAGAATTCGGAAGGTACATTAATGTGAACCGCGGATTTGGATACTTGGGCTACCCCGGACGGGTAGGTATTTGGCCGGAAATATCGGTAATCGAACTTCAAAAGGGAAAAAACACCTGATTCTTCTTAACAATTTCCCAAAGTTTTGGTTATTTTTTGCAGTTAATATACATTTAACCAATATTAAACCAGTACGATGTCAAAATTTGGTGAATTGATAGACCTGGAAATCCCAGTGTTATTGGATTTTTATACAGAATGGAGCGAACCTTCCGTGGCGATGCACCCTGTTTTGCGCGATGTCGCAGCAGCCGTTGGCGATAAAGCCAAGGTCATCAAAATCAATGTGGAGAAAAACGATCAACTAGCCGAGGCGCTCCGAATAAAAGGCCTTCCCACTTTGATTATCTATAAAAACGGCGAAATGAAATGGCGGCAAAGCGGTGAGCAAGATGCCAACACCTTGATCGCCAAAATCAATGAATATCTTTGATCTTCAAACAACGAATGTATTTCGGTTGGTATTCAAACTTCTTTTTTTAATCTCCCTCCATTAAATTTGGGTGCGATATATTTGTATCTTGAAAATCCAGATCAAAAATTGTTTGGGTTTTGAGAATCGCATACCATGAAAAATACTAAAAAATTGGGAACTTGGTTGTCCGATTTCGGGTTGGAACATCCGCTCGTAATTGCCGGGCCTTGCAGTGCCGAAACCGAGGAACAACTTCTGAAAACCGCACACCAGCTGAAAAAATCGGACGCGAATATTTTGCGTGCGGGTTTGTGGAAACCGCGCACCCGCCCCGGAAATTTTGAAGGCGTGGGCGCTTTGGGGCTAAAATGGTTGCAAAGAGCAAAATCCGAAACCGGAATGTTGACCGCCACCGAAGTTGCCAACGCGAACCATGTGGATTTGGCGCTGCAACACGATGTGGATGTTTTATGGATCGGTGCGCGCACCACGGTTTCGCCATTCATCGTGCAAGAAATTGCCAATGCATTGGCGGGAACCGATAAAATCGTACTGATCAAAAACCCGGTGAACCCCGATTTGGCGCTTTGGTTGGGCGCGGTGGAGCGTTTTTATTCGGCCGATGTAAAAAAATTGGGCGTGATCCACCGTGGGTTTTCCTCTTATGAAAAAACAAAATACCGCAACAATCCGGAATGGCAAATTCCAATTGATTTGCAAACGCAATTTCCCGATTTGCCTTTGCTTTTGGATCCGTCGCACATTGCCGGAAAACGCGATTTGATTTTTGATCTTTGCCAAACCGCATTGGATTTGAACTACAACGGGTTTATGATCGAAACGCACCCCGATCCGGGAAATGCGTGGAGCGACGCCGACCAACAGATTACGCCCGAAACTTTGCGGCAAATCACCCAAAACTTAAAAATACGCCGCACGGAAGGCGAAGCGGAATTCACGAAAGATTTGGAAAAAATGCGGGCAAAAATCGATGTGATCGATCAACGCCTAATAGAAATTTTGGGAAAACGCATGCAAATCGCCGATAAGATCGGGGAGTTGAAACAAGAAAACAATGTCGCCATTTTGCAGGCAAAACGCTGGAACGAAATATTGACAAAAATGCTCGAAGATTCCAAAGCCCAAAATTTGAGCGAAGATTTTATTTTGCGGGTTTACCGGGCGATCCATCAAGAATCGATCAATCATCAAACGGGTAAAAGTTAAGAGATAAGAGTTATGAGTTATGAGTGGGAAAATAATAAATCCCTCCACGTTGGGGAGGTCGGGAGGAGATGACAGGAACCGTCTATAAATCTACCGGAAGTTGGTATTTGGTGAAAGCCGACCCCGAGGACTCGGGGTTTTACGAATGCCGCATCAAAGGTAAATTCCGGATTAGTGGTATAAAAAGCACCAATCCGGTGGCGGTGGGCGATCGCGTGGTTTTTGATGTAGAAAAAAATAATAAGGGGGGTGACGAAAAATTGGGCGTGATCAAAAAAATTCTGGAGCGCGAAAATTACATCATCCGAAAATCGGTGAACCTTTCCAAACAAACCCACATCATTGCCGCGAATATCGATTTGGTATTTTTGATGGTGACGCTGAACAATCCGCCGACTTTCACCACGTTCATCGACCGGTTTTTGGTCACCGCCGAAGCCTATCACATAAAAGCCGTGCTGTTGTTCAACAAAATCGACACTTATTCTGAAGACGAGTCGAACGAAATAAAATATTTGGCACATATTTACCGTGAAATTGGTTATACCTGCATCGGAATTTCCGCAAAAACAGGAAAAAATGTGGAACAGGTAAAAGCCTTGATGCAAGGAAAAACCAGCATGTTCTCCGGCCATAGCGGTACGGGAAAATCGACTTTGATCAATAAAATAGAACCTTCGTTGGATTTGAAAACCGCCAAAATTTCCGATCAGCATCAACAAGGTTTGCACACGACCACTTTCGCCGAAATGTACGATTTGACCCACTCGACAAGCCTGCCTGCCGGCAAGGAAGGCTCAGAACAGGATTTTGGCGCGCGGATCATCGACACACCCGGTATCAAAGGTTTTGGCGTGGTGGATATGGAAAAAGAAGAAGTCGGTGATTATTTCCCGGAATTTTTCGCGCTGAAACCGCAGTGCAAATTCAACAATTGCCTGCACTTGCGGGAACCCAATTGCGCGGTAAAAACTGCTTTGGAAGAAGGGAAGATACCTTTTTCACGCTACAAAAGTTATCTTCAAATTTTAGAAGGCGAAGAAGAAAATTACCGGAAAGATATTTATGGTGAAAAATAAATCTGTCGGGCTTCCGAAACGCAAAAAAAACCAACACAACACCAACGAATCTATTTGAAAAATTGAATTCCTTTCCTTGCGCAATTCAAAAAGTATATTAAATAAGGTACTATCACGAATTGTGTGGGTCGGAAGACGAGGGACGGAAGACCGAAGTTGCAAGGTTTCATTGAGTTTATAGGGAAACAACCAAAAATGTCGTGATAAACATCACTATCAAATTTCCGTCTTCGGTCTTCCAGCCTTTAAAACCAAAGTGTTTTATAAATTGAGGTTTTATATTACTTCCACAAGGTTCGTGGTAGGACCACTAAAAATATAATTATATGCTACTTGCAACAAATTAATTATACCCAAAAAGGTATAAAATCATACAAATAATATAATTTATACCCATCAAGGTATATTTTTATTGAAAATTTAGTATATTACACCCATAAAGATATAATTATGCAAGCATGGAACAGAAATAACAGCATGGCAAATTTTGTGCGAAAAGCACGAAAGAAGTCTAATCTCACACAAGTAGAATTGGCTGATATGACTGGGGTTGGAGTGCGTTTTGTGCGCGATTTAGAACAAGGAAAACCCAATTTAATGACGGATAAAATCAACCAAATCCT
>DASSWG010000033.1:0-3953 GCA_035705295.1 Flavobacteriaceae bacterium
TTGGAAAAATACCAATCCAAATCGACCATTGTGAACCCAAAAATCAACAATGTCGATGTGTTTTCGATCACTAGCGACGAACAGTACGGCTATGTGAATTTTTTACAGCTCTCGCACGGCTCCATCGTTCGGTCGCACACCATCGAACTGAAAAAAAAATTGGAAGAAACCGACCAAGAACTGCTGGAACTCGCCATCACCGAAATCCGCCAACGTTTCCATTCCGTTTCCCCGGAAATTTACGTCCCTTTTTCGGTGGAAATGGGCGAAAAAATAAAAGTGAGCGTTCCGAAATTGGGCGACAAAAAAGCCTTGGTGGAATTGTCGATGCGCAACGCGAAATATTTCCGGCAAGAACGCTTCAAGCAAATAAAAATCGTGGATCCCGATCGGCACACCAACCGGATCATGGCCCAAATGAAAAAAGATTTACGCCTTTCCGAAGAACCGCGGCACATTGAATGTTTCGACAATTCCAACATTCAGGGGACCAATCCCGTGGCGGCCTGCGTGGTGTTCAAAAACGGAAAGCCGAGCAAAAAAGAGTACCGCAAGTTCAACATCAAAACCGTGGAAGGCCCTGATGATTTTGCCTCGATGGAAGAAGTGGTTTTCCGAAGGTACCGACGTTTGCTGAACGAAAACGAACCACTTCCGCAACTCATCATCATCGACGGCGGAAAAGGCCAACTTTCTTCAGCGGTAAAAGCTTTGGATGAATTGGAACTTCGTGGAAGAATCGCCATCATCGGCATTGCAAAACGTTTAGAAGAATTGTTTTACCCGGGCGATTCAATTCCCTTATATTTGGACAAGAAATCGGAAACCCTGAAAATTATTCAGCAACTGCGCAACGAAGCCCATCGTTTCGGCATCACCTTCCACCGAAACAAACGCAGCAAAGCCGCTTTGAGCACCGATTTGGAAAATATTCCGGGAATCGGGGAAAAAACCGCGGTGGAATTGTTGAAACAGTACCGGTCGGTGAAACGCATTTCGGAAGCTTCCGAAAAAAGTTTGGCCGAAATTATCGGCAATTCGAAAGCAAAGTTGATCTATGAACATTATCACGAAAAAGAGTAAATGAAGTTTTTTTGCCTTTCCATTTTATTCTTGTTCTGTTTGAAAATTCAAGCACAGGACAGCCTACGCCTTCCCGAAAAAGAAGATTTGACAGTTGGTTTGGTGCTTTCGGGTGGGGGCGCAAAAGGTTTGGCGCACATCGGCGCGTTGAAAGTGATCGACAGCGCCGGCGTTCGCATCGATTATATCGGCGGCACCAGTATGGGCGCGATTGTGGGTTCGTTGTACGCCGCGGGTTATTCCGCAAAAGCTTTGGATTCCATTTTTCACGATACCAATTTTGTGAGTTTGATCCAAGATGAACTTCCACGCGATGTCAAAACTTTTTACGAAAAAGAACAATCGGGAAAATACATCATTTCTTTGCCGTTCGACAATTTTGAAATTTCTTTTCCCTCGGGGCTTTCAAAAGGCCAAAACGTGTACAATTTAATTTCGCGCTTGACGGCACATTTGAACGGAACCACCGATTTCAGCAAAATGCCGATCCCCTTTTTCGCCATTGGCACCAACATCGAAACCGGCGAAGAAGTGGTGCTCGATCACGGATCGCTGCCTTTGGCGGTGGCGGCAAGTTCTGCAATCCCTTCCTTGTTCAGCCCGGTGGAAGTAGAAGGCGAACTCTTGGTCGATGGTGGCGTAGTGAACAATTACCCGGTGCGCGAACTTCAAAAAAAAGGAGTGGACTTAATCATTGGCGTCAATGTTCAGGACAGTTTGACCGGGCGGAAAAATTTGGATAGCGCTTTGGAAATTCTGAACCAAATCAACAATTTCAGGGCGATTCAAGCCATGGATGAAAAAATTGCGCTGACCGATGTGTATATCCGGCCCGATATTTCGGAATTTACCATACTTTCATTTGAAGAAGGAGAAAAAATAATCGAACAAGGGGAAATCGCGGCGAACAAAAAGTTTGAAAAATTACGGGAAATCGCCCAACGGCAAAACCAATGGGCTCGTGATACAATAGAAATAAAATCAACCAATTCGCTCTACATAAATGCCATCGTGATCAAAGGCGATCACAGTTATCCGAGAAATTATATCCGCGGAAAATTGAAAATCGATCAAAAAACAAAAATCAATTACCGCGACCTCACCTATGGCATCAACAATTTGTCGGCCACCGGAAATTTCAAGCGCATCAGCTACCAATTGATTCCACAGGAAAAAGGATACGACCTTGTTTTGGATTTGGAAGAAAGCGAACGAAAAACCAGTTTGAAATTCGCCGTACATTACGACGAATTGTTCAAAAGTGGTCTACTTTTGAACATTACGCACAAAAGCCTGCTGCTGAACAACGACATCTCTTCACTGGATGTGGTTTTGGGCGACAACATCCGCTATAATTTCAATTATTACATTGACAAAGGCCGTTATTGGAGCTTGGGTTTCACTTCAAAATACGATCAATTTGAAAAAGATGTGGATTTCGATTTTTTGGAACAATTGGTCGACATAGGTGATTACAACGTGAACAAAGTGGAAATCAATTATGCCGATTTCACCAACCAGGTTTTTGCGGAAACTTTTTTCATTCAAGCATTTCGTTTGGGGCTAGGAGCCGAGCATAAATATGTAAAAGTAAAAACCGAAACTTTTTTGGAAGAAAGCGCCGGAAACCAATTGCCGTTCACCATTTTGGAAGAAACCAATTTGTTCAGTGCCTTGGGTTATTTGGAACTGGACACCTACAACAAAAAATATTTTCCCACGGCGGGTTATTATTTCCGGGGCGATTTCCATGCCTATTTGTTCGCCTCGAAATCGACCCTTGATTTTTCCGAATTTGCTATTGCCAAAGGGGTTTTTGGCCACGCTTTTACTTTGTACCGCAATTTTTCGGCACGCGTTTCCACCGAAACCGGTTTTAGGATCGGGGAAAGCGAGTCGAACACGCTCAATTTTTATCTGGGCGGATATGGGAACAAACCCGTGAACAACATTGTGCCTTTTTATGGATACGATTTTTTGGCACTTGCCGGCGACAGCTACATAAAAGCCCTTTTTGAAATCGATTACCGCTTTTTGGGGAAAAACCACTTCATTGCCAGTTACAACATTGCCAATGTGGACGATGATTTGTACGCCACGGGCGAGTGGTTCACCTTTCCCGATTATTCGGGATTTGCCTTGGGTTACGGGTTGGAAACTTTTTTGGGGCCTGCGGAAATAAAATATTCCTATTCGCCTGAAACCGGTGAAAATAAATGGTTTTTCAGTGTCGGGTTTTGGTTCTAAGTTACGAATTAATGCGAATTGAATACGAATTAAAATGAATTTGGCAATGGGGATTTTTCGTTTCCTTTAACGTGTTTTTCGGCTTAATTTTCCGATATTTGTACAAAACGGAAAAACGACCATGCCTTTTTATCACCGATTAGGAAAAATACCCCACAAACGCCATACGATTTTTAAGAAACCCGATGGTGGTTTGTACTACGAGCAATTGTTCGGAACCATTGGTTTTGACGGAATGTCGTCCAATTTGTACCACGAGCACCGGCCTACGCAAGTGAAAGAAATCAAGGGTAGTTATGACGTTTCCCCAAAAATCCCTTCGCGGGAAAATATCCAATCCTACCGGCTCAAAGGTTTCAAAATCCCTCCCGCGCCGGATTATTTGGAAAGCCGGAAAACTGTGCTCACCAATAGCGATGTGAGTATTGTTTTGGCCGCCCCGCAAGAATCAATCGAAGACTATTTCTACAAAAACGCCGATTGCGACGAATTGATATTCATTCACAAAGGAAGCGGAAAACTGCGCACCCATTTAGGAAATTTGGATTTCAAATACGGTGATTATTTGATGGTTCCGCGCGGCACCATCTACAAAATCGATTTTGACGACGAGGACAACCGCT
>DASSWG010000034.1:0-2764 GCA_035705295.1 Flavobacteriaceae bacterium
TTCGCCAAGGTTGGTGCGCGGTTTTAAACTTCTGTTTTCAATATAAGGATCGTTGGTCGCATAATTCACATAAAAAATATACAACCCAAAAGTGATCAGTACCAAAAAAGTGTCCATTTTGGAATTTCTGCCGAAACTGCGAATGGTTTCCACCCAAACCACGGGGAACATAATGAGGTTCACAATGGGGATGAACAGCAAAATCACCCACCACCATGGCCGGTTGATAATTTTCATCAAAACCACGGCATTATAAACCGGAATTGCGGCTTCCCAAGCTTTTCTTCCCGCTTTGACATAGAGTTTCCATGTACCCAAAAAATGCACCACTTGCACCAACAGGAAAAACAAGAACCATTCTGTAATTGTCATAGATAATATTTTTGTTTAATAGGTCTTTTAAAAACAGGTTTAGTTACAAAGCTATAAATTCCAAGTTCCAAAATTGTCACCCTGAGCTTGTCGAAGGGCCAAATCCCAAATTCCAAGCTCCAAATCTCAAATCTCACATCTCACATCTCACATCTCACATCTCACATCTCACATCTCACATCTCACATCTCACATCTATTTACCGCAAAAGTAAACTTTTCAAAATATCTTTCATTCCAAAAACCCCGGTTTTGTCTTTTAGCCATTCCGCTGCCATTACCGCACCAGCGGCAAAACCTTCGCGCGAATGGGCGGTGTGTTTTATTTCGAGGTCGTCGATTGTGGAAGCATATTTTACCAAATGGGTTCCGGGAACATCCACAATGCGTTTTGCGGCAATGGGAATTTCCCCGTTTTCAAAATGATTTGTTTCTTCCAGAAGTTTCCAATTGGTTTTTGCGCTGTTTTCAATAATTTGTTCCGCCAAACTGATCGCCGTTCCGCTTGGGGCGTCGAGTTTGTTAGTGTGGTGCGTTTCTTCTATTTCCACTTCGTAATTGGGGAAATTTTGCATGATTTTTGCCAAGCTTTCGTTCAGTTCAAAAAATAAATTCACCCCAATGCTGAAATTGGAAGCGTACAAAAAAGCACCGTTTTCTTCTTTGCAAATTTGAACGGCTTCGTTGTATTTTTCCAACCAACCGGTGGTTCCGGAAACAATTGGGACATTGTTTTTTAAACAGGTGCCAATATTTTGAAAAGCCGCTTCCGGAACACTGAAATCAATGGCAACATCGGCTTTTGAAAGTTCTTCGGAATCTATTTTTTCAGAAGTTTTATAAACGATTTTATGCCCTTTTTGCAAAGCGATTTTTTCGATCGATTTTCCCATTCTTCCGTAACCGAGCAGTGCAATTTTCATTTTTTTAAAATTTAAAATTCAACGAAAGCCCAAAATCATTTTCCCCGGTGATTCCGTTCTGGTCAATGGTGGTTTCGAACGACAAATCTTCGCTGACGTTGAATTGTTGCAAATGTGCTTCCACATTGGCGTCGATGATGTTCAGAATATAAAATGCAGCTGTCACCAACAACGACAATTCTTTTTGGCGTTGGTAATGTTTTTGGGCTTCGATCAAACCGGCATTGTCCAACAAGCCCTGAAATTCATCGTCTTCAAAACCTGCCAACCTGCGTTTGTAGGCATCGCGAAACCGGTGGTATTGTTTGTTGTTGTCGATGTAAAAGTAAATTCCGCCACCGATTCCGGCATAAACCAACGGAATTTTCCAATAACTGCCGTTGTAGGCTTGCCCCAATCCGGGCAAAACTGCAGAAAAAAAAGCGGCCTTTGCGGGCGCCAACGCATTGTAGGGTTTTGAATTGGCCGGGTTTTCGGTTGAATTGAAAGTTTCGGATTTCACTGTTAGGGAGTCTTTTTGCGCCGAAAGTTGAAACGCAAAAAAAGAAAAAACAAACCCAAAAATCAGCTTATTTTTCACCTTCGATCAATTTTTGAATGCGTTCGAAATCGGCTTTCGAATTGAACGGAACAATCAATTTCCCCTTTCCTTTTTGACCCATTTTCACAGCTACTTTGGTTCCAAAATAATTCGAAAAGGACTTGATCCCCGATTTGATTTCTTTGGGAACGGAAACGGTTTTTTGAGGTTGTTCTTTTTTTTCCTTTTCTGGATTGTTCAGGTTTTGCACCAATTTTTCGGTTTCGCGCACCGAAAGCGAATTGGCCAAAATCTTTTCGTACACCTCCAGTTGAAGATTGGGATCTTTAATATTGATCAGCGCGCGGCCGTGGCCCATGGACAAAAAGCCATCACGCATTCCGGTTTGGATGATCGGGTCCAATTTCAACAAACGTAAATAATTGGCGATGGTGGAGCGGTTTTTTCCGATGCGGTCGCTCATTTGCTCCTGTGTCAAACTGATTTCGTCGATCAAGCGTTGGTAGGAAAGCGCGATTTCGATGGGGTCCAAATCTTGACGTTGGATGTTTTCCACCAAGGCCATTTCCAAGGATTCCTGATCGTTCGCAATTCGAATGTAGGCAGGAATGGTTTTTAAGCCCGCCATCAGCGAAGCACGAAACCGTCGCTCTCCCGAAACCAATTGATAGGTGTTGTAGGCAAGTTTTCGCACGGTGATGGGCTGGATCACGCCCAATTCTTTGATAGAAGTCGCGAGTTCCGTTAGGGTGTTTTCGTTGAAACTTGTCCGGGGTTGGAACGGGTTTACTTCGATGGCGCCCATTTCCAATTCCACAATATTGCCCACTACTTTATCGGCATTTTTGTCTTCGGCCGACTTGATATCATTTTCCGGATCTTTCAACAAAGCGGAAAGGCCGCGGCCCAATGCTTGTTTTTTTGTTGCT
>DASSWG010000035.1:0-16799 GCA_035705295.1 Flavobacteriaceae bacterium
GATCGCCGGAGTGAACCCTGCGTATAGCTTGCCCAATTCCTCGGAATTTAAGGAAGGCTTGAAAAAAGTGAAACTTTCCGTGGCGTTTTCGATGAAAGAAGACGAAACCGCAAAATTGTGCAAATACATTGCTGCAACACCGCACTACCTCGAAAGTTGGGGCGATGTGCAGTTGACCAAAAGCCATTACAGTTTGATGCAGCCCACCATTCGTCCGTTGTTCGATACACGGCAATTTCAGGATTGCATGCTGAAATGGAGCGGGAACGAAACTACGTATCACGAATATGTTCAAGGAACCTGGGCTTCCAGTTTAAACGGTTCTTCTTGGAACCAAGCCTTGCACGATGGAGTTTTCAAAGCTTCGCAACCCTCGGGAACTGCTGCTTTGGCAACTGGAAATTCCATTTCCGGGATTAGTAGTGCTTCCACAGCGGCTCGAAACCTTTCAAAAGCTTCGACCAAAAAAGGAGAATTCGAATTGGTTCTGTACACCAAAACCGCACTGGGCGATGGCCAACAAGCCAACAACCCTTGGTTGCAAGAATTGCCCGACCCGATTACCCGGACCACTTGGGACAACTACGTCACCATGTCAAAAGCCGACGCCGATGCGTTGGAACTTGAAAACCCGATTGTTTCCAATGGTGCGATGAACGGAAACTATGTGAATTTGAAATTGGGCAATGTCGAGTTGAAAAAAGTTCCGGTGATCGTTCAGCCCGGACAAGCAAAAGGAGCTATTGGTTTGGCGCTCGGGTACGGCAAAAAAGAAAGCATTCAAAAAGAAATGCAAGTTGGTGTGAACGCTTTCCCACTTTATAAAGATTTTAAATCTTTTCAAAGCGTAAGCGTTAAAAAGGCGGAAGGGGAACACGAATTTGCTTGCACGCAGTTGCAAAGCACCTTGGCCGGAAGGGCCGACATTATCAAAGAAACCAGCTTGGAGGATTTCATTACCAAGCCGAAGGAAGAATGGAACGAAAAAGTGGTGGTGAGCTATAACCACAACGAAGTTCACGTTCAATCCGACAAAGCGGATATCTGGACCTCTTTTGACCGAAGCATTGGGCACCATTTCAATTTGTCCATTGACCTGAATGCGTGTACCGGATGTGGAGCTTGCGTTATTGCTTGCCATTCCGAAAACAACGTACCGGTTGTTGGAAAAGAAGAAGTGCGTAAATTCCGCGATATGCACTGGTTGCGCATCGACCGTTATTATTCTTCCGAAGATACTTTCCAAGAAGATTATGAAGCACTGGAAAAACTGGATCTTTTTGAAGGATTTGAAGGTGTGGAAACCCCTGATGAAAATCCACAAGTTGCGTTCCAGCCCGTAATGTGCCAGCATTGCAACCATGCACCTTGCGAAACGGTTTGTCCGGTGGCGGCTACTTCGCACGGGCGTCAAGGCCAAAACCAAATGATCTACAACCGATGTGTTGGAACCCGTTATTGTGCGAACAACTGTCCATACAAAGTGCGTCGTTTCAACTGGTTCCTGTACAGCCAAAACGACGAGTTCGATTATCATATGAACAACGATTTGGGCCGCATGGTGTTGAATCCCGATGTTACGGTTCGTTCCCGTGGGGTGATGGAAAAATGTTCCATGTGCATGCAATTGACCCAACAAACTATTTTGACCGCTAAAACCGAAGGCAGGACCATTGAAGATGGCGAATTCTACACGGCTTGTTCAAGAGCTTGTGACAAAGGAGCCTTGGTGTTTGGTGATATCAATGACAAAGAAAGTGCTGTTCTGGAAAAGAAAAACAGCGATCGGATGTACCATTTGTTGGAAAGCACCGGAACCCAGCCCAATGTGATGTACCAAGTAAAAGTACGCAACACCACAGAAGCATAAAAATTTATATCAAGAATCAATTTATTATAAAAATATGTCGTCGCACTACGAAGCACCTATAAGAGAGCCGTTAGTTATCGGGAACAAGTCATATCATGACATTAGCGTTGATATAAGCGCTCCGGTTCTGGGAAAAGCCAACAAATCCTGGTGGATTGTTTTTAGCATTGCCTTGGTCGCCTTTTTATGGGGCGTGGGTTGTATAATTTATACCATTTCCACCGGAATCGGCGTTTGGGGATTGAACAAGACCATTGGTTGGGCTTGGGACATCACTAACTTTGTTTGGTGGGTGGGTATTGGTCATGCCGGAACTTTGATTTCAGCGGTTTTGTTGCTTTTCCGCCAAAAATGGAGAATGGCCGTCAACCGGTCCGCGGAAGCAATGACGATTTTTGCGGTGGTACAAGCAGGACTTTTCCCGATCATCCACATGGGGCGTCCATGGTTGGCCTATTGGGTATTGCCCATTCCCAACCAATTCGGTTCGTTGTGGGTGAACTTTAACTCGCCTTTGCTGTGGGACGTTTTTGCGATTTCCACTTATCTATCCATTTCTTTGGTATTTTGGTGGACCGGTTTGTTGCCCGATTTTGCGATGATCCGCGATCGTGCGAACACTCCTTTTAAACAGAAGATATACAGTATATTAAGTTTCGGATGGAGCGGCCGTGCGAAAGATTGGCAACGTTTTGAAGAAGTTTCGCTCGTGTTGGCCGGTTTGGCGACTCCTTTGGTACTTTCGGTGCATACCACGGTATCATTTGACTTTGCCACCTCGGTCGTTCCCGGATGGCACAGTACCATTTACCCGCCCTATTTCGTGGCCGGGGCTATTTTTTCCGGTTTTGCGATGGTGCAAACCTTGTTGATTATTATGCGAAAGGTGCTAAATTTGGAAGAATACATCACCGTGCTGCACATCGAATATATGAACAAAGTGATTTTGTTGACCGGTGGAATTGTGAGCGTCGCCTACATTACCGAATATTTCATAGGTTGGTACACCGGGAGCAATTATGAAAACTACACCTATCTTTCTTATGGAGCTGCAACAGGGCCATATTGGTGGGCGTTTTGGGCCTTGATCACTTGTAATTTTATTGTGCCGCTTTCCCTTTGGGTGAAAAAATTGAGAAGGAATATTATGTGGACCTTCTTTGTGGCGTTGATCATCAATATCGGGATGTGGTTCGAACGTTTTGACATTATTGTGATCAACTTGAGCAAAGGAAAAATCCCATCCTCTTGGGCGTTGTTCTCGCCAACTTTTGTCGATATTGGAATATTTATGGGAACCATCGGGTTTTTCTTTGTGCTGTTTTTGTTGTACGCACAAAACTTCCCGGTAATTGCCCAAGCCGAGGTAAAAACCATATTGAAATCCTCCGGAGAAAGGTATAAACAATTGAGGGCAAAACACGGAGATGACACTTCCCATATCCAAGTGGATCTGGATCCAACCTCAGGAAGCCCTTCCGCCAATAAAGAAGGAACTTATTTTACTTCCAAGAAAGAAGAAATTGAAGATGAAGATCATGAACCAACGGTCAGTGCCGATGGATTGACGCATTCCGAAATCGAAAAAGACGAAATCGATTCCATGCTGGAGCGCATTGGGACTTTTGACCCCGATATCCAACAACCCGATGATTTGAAAAAAATCAACGGTGTTGGTCCTGTATTGGAACAAAAATTACATCAATTGGGCGTTTACACTTTCGACCAAATTAGTCGAATGACCGACCAAGATTATGAGGTCATCGACACTGTGATCGATGCTTTCGACGGCAGGGCAAAACGCGACGATTGGGCAGGTCAGGCAAAAAAACTTAAAAACAATTAGTATGGCAACAAAAGTGATACACGCGCTCTATCCAGATGACGATTTGCTGATGCAAGCCGTAAAACAGACCCGCGAGGCAAATTATACCATTTCCGAAGTATATACGCCCTTTCCGGTGCACGGGTTGGACAAAGCTTTGGGACTTGCGCCCACCCGAATTGCCATTACCTCGTTTTTGTACGGATTGGTAGGTTGTAGTTTTGCCGTTTGGATGATGAACTATATGATGATTCAAGACTGGCCTCAAAATATCGGAGGGAAACCCAGTTTTAGCTTTATTCAAAACTTGCCGTCGTTTGTTGTGATCATGTTCGAATTGACGGTGTTTTTTGCGGGCCATTTAATGGTGATCACCTTTTATATGCGCAGCAAAATATGGCCGTTCCGAAAAGCCGAAAACCCGGATATCCGAACCACCGACGATCATTTTTTGGTGGAAGTTGAAGTGGCAAACCATGACACCGACCAATTGACCAAATTTTTGTACGATACCGGGGCATCCGAAATAAAATTAATCGAATAACGCAACAACACGATGAAAAGTTTACTATACAAATCCTCACTGTTCTTGTTGGTTTTTAGTGCGGTTTCTTGTTTCAGCACCGACGATAGGAATTACCAATATTTCCCGAACATGTATTTTTCCGAAGCCTATGAAGCCTATGGAAATTATGAGGTGTTTCAACACGGTCAATCGGCAAAACTTCCGGTGGAAGGAACCATTCCGCGTGGATGGATGCCTTTTGAATATGAAAACACCAATGAAGATTACCTTGCCGCAAAAGCAAATTTGAAAAATCCGTTGCCCTACACCGAAGAAAATGTGGCCGCCGGGCAAGAATTGTTCACCATTTATTGCGCCGTGTGCCATGGCGATAAAGGTGATGGAAAAGGTATTTTGGCAGAACGTGAAAAAATTCTGGGGATTCCCGCCTATAACGCCCCGGGAAGGAACATTACCATGGGAAGCACCTATTATGTGATGTATTATGGACTCAACACCATGGGATCATACGCATCGCAAACGACCGCGAAAGAACGCTGGCAAATCGCCCACTATGTGATGGATTTGAAACGTGCATTGAACGGTGCGCCCAAAAAGGAATTCGAAAAGGTTTCGGAAAACGCTGAAAAACAAAACGAGAACTTGGTTCCTGCGGTCAATGCGGAATCGACCATAGTAACCGAAACAGCTCCCGAAAAAGAAGAAATGTCGGTTGAAACTGATAGCATAAAATAAGAATAACAGTATTTTTTAGATAGTATAACTATGTACACGATATCCAGTAAATTAAAAATAGGTTCCATCATTCTTATGGTTGTTGGTTTGTTGGGATTGACCTATGCATTCTTGACCGTTCCATCAAATGTTGGCGAGGTAAAAGAAATCATGGCCTCCCAAAATGAACACGGTGGAGGGCACGCCACTTCGCAAACCCATGAAGTTTCGGAAGGGCATAGCGAGAAACACAAACCCAGCCTAATTGACAAAGCACAAGGAAAACCTGGATTTACGGAAGGGGTCGAAAAAGAAATGCACGTTGGCGAACATGCCGAGGAAGGGAATCATGACCAAAAACATTTAGAGCATGTGTTGCATCAATTGCAAACCAGACCATGGTCGGCAACTTTTGTCGCGGCGTTCTTTTTCTTTATGATCGCCTTGGGCGCATTGGTTTTCTATGCCATTCAATATGCATCGCAATCGGGGTGGTCGCCGGTTTTGTACCGGGTTATGGAAGGTATCACCTCCTATTTGCTGCCGGGAACCATCATTGTGTTTTTGATCGTTATTTTTGCCGGCACGCACTTTTACCTTTGGCAAGACGAAGCGGTGGTCGCACATGATGAAATATTACAAGTGAAATCCGCTTATTTGAACTTTCCATTCTTTTTGATCAGGGTCATCATTTATTTGACAGGTTGGAACTTGTACCGCTATTTCTCCAGAAGAAATTCGTTGCGTCAAGCAGAAGCGACCGCTGGCGACTACACGCATTACAAAAAGAACTTTAAAATTTCCGTTTATTTCTTAATATTTTTCATTGTTACCGAATCCTTGATGGCGTGGGACTTCTTTATGTCGATGACCCCGCACTGGTTCAGCACCTTGTTCGCTTGGTATGTTTTTGCGAGCATTTTCGTTTCGGCGATCACCGTAATTGCCTTGGTGGTCATTTTCTTGAAACGTGCTGGATATTTGGCTTTTGTGAACGATAGCCATTTGCACGATTTGGCGAAGTATATTTTCGCTTTCAGTATTTTTTGGACCTACCTTTGGTTCGCCCAATTTATGCTGATTTGGTACGCGAACATTCCCGAAGAAGTCACCTATTTCGTGATTCGAATTCAAGAATACAACCTGTTGTTCTTTGGAATGTTGGTGCTCAATTTTGTGTTTCCCGTGTTGATGTTGATGAACAGCGACTACAAAAGGGTGCCATGGTTTGTTATTATGACCGGTGTTGCTGTTTTGGTCGGCCATTACATCGATATTTTCCTATTGGTAATGCCACCAACCGTTGGCCCCAATTGGTATTTCGGAATACCCGAAATCGCGGCGATCTGCTTTTTCTTGGGCTTGTTTATCTTTGTCGTTGCAAGAGGCCTTGCAAAAGTGCCGTTGCATCCCAAAGGCGATCCTTTTATTAAAGAAAGTGAAAATTACCATTATTAATTGATATAGAAATTAAAGAAGAAATCATACAATGACTGCATTTTTAATTATCATAGTTGTAGCGCTTTTGGGGATCACCGTTTGGCAAATGTCAAAAATTTACAAATTGTCGCAACCGGTTTCCGTCGAAGGTTCTTCGCAAGTCGCGACCGATACCGACAACCGCAAACAAGGCTATTTGATGCTCGGTTTCTTGGTTTTAATGAACCTCAGCATGCTGTATTGCTTTTGGAATTACAGCGAATATTATTTGCCCGAAGCAGCGTCGGCTCACGGGTCGCAGTACGACACCTTGATGTTCGTTTCCATCGGAATTATTATGTTCGTACAAATAATCACCCAATTTTTGTTGCATTGGTTCGCCTATAAATATAGAGGTGAAAAAGGAAAAAAAGCCTTGTTCTATGCCGATAACGACAAATTGGAATTTATTTGGACCATTATTCCCGTTATCGTATTGGCCGGATTGATCATTTACGGATTGTTCACTTGGTCTGCAATTATGAACGTTGAAGAAACCGAAGACACCTTGATCGTCGAGCTTTATGCCAAACAATTTAGTTGGACCGCCCGTTATTTCGGGGAAGATGGCGTGCTTGGAAAAGCAAACGTTCGATTTATCGAAGGCAAAAATGTTTTGGGCGTGGATCAAAGCGATCCTTACGCTGCCGATGATGTGGTCGCCACAGAGCTTCACCTTCCTGTTGGGCGCCCGGTTATTTTTAAACTTCGCTCGCAAGATGTTTTACATTCCGCTTATATGCCGTTTTTCAGGGCACAAATGAACGTGGTTCCGGGAATGATCACCCAGTTTGGGTTCACCCCGACCATTACCACTGAAGAGATGCGAAAGAACGAAGAAATGGTCGAAGACATTCGTGAAATCAACGAAATTAGAAGGCAAAAAAGCAAAGCACTTGTTGCCGAAGGCGATTTGCCGTTAGAGCCCTACGAATTTGATTATTTTCTTCTCTGTAATAAAATTTGTGGAACCTCGCACTACAACATGCAAATGAAAATTGTGGTCGAAAGCGAAGAAGATTACAAAAAGTGGATGGCGGAGCAAAAAACAGTTGCACAAAACCTGCAACCGGAAGAAAAAGCAACTTCAACTTCTGCCGAAAAAGGTTCCGCCGATGAAGCTTCGACCATGAAAACCGAAAAAATGGTGGAAACAGGAATTGAAATTCCTTCCACTACCAACGATTCAATCAAAAAAAATTAGTAAAGCGTTAGATACCTATGTCAGCAATCGCACAAGCACCGGCTCACGACCATCACGATGATCACGCACATCATCACAAACAGTCGTTCATAACCAAATATATTTTCAGTCAAGACCATAAAATGATCTCCAAGCAATATGTGATCACCGGTCTGATGATGGGGGTGATCGGAATCGCCATGTCCGTTCTTTTCCGTATGCAACTGGCTTGGCCGGGCGAATCATTTTGGATTTTTGAATTTTTGTTGGGCGATTTTGCCTCCGACGGCGTAATGGATCCGAACATTTACTTGGCCCTGGTCACCATTCACGGAACCATCATGGTCTTTTTTGTATTGACCGCGGGTTTGAGTGGTACCTTCAGTAACTTATTGATTCCGCTCCAGTGCGGCGCCCGCGATATGGCCTCCGGCTTTTTGAACATGATTTCCTACTGGTTGTTTTTTATATCCAGTATCATTATGTTGAGCTCTTTGTTTGTGGAAACCGGCCCCGCTTCGGCTGGTTGGACCGTTTATCCGCCATTGAGTGCCTTGCCACAAGCAATTCCAGGTTCCGGTTTGGGAATGACCCTTTGGCTCGCATCCATGGCTGTTTTTATTGCTTCTTCCCTGTTGGGGTCCTTGAACTATATTGTAACGGTCATCAACCTTCGAACTACCGGAATGTCAATGACCCGCTTGCCCTTGACGATTTGGGCGTTTTTCGTAACCGCTATTATTGGAGTGGTCTCGTTTCCCGTATTGTTTTCTGCAGCCTTGATGCTGATTATGGATCGAAGTTTCGGCACCTCGTTTTTCTTGAGCGATATTTACATTCAAGGGGAAGTGTTGGCACATCAAGGTGGTTCGCCAGTATTGTTTGAACATTTATTTTGGTTTTTGGGCCACCCAGAAGTATATATCGTAATCCTTCCCGCAATGGGAATTGTTTCCGAAATCATCGCCACCAATTCGCGAAAACCGATTTTTGGGTACCGCGCGATGGTTGCCTCCATTTTGGCGATTGCCTTTTTATCGACCATTGTTTGGGGGCACCATATGTTCGTTTCCGGAATGAACCCGTTTCTAGGCTCGGTATTTACGTTTACCACGTTGTTGATTGCGATCCCTTCCGCTGTAAAAGCCTTTAACTGGATCACCACTTTGTGGAAAGGAAATCTGCAAATGAACCCGGCGATGCTATTTTCCATTGGCTTTGTTTCCACCTTTATCACGGGTGGGTTGACCGGGATTATTTTGGGCGACAGTACGCTCGATATCAACGTACACGACACCTATTTTGTGATCGCCCACTTTCACTTGGTGATGGGAATTTCAGCACTTTACGGTTTCTTTGCGGGAATTTATCACTGGTTCCCGAAAATGTTTGGTCGAATGATGAACAAAAACCTCGGTTACCTCCATTTTTGGGTGACCATCATCGGTGCCTATGGCGTGTTTTTCCCGATGCATTTTATTGGAATGGCCGGGCTTCCACGACGCTATTACAACAACACCAACTTTCCATATTTCGATGATTTGGCCGATACCAACGTGTTGATTACCGTTTTTGCGATCATTACTGCCGCGGTTCAACTGGTGTTCCTTTATAACTTTTTGAGCTCTATTTTTTACGGAAAAAGGGCGACAAAAAACCCGTGGAATTCCACTACCTTGGAATGGACGGCCCCTGTCGAACATATTCACGGAAACTGGCCGGGCGAAATTCCGCACGTATACCGTTGGTCGTACGATTACAGTAAAATGAACCAAGATGAATCCGATTACGTGATTCCGGGCCAGGATTTTGTACCGCAAAACGTTCCGCTTCAAGAAAACGAAGAGGAGATGAATCATTGATTATTATCGGTGATCGGTGATTTGGAGATCGGTGATCGGTTGGCCCCGAAGTCTCGGGGCAGTTGGCAGGAAACAGTAAAATTATTGCACCGAAAATATAATACAAAACCCTTTTGAATTTCTCGAAAGGGTTTTTTGTTATTTGAAGAAATAATTTTACGATTTTTCTTTTTTCAACCGCTGGTTTTCCTTTTTTAAAAGAGCGATATAATCCTGCAGGTTGTCCAAGACGGATTTTGGGAGGTTGTAATAATTATTGTTGTTTCCTGAACTATCGTTGAAATTGGCGTTTCGATTGTCTATTTTTACTTGGGAAAGCTCATCCGGTTCATAAATATCCTCCACTTTGCAATCCAACAGTTCGGCGAGTTTTTCCCATTCACTATTGGGTATTTTCGTTTCGCCGCTTTCCCTGCGGCTATAGGTGGATTGTTCCATATGCATTAAATCGGCCAATTTCCGCTGTGGGATTTTTCGCTCCAAACGCTTTGCTATCAATCGTTCTTTTCTCATGAGAATTAGGTTGTTTCCACAAATATGCAAAATTAAATTCATAACTTGCATATAATTTACATCAAAATTGCATAGGATAATCTGCGATGAAAAAGGTTTCCCTTGTATTTTCGGCAGGTATATAAATCCAGAACCAAAAATATGATGAAAAAATATCTTCTTAAAATAGTTGGGTTATTGTTTTTGTGCGGTATGGTTTTTTCGTGCGAAAAGGATAACTTTGTGGAAGAACACCAAAATTTGGATCAACAAAATGGGATCACAATAAAAGTAATCCACAAAAAAGAAATCAGTACCAACGAAAATTTAATGAAAATTCTCCAAAAACTTAAGGAGAGCCAAAACAATAGTTTACTTGGAAGGGGCGGTGATATTTATAATGAAGAATACGGTTTTACCATTCATACCGATGTTGTAAAATATATTGAAAATTCAACCACAAATCGTCATTTCTACAATTTTCATATTTCGAAGGACAAACCTGACGATGCGTTTTTGGAAAACCTTGTTTTTCAATCCAACGGCATAGGTGGTTACAATGCTTACATTGTCCATTATGGTTTTACTTCCAATGAATTCAAAAGCATGGATCAAAATGAGTTGGAAACTAGTAGTACGGTAATTGTACCGATCGATTTTGATTATAATGTTGTGCTCAAAGACAATGAAATGGGAAAAGGCACAGAAACAGGGAGAGTCGAATATAATTGTATATTTGTATGGTCGGTCGAGTGTGGTGTGATAGTTGATGAAGGAGAGGTTGACGGTGAAAATAACGTAGGCTGCCAGTGGACTTTGATGGCCCAATCATGCGGGCCAAGCGGAGGAAATTCCGGAGGTGGGGATACGGGCGGTAATGGCGGTACCGGTGAAGGTGGCGGAGGCGCCAACGGAGGCGGGGATAATAATGACGACCCACCGCCCGTAGATTGTCACGGCCCAAACTGCGGCATGGAAATTATCGCTGTTCCGGTGCTTCCTGTCGAAAATGATTGTCAAGACTTGAAGACGCTATCCGATGTAAATGGACAGAATATTAACGATCAAATAGATTTTTTAAAAACCAAATTGGATGAGCAAAATAGCAGCACTAATCCACATGAATGGGGTGTTATGTTTAAAAGGGAGTTGAATGGTGATGGAAGCCATACTTACACCAATACGCCTGTTGAGGGCACTGCCCACGGAGTAAATTTAATAAAAGGCTGGGATTATATTGGTGGCGCGCATATCCATACCCTGAACGGATATGGAATGTATTCTTTTGGTGATTTGGTGCAACTGGCAGGTTTTTACGACTATGCCTCGGCCGATAACCTGCCCTATGTGGTTTCCATTATGATTTGCAACAATCCTGCATACGAGACCGACCCAACGGCCAACCCCTATATTGTGTATGCGCTGAAAGCAAACAATCCAAGTCTTTTGATTAGTAGAGTCAATAATATGCTGAACAGTCCTTTATATGAAGATTCTACACGAGAAAAAACAATAGAAAATATACTATGGGCTCAACGTGCCGGTTATAAAGCACATAAAAACAATTTGGAAAAATATTTTTTACAGGTCTTTGGAACCTTTGGTGTGGATTTATATAAAGCCACGGGCGATATGAGCAACTGGAGCAAACTTTCTTTGAATGGCACAACTGTTGAATCCATCCCTTGTAATTAACCTAAATACAACAAAAATGAAAAAATTATTTATTATATTAAGCGTATTTTTGAGTGGTACAAGTCTTAATGCTCAAATAACCTTAAGCGACATAGAAGACATAAACTATCCCGAAGCGGGGGTTTATTACAAAGATGTGAACCATATTTTGGATCCTTTTGTGGGCACTTGGCTCTACACGAACGGCAACTCCTCTTTTAAAATTGTTTTGGAAAAGAAAGTAAATCTGCCCTTTAACAATGGAATCTATTATGAAGATATTTTGGTAGGTGCTTATCGCTATGTGGAAAACGGGGTTGAAAAAGTAAATACTTTAAATGATTTAAATTATAATTATAATAGTCGAAGTCCATATGAAATATATGGCCACTCCGTTATGACCGGTGTGGCCCTTGGACAAACAGATGTTATGCCAAATGAGAAATGGTTGGTCCTCGTGATAAGTGACCCTGTTAGTGGGTCGGCGGATCAACTGTTCATAAAAAAAACAA
This sequence comes from Flavobacteriaceae bacterium, assembly GCA_035705295.1. Taxonomy (GTDB): domain Bacteria; phylum Bacteroidota; class Bacteroidia; order Flavobacteriales; family Flavobacteriaceae; genus DASSWG01. Next base: position 12,138 of record DASSWG010000035.1, read on the forward strand.
CCGTAAATGGTCAAGAAGCCATCGAAATTTTTATTTACCACCATATCGGAACCCGGCACGTAAACGATCCTATTCCGCCGCCGATAAGCTACCCGCTTTCCACAGAAATGGTATTGATCAAACAATGAAAAAATTATTTATTATATTGAGCGTATTTTTAAGTGGAACGAGTCTTAATGCCCAAATAATCTTAAGTGACATTGAGGATATAAACTATCCCGAAGCGGGGGTTTATTACAAAGATGTGAACCATATTTTGGATCCTTTTGTGGGTACTTGGCTCTACACGAACGGAAACACCTCTTTTAAAATTGTTTTGGAAAAAATGGAACATTCATCTGCAAGCAATGGAATATTTTTTGAAGATTTGTTGATTGGAGCTTATCGCTATGTGGAGAACGGGGTTGAAAAAGTAAATACGTTGAATGATTTACAGATTAATTATTCCGATGGCCGAAAATATCCTATTAATAGTGGTGCTATTATGACGGGAAAAACTTTGGGACAAACAGATGTATTGCCAAATGAAAAATGGATTTATGGTTCAATCAAAGATCCGGTAAGTGGTTCTATAGATCGTATTTTTATAAAAGGAACAACCGTAAATGGTCAAGAAGCCATCAAAATTTCAATATATCACCATATTCAAGTTCGTCACGTAAACGATCCTATCCCGCCACCGATAAGCTACCCGCTTTCCACGGAACTGGTCTTGATCAAACAATGAAAAATTTATTTTTTATATTGATTTTTTTTATAACAACTTATAATGTCAATTCCCAAGTTACCTTGGTCGATTTGGATGATTGGAACGGGATGCCCGAAGAAAACCATTATTACAAGGACGTCGATAATTATTTGGACCCTTTTGTGGGCACATGGGTATATACGAATGGAAACACTTCGCTCAAAATCGTATTGGAAAAAAAAGTAATGGCGGCAAACCCATATTATTATGAGGATTTGTTGGTCGGGGAATACCGATATGTTGAAAATGGCGTGGAAAAAATCAACACACTACCCACTCTTACAACAATATATGGAAATCAAAGGTCACATAATATAGTTGGAAATACAGTAATAAGTAAACATCAAAAACCCGAATGCGGGAATTGCACCCCCGGAGAAAAACGAGTAAATCTAGGTTTTTCGGACCCCATCCACCAATTAAGTGGGGAATTGATTTTGCAAAGGATCACAGTTAACGGCCAACCAGCTTTAAAAGCTTATAAACGAACCACGATCTATTTTATATCCATGGACGAAAAAAGCCCGTACTCATATATGTTGGTGCCTTCGGGGGAATATATTTTAATGAAGCAATAAAATTAGAAACGATGGTTTTTCAAAAGCACTATGAATTTTCATGGTGCTTTTTTATTTTGCAAATTTCAATCAAAATTTTTCCTAATCACCACAAGAACTTAATAACCTTTATATTTGTAGCATGAACGAAAATTTGGATCCCACCGGCGAAAATTTCACTCCCGAAGAATTGGACATCGAACGCGTTTTGCGTCCGCTGGAATTTGACGATTTTGCCGGGCAAGATCAAGTATTGGAAAACCTTCAAATTTTTGTAAAAGCCGCCAATTTGCGCGGCGAAGCTTTGGACCATACGCTGTTTCACGGTCCGCCGGGATTGGGAAAAACCACCTTAGCGCATATTTTGGCGAACGAATTGAAAGTGGGAATCAAAGTCACTTCCGGCCCCGTGTTGGACAAACCCGGTGATCTTGCCGGCTTGCTCACTAATTTGGAAGAACGCGACGTGTTGTTCATCGACGAAATACATCGGTTGAGTCCCGTGATCGAAGAATATTTGTATTCGGCAATGGAAGATTACAAAATCGATATTATGATCGAAACCGGGCCGAACGCGCGAACAGTTCAGATTGAATTGAATCCTTTCACTTTGGTCGGTGCCACCACACGCTCCGGTTTGTTGACTGCCCCGATGCGCGCTCGTTTTGGAATTTCCAACCGGTTGAACTATTACACCACCGAACTGCTTTCGGATATTGTGCAGCGCAGCGCTTCGATTTTGAAAATCCCGATTAAGTTCGATGCCGCTGTTGAAATCGCCGGAAGAAGCCGAGGCACGCCCCGAATTGCGAATGCCTTGTTGCGCCGAATCCGCGATTTTGCCCAAATCAAAGGAAACGGAAAAATCGATTTGGAAATCACCAAATTCGGGTTGAAAGCGTTGAATGTGGACAACCACGGTTTGGACGAAATGGACAACAAAATTTTGACCACGATCATCGATAAATTCAAAGGCGGACCGGTGGGCATCACCACGCTTTCCACCGCGGTGAGCGAAAATGCCGAAACCATCGAAGAAGTGTACGAACCTTTTTTGATCCAACAAGGTTTCATTATGCGAACGCCGCGCGGACGTGAAGTTACCGAAGCCGCCTACCGCCATTTGGGAAGAACGAAAGGAAATGCCCAAGGCGGGTTGTTTTGAAGAATTTGATTCTATATTGTTTTAAATGAATGGATATATGTTGAATATAGAGTTATTTCCCGTAATGAATTTCACGCAACGAGCGCAATGGTTTCGCAGCGGTACGCAGCGGGGCACTTTGCGGCCGCCGCGAGAAAATTGAACACCATTGTTTTTACCCACTCGAAACAACATAGAACATTAAAATTTAAATTCTCCAAAAAAATATGTTGAAGAAATTTTTGGCTTTAGTATGCTTTCTTGTTTTGCTTTCTTGCGAAAACACAAGCGAAACCGAACAAAAAATAGCACAAATCCCGGTGGAAGTGGAGGTGGTGCGTTTCGATGAACAATTTGCCGAAGCCACCCCGGAAAGTTTGCCGGAACTTAAAAAAGAATTCCCTTTTTTGTTTCCCGAAGGAATTTCCGATAGTGTTTGGGTGGAAAAAATAAACGACACCTTGCAGCAAGCCTTGAACCGCGAAGTTGCGAAAGCCTTTCCGAATCTGGAAGAAGAAAAGGATGAATTCCGACAACTTTTTCAGCATTTGAAATATTATTTCCCCAAATTTTCCGCACCAAAAATCATCACCTTGACCAGCGATGTGGATTATCGCAACCGGGTGATCGTCACCGACAGTTTGCTGTTGATATCCTTGGATGTTTACTTGGGAAAAGACCACGAGTTTTACGGCGGGATTTATGATTATATCCGAAAAGATTTCGAACCGGAACTACTTGTTTCCGACATTGCGGGCGAATATGCCAAAAATTTTGTACCGTATCCCACTTCGCGCAGTTTTTTGGCGCAAATGGTCTATTACGGAAAAATATTGTACCTAAAAGATTTGCTGATTCCGTTTAAAAGCGATCCACAGAAAATCCGTTACACCGAAAAACAATTGGAATGGGCAAAAGACAACGAAGAACAAATTTGGCGTTATTTTGTGGAAAACGAACTTTTGTTCAAAACCGATCCCGATTTAAAATCGCGGTTCATTGATTTGGCACCGTTTTCGAAATTTTATTTGCAATTGGACAGTGAAAGTCCACCACAATTGGGCCGTTATATCGGTTGGCAAATTGTACGGCAGTTTGTGGAACGGAATGAAACTGTTTCTTGGGAAAAACTGTTGCAAACCGACGCAAAAACCATTTTCGATCAATCGAATTACAAACCACGCAAATAAGTGATCAGTGTTCAGGGATCAGTGTTCAGTAAATGATCTCAATATTCAAATCTCATATCTCAATACTAAAAAATGAAAACGACAAAATCCGAAATAAAAATACAAGTCGAAGTCGATGAAAACCGAATTCCGGAAAAATTGAAATGGAGTGCGGAAGACGGCGGAGTGGACAATGAAGAAGCAAAAGCGGTTTTTCTCTCGGTTTGGGACAGCAACAACCAAGAAACCTTGCGCATCGATTTGTGGACCAAAGAAATGCCGGTCGATGAAATGAAAACATTTTTTCACCAAACCTTGGTGGGGATGAAAAACACCTTCCAAAAAGCCACGCAAGATGAAAAAATGACCGCCACCATGCAGGATTTTTGCGATTATTTTGCGGAGAAATTGGAGCTGAAGAAGGAATAACCAATTTATAATAAAGATTTTTATTTTAGCAAAAATTCTCTAACCACTTCTATGAAATTTTCTTTTTTGGCAATTTGCTGTTTATTTACCACGCTCGCAGTGGCGCAAGATTTTGAAATCACCGGAACGGTAAAAGACAGCAGCCAAGTTTCTTTGGAAGCGGCGACCGTCTATATGCAAACGGTTTCCGATTCCACTTTGGTCACCTACACCATCACCGACCGTGATGGTTTTTTTCGTTTAAAAGGTGCTTCCAAAGCCGAAAATGTCAACCTGTTTATTTCTTATACAGGTTATCGAACCTACAAAAAGGAATTAACCTTGAACAAACCGCTTATAAATTTGGGTGAAATTATTCTGAAACCAGCCACCAACTCCTTGGGCGAAGTGATCGTGACAGCCAGCGCGCCGGTGATGTTGAAATCGGACACGTTACAATTCAACGCCGATTCATTCAATACGCGGGCGGATGCTAATTTGGAGGAATTGTTGAAAAAACTGCCGGGTGTTGAGGTGGATAATGAAGGGAATATTACCGTGAACGGAAAACCGGTGAACAAGATTTTGGTGAACGGAGAGGAGTTTTTTGGCGGTGATCCTAAAATTGCCACAAAA
>DASSWG010000036.1:0-26493 GCA_035705295.1 Flavobacteriaceae bacterium
GTTCCCCTAAAACCTTCCGTGGCGACCAGCGTGTACGACAATGCGGATATTTTGTCGGCGCAACAGGAAAAGCAATTGGAGCAAAAGTTGATCAATTACGCGGACACCACTTCCACGCAAATCGTAATCGCAACCATTGAATCCATTCAAAACGGAAGCATGGATTTGCTCGCTACGGAATGGGCACACGAATGGGGCGTTGGGCAAGCTGACAAAGACAATGGCCTGTTTATTTTGATTTCAGAAGGAGATCGGAAAATTGAAATCAAAACCGGTTACGGCTTGGAACCCTATTTGACCGATGCCACGGTCAACACCATTATTGACCAAATTATTCTGCCCGAATTTCGAAACGGGAATTATTATGCCGGACTCGATAAAGGAACCACTGCGGTTTTTCAAGTTTTGAACGGCACTTTTGAAGGAACACCACAAAAAAGTGGCAATCGCGGAATCCCGACCCGGTTGATTTTTCTCGGAATATTTTTTCTTTTTATCATCATTTCCATTTTTTCACGAAAAGACCGGGGCGGAGGAAGCGGAAGTCATCGACGAGGTTCCGGCCTGCTCGATATTCTTATTTTGAGTAGTTTGGGAAGCAGTATCGGTCGTGGCGGATTTGGTGGCGGCGGGGGCTTCGGTGGCGGAGGCGGAGGATTTGGTGGAGGCTTTGGCGGCGGCGGTTTCGGTGGCGGTGGCGCCGGTGGGGGATGGTGATATTTAGTTGGCAGTTTTCAGTAGCAGTTGGCAGTTAAAACTACAAAATTTCAAGCACCAAACTCCAACTAATTATTCTTTCAATACACGGACACTGCAAACTGCTACTGCCCGCTGATAACTTTTACTCCTTTCCGTCCACAAAATCTTGCAAATACGCAAAGCGTTCGGTCAATTTCCCATTTTCAGTGATCTTGGCACGTTTCAGCACACCGTTTTTATCTCCATTGAAAAATGCGGGCATCACGTTTTCCATGAACATTTCGCCAAACCCTTTACTGGCATCTTTGGGCAGTTCGCAGGGCAAATTATCCACCGCCATCACGGTGATCGCTCCGGGGGCATCAAAATTGGTTTCTTTTTCGGTTTGTGGATCGTAGCCATAAAACGGATCGGCAATGGTGGAAGGCCGTATGGTACTGGCAATCGGACCATCGATATCACAACTGATATCGGCGATCAAATTGATGTTGAAATCGGGATTTTTTGCGTCTTGCCGTGTGAAAAAATAAGGCGCATCATCGCCATAAAAATGACCCGCGATAAAAAAATCGGCAACCTTGGCAAAGCGCATAAAGTCGGACACATATTCGGTGGGGTTTTTATAAAAATCACGCTTTCCCAATTTTTGATCGTCTTTTCGTTTGTTGTAATCCATCGAATCGATCATACAATATACCGGCTGGTCAAAAGATTTGGAAAGAAAAGTTTCGATTCCGACTTTTTTGATCTTCAAATGGTCCAAAATTTCTTTGGCACCGTGGGCCACTTTTCCATTTCCGGTCAAGATAATTTTTAGCTGGGGCACTTGTATTTTGTCCAATTCTTTTAAAACCGCTTCGTAATCGGGCAAGTTTTCCACTTTTGGCAGTTCGAACAAGCCGTCGCGCAAACCCAAAGCTCGAAAACCGTTGTAGGTTCCCACAATTCCGGCATAACGGCCAAAACCAATCAAGCGTGAACCTTGTGGATTTGTAATGGTTTCGTGGTCGAACAATGCAATGTTTTTCTCCAAAATCGCGCGCAATAAATCGCGGTTATAGGATTGTTTTTTGATGGTGTGCGAAAAGAAAAAATATTTTTTATTGGGAATCAAAGCAGCAATCGGCACTTCTTTTACGCCCAAAAGAACTTCGCAATCAGAAAGTTCATCGCTTACCGAAAATCCGGCACTTGCATATTGTTTATCGGAGAAAATCCGAATGTCCGAAGTTTCCACCGTAAATTCGGCTTCCGGAAATTTTTCAACAACTTCTTTTAATTTTTCAGGGGAAAAAACCACACGACGGTCCGGCGGGTTTTTACGTTCTTTGATGATTCCGAATTTCATAAAATTGGAACGGATTTTGAATGTTTAAATAGCAATGACATTTTTTTAAGGGGAGTTCAAAGATAAGATATTTATCTATCTTTGCAGCTTGTTAGGAATACATCATTTTTCCGACCAAAAGCGGTTCGAAAGAATTTTGTTCTTTGAAAATTACCGATCACTGATTCTCGAATCACTGATCAAAAAAACGGGGTCGATTTGGTTTTGACAGCGGGTCCGATTGAATGGTAAGCACGTCGAGCGCTGGGATACAGCTCGTAAATCTCATATTTCACACTTTTTTAAACGGCGATAATAACTACGCCTTGGCTGCATAATCCGAATCACAGTAGGATTTAGCTTAATCCCCAACAAGGTTGGGGACCAAGATGTCCCGTGAAAGCCTTGATTTACGGCGGTCACATTCGGGGCACCGGAAAAGTAAATATAGAATTCGCAGAGTCCTGATGCGGATTTGAACCTCAAAATGGGAATACGTGCAAAGTTGGTGGTTTTCGGCCGGCTTTGCATCGACAACCAAGCGAAAACTAAACGCGTAGAAAGCTATTGAATTGCCTGTTTGCACGAGGGTTCGAACCCCTCCGACTCCACAATCAAGCGCAGCAATGCTGTGGATTAAAACAAAAAAATCTGCTAGGTGTTTTCACCTGTGCAGATTTTTTTGTTTTAAAACGCTTGGCACGAAGTGACAGTAATAGCATTGCTGCATTTGCAGAATGGGACTCATTAGGGGAAGACGAAGTCAACCCCTCCGACTCCACCTACGCCCTCCGAAGCTTTTTGTCAAAAAAGCGTAGGAGGGCTTTCTATTTTAATCAGGTTTTTAAATTGATAAACCTTACATGGGCTTCGGTGGATGTAGATCCAAAAACATTGGTGTCCACCACTTTTTTTCGTAATTTCAGCATAAACAATCGTATTTAATCACTTGAAGTTATGGAATTACCTTATGCTGTTTATATTGTTTTGTGCAACGATGAAAAATTCTACACCGGATATACAGAAAATATCACAAAAAGAATTAGCGCCCATAATAAAGGAGAAGTCCATTTTACTAAAACTAGGCTGCCTATTAAGCTGGTTCACCTTTCCCTTTTTTCCAACAAACAGAAAGCCTATGACTACGAAAGATATTTAAAATCGGGGTCTGGAATTGCTTTTAGGAACAAAAGATTGATAGAACTGTCTGAGTAAATTCTTTGGTTTGATGCTTTTTTCCATACTTCATTTGTTTTTGAACATTTCTTTTTATTCTTGCCTAAATCAACCTAAAGTTTTAGAAAACAGATTTTTAAGAATGGTCAATTGGTGATGAAACAGTCGGGTTTTGTCTTCGATCAAGGCTTTGAAACTTGCCAATAAAAAAATTCGCCTACTTTTGCAATTCACAAAAAGCATGTTATGGCGAAGAATTTAGTGATTGTGGAGTCGCCCGCGAAGGCAAAAACCATCGAAAAATTTTTGGGGAATTCCTATAAAGTGGAATCCAGTTTTGGGCACATCGCCGATCTTCCCACCAAAGAATTGGGTGTTGATGTCGAAGGTGATTTCAAACCAAAATATCGGGTCAGCAAAGAAAAAAAAACAGTAGTCGACAAATTGAAAAAGCTGGCAAAAAACGCCGAAATGGTGTGGCTCGCAAGTGATGAGGACCGCGAAGGGGAAGCCATTGCTTGGCACCTTTCCGAAACCCTCGATCTGGAAACCACAAAAACCAGGCGCATCGTTTTTCACGAAATTACGAAAACCGCCATTTTAAAAGCGATCGAAAATCCGCGCAGCATTGACAACAATTTGGTGAACGCCCAGCAAGCCCGCAGGATTTTAGACCGTTTGGTGGGTTATGAGCTTTCCCCAATTTTATGGCGAAAAGTGAAAGGCGGGCTTTCCGCCGGTCGTGTACAATCGGTTTCCGTTCGCTTGATCGTGGAGCGCGAACGTGAAATTTTGGATTTCGAACCGGTGGCTTCTTACCGCGTCGATGCAGAATTCACCACCGATGACGGGAAAAAATTCAAAGCAAAGCTTCCAAAAAATTTCAAGACCAAAGCTGAAGCGGAACAATTTTTGGAAGAAAACAAAGCGGCAAATTTCACGGTCGCGGAACTTACGAAAAAACCGTTCAAGAAAACCCCTGCCGCGCCATTCACCACTTCTACTTTGCAGCAGGAAGCCGCGCGAAAATTATATTTTTCGGTCGCAAAAACCATGAACATGGCGCAACGTTTGTACGAAGCGGGGCACATCACCTATATGCGAACCGACAGCACCAACCTTTCCGACGAGGCCAAAAAGGGCGCCGAAAAAGAAATTACCAGCGCTTACGGAAACACCTATTATAAAGGACGAAATTACAAAGGAAAATCCAAGGGTGCACAAGAAGCCCACGAAGCCATCCGACCCACCAATTTTGCGGTAAGCAGTGTGAACGCTGAGCGCGACCAACAACGTTTGTACGAACTGATTTGGAAACGGGCCATTGCTTCGCAAATGAGCGACGCCGAACTGGAACGCACCACCGTAAAAATCGAAGCCGACAAACATTCCCAACAATTTGTGGCAAAGGGCGAAATGATAAAATTCGATGGATTTTTAAAAGTTTATTTGGAAGGTCAAGACGAAGAAGACGAAGAAAAAGCAGGTTTGTTGCCCGAAATGAAAGAAAAGGATCCGCTGGAAAACAACTACATCACCGCGACGCAGCGTTTCACCCAACCCCCCGCCCGATATACGGAAGCTTCCTTGGTAAAAAAACTGGAAGAATTGGGCATTGGTCGTCCTTCGACCTATGCGCCAACGATTTCCACGATTCAGAATAGAAAATATATTGAAAAGGGAACAGTGGATGGAAAACCGCGGGAGTATGTTCAATTCACTTTGAAAAAAGATAAACTTTCGGAAAAAACCTTGACCGAAAATGTGGGCAGCGACAAAGGAAAACTGGTTCCCACCGATGTGGGAATGGTGGTGAACGATTTTTTGGTGAACCATTTCAGCACTATTTTGGATTATAATTTCACGGCAAAAGTCGAACGCGATTTTGATGAAATTGCCGAAGGGGATTTGGAATGGACAAAAATGCTGAAAGATTTTTACAAAGAATTCCACCCGAAAGTGGTCGATGTGGCCGAAAATGCAGAACGTGAAGTAGGCGAACGCATACTCGGAAAAGACCCAAAAACCGGAAAACCCGTGAGCGCACGTTTGGGAAAATTTGGCCCAATGGTACAAATTGGAACAGTGGAAGACGACGAAAAACCCCAGTTTGCAAGTTTGGGGCCCGATCAAACCATCGGGAACATCACCTTTGAAGAAGCGATGGATTTGTTCAAACTTCCTAAAGAACTGGGCGAATACAAAAACGAAAAAGTGGAAGTGAACAACGGTCGTTTTGGGCCGTATGTACGTTTTGGAAAAAAATACGTTTCTTTGGCAAAAGGCGAAGATCCGTTGGACGTGAATTTTGATCGCGCGATGGAGCTCATCAAAGCCAAAGAAGCAGCAGACGCTCCTATATATGTATATGAAGGAAAAGACGTTCAAAAAGGCGTCGGCCGTTTTGGCCCATTTTTGAAATGGGACGGAATGTTCATCAACGTGAACAAAAAGTACGATTTCGACAATCTTTCCGAAGAAAATATTGTGGAATTGATCGAGGCCAAAAAGCAAAAGGAGATCGACAAAATCATCCACAACTGGGAAGAAGAAGGAATTCGTGTGGAAAAAGCACGTTGGGGAAGAAGCAATGTCATTAAAGGAAAAACCAAAGTGGAACTTCCAAAAACCGTCGATGCCCAAGCCTTGACCTTGGAAGAAGTCAAAGCCATTTTGGAGAAAAACACCAAGCCTGCCCGTCCGGCAGGCGGGAAGAAAAAACCGGCCAAGAAAAAAACCGCCACAAAATCACGTAAAGCAAGCGGAAAGAAAAAATAATTTATGGAGTTTGATTTTTTAAAACCAGTGAGCAATACTTTGTTGGAAGAAGCAACTTTTCAACACAAATCTTCACTGTGGCAAAAAATCGAAATTCATTCCGAAGACAAGGGTTTTCCAGACTTGAACGAAACCCAAATTGCATTGTTCGGCGTTTTGGAGAACCGCCGCGAAGAAAAGAGGCGTTCTACAACATTTGATTTTGACGGGGTCCGAAAAGCTTTTTATGGGCTGTTCCCGGGAAATTGGAATTTGAAAATCGCTGATTTGGGTGACATTCAAGCCGGTGCTACGGTCGAGGACACTTATTTTGCCGTTCAAAATTTGGTTTCGGAATTGTTGAAACGGAAAATCATTCCCATAATATTGGGCGGAAGCCAAGATTTGACCTATCCACAATATCGTGCGTATGACAACTACGGACAAATGGTGAATTTGGTCAACATCGACGCTTGTTTTGATTTGGGCGATGCGGGCGAAACGATTTCCAACAAATCCTACGTTGGAAAAATGGTGGTGGACCAGCCCTACAATTTGTTCAATTATTCGAATATCGGCTATCAAACCTACTACAACCCGCAAGATGAAATCGAATTGATGGACCGGCTTTTTTTCGACGCGTACCGTTTGGGCGAAGTAAGTGCAAAGATCGATTTGGTGGAGCCGGTAATGCGCGATGCAGATCTCGTTGTGATGGATATTTCATCGGTGAAATACTCGGAGATCCACGTCGGTGGGCATCATTCGCCCAATGGATTTGACGGAAAAGAACTTTGTGCATTGTCCAGATATGCGGGAATCAGCGACAAAATTTCCTCTTTTGGAATATACGAACTTCAGAAATTGGAAAATTCGCCTGCTTCGGCAATGTTGATTGCACAAATAATATGGTATTTCATCGAAGGAACGAACTATCGAAAAGGAGAAAATATTGTAGGTTCGAACAATAATTTCATAAGGTACCAGGTGCCTATAGAAAACGAAACCTTAACGTTTTACAAAAGTGAACTGTCAGAAAGATGGTGGATCGAACTTCCTTTTTTACCCAATGTTAATAATAAACTAAAAAAGCACACGTTATTACCGTGTACCTATCAAGATTATTTAGGTGCTTGTGATCAAGAAATTCCCGAGCGATGGTACAAAGCGCGGAGGAAAAACGAATTTTAAAACAAGTAATTTTATTTTATTTGGGATTTATTTAAGAAAAAATTGTTTTTCTGAAAATAAATAGATAGGTTTACGCTCCTAAAATTTAAGATCATCTTAACCTCAAGAAGTTATGAAGAAAATTGTTTCCCTTATCGCTATTGCATTAATTCTCACCAGCTGTGGAAGTGGTGACCGCGGGCAATTGGTCGGTGCTGAAGGTAAAGACTGGAACCCTGAAAAACCCTACGGAATGACACTCATTCCCGGCGGTTCTTTTATCATGGGTAAAGCAAGTGACGATATCGCGGCACTAAAAAACGCCCCACCAAAAACAGTTACCGTCCGTTCCTTTTATATGGACGAAACCGAAATCACTAATTCCGAATACCGTCAATTTGTATTTTGGGTGAGGGATTCGGTCATCCGACAAAAATTGGCCGAAGAAGCGGAACTCGCCGGTGGCGGAACTGCAACCGGAGGTGGAAACAACAATGCCTCCATTCAAGACTTCGCCTTTAAAGGATCGGGAGATCAAAACAATAATGGCGGCGGAGCTGGCGGGCAATCGAACTTGACCCCTTACCAAGAGTATTCCATCCACTACGATCCCATGAACCAACGATTAAACTGGGAGCCTGAAATTATTTGGGAAACCAGTGAATATCCCGATCAATATTATGTGACCGTGATGGACCAAATGTATTTGCCCCCGGAAGAGTCCTATAACGGCTACCGTTTAATGGATGTCACCCAGTTCAAATACAAATACAAAACCATGGACATCGATGCTGCGGCAAGAGGTGGTGGCGATCGTTCCGATTATATCGAAACAAAAATTGTGGAAGTTTACCCGGACACCACGGTTTGGATCAAAGATTTCAACTACTCCTACAACGAGCCCATGCACAACACCTATTTTTGGCATGCAGCTTATGATGATTACCCGGTAGTTGGCGTTACTTGGGGTCAAGCAAAAGCATTTTGCGATTGGAGAACCCTTTATCACAATGGTTACAAGCGATCAAAAGGAGATGCGAGTGTTCCGAATTACCGTTTGCCTTCAGAAGCAGAATGGGAATATTCTGCCCGAGGCGGTTTGGAATCCGGTACTTTCCCGTGGGGAGGCCCTTACACAACCGATGATCGTGCGTGTTTTTTGGCGAACTTCAAACCCATGCGGGGCGATTACGCCGCCGATATGGCACTTTACACAGTCGAAGCGGAATCCTACGCGCCCAATGGTTTTGGATTGTATAATATGTCCGGAAACGTGGCGGAATGGGTGAACGCTTCCTACAATGCCGAGGCATATAGTTTTGTTTCTTCCATGAACCCAAATGTAAACGACCCCGAAAACCGTCGAAAAGTAATTCGTGGCGGCTCTTGGAAAGATGTATCCTACTTTCTTGAAGTGGGCACGCGTACCTATGAATATGCAGATTCGGCACGAAGCTATATTGGTTTCAGAACGGTTCAAGATTACTTGGGCAACGTGATGGAACTGGACGCGAGAATGCGCTAAAAATTTTTATTATTCAACTCAAATATTTATCTCTAACTAAATTTTACTTAAACTGAACAACTAAAATTATTTTATTATGGCACAATCAAAAAAGAACAAGAAATTAATGAACATGGTTTATGGCCTTGGAGCGGCAATCGTTATTCTCGGAGCATTGTTCAAAATTATGCACTGGCCCGGAGGAAACGCCATGTTGATCATTGGATTGATTACGGAATCGCTCGTGTTCACCGTTTCCGCTTTTGAACCCGTTGACGACGAATTGGACTGGTCATTGGTTTATCCTGAATTGGCAGGAGGAAAAGGCAAGGACAAAGAAGAACTTTTGGACGAGCAAGGAATGCTATCGAAAAAACTGGACGAAATGTTGAAAGAAGCCAAAATCGACAGTTCATTAATGACCAGCCTTGGGGAAAGCATCAAAGAATTTGAAGGTGCAGCACGAAATATGTCGCCAACCGTCGATGCAATTTCTTCACAAAAGAAATACAGCGAAGAATTGACCCTTGCGGCCGCACAAATGGAATCCTTGAACAATTTGTACAAAGTACAAGTGGAATCGGCCAGCCGTCAAGCTGAAATTAACTCGGCCGTAGCGGAAAACGCGGGCAAACTAAAAGACCAAATGGAATCGTTGACCCTCAACCTTTCTTCGTTGAACGGGGTCTATGGAGGAATGTTGACCGCTATGAACCGAACCAACGCCTAATTTAATCGAACAATAAACTACTAAATAAAGATGGCACAAGGAAAACAAACCCCAAGGCAGAAGATGATCAACCTAATGTACTTGGTGTTCATCGCAATGCTGGCCCTCAACATGTCGAAAGAGGTGTTGAACGCTTTTGGGATGATGAATAAAAAACTGACGGAGGCCAATGCCGCAACTACCGCGCGTAATTCAGCTTTCATGGCAAGCTTGTCTGAAAAAGTAACAGAGCAACCTGCAGAATATAAGCCCCTTATGCAAAAAGCTCAAAAAGTCAATCAGCTTTCAGATGAGTTGACCAATTACTTGGCGGGCATCAAAAAAGAAGCGACTGCCAAATTGGACGACCCAACAGATTATGCAGCGATGGACCGGTCCGATTTTTTTGATCAAAAATTCTTTGCAAGCGGGAAATTAACGCCCGAAGGAGAAGAATTTGTTGGACACATTAATGATTATCGCGAGGGAATGCTTGCCGTTCTCGGAAACAATTATCCGAAAATTGCAGCTTCAATTAAAGCTGATTTTAGCACCGCGCCCATTAAATTGGAAGATAAAAAGATCACCAAAAAATGGTACGCCTATCATTACGAAGGTTTTCCATTGATCGCTTCCTTGACCAAATTGAGTCAAATGCAGGCCGATGTAAAAACCAATCAAAGTGCAATACTTTCAACAATGTTGCAAGGCCAATTGGTGTCGGCGGTTTCTATGTCCAACTATGAAGCTATGGTGATTCCTTCAAAAACTGCTTTTTACAGTGGCGAAAACTTTACTGGAAAAGTAGTGTTGGGAAGAGTGGATAAAACCATGAATTTCGGGAAAGTAATCATTAACGGACAAGAAGTTAGCGCAGAAAATGTGCAAGCCGGTCAAGTGATTTTGGATTTTCCCGCAGGAAATGTGGGCAGTCAAACCATAAAAGGAGAACTTCAATTTCAGGAAGGGGATTCCACCGTTGTTATCCCAATCGAAAAATCCTATAGCGTTATTCCAAAACCGAACGCAGCGGTGATTTCAGCCGATAAAATGAACGTTGTCTATCGTGGGGTGCAAAACCCAATGACCATTTCCGTTCCTGGCGCAGGTGATGTCACTGCTAACGCTCCCGGATTGCGAAAAGTTTCCGGAGCTGGTCAATATATGATGAACGTTACCAACGTAAAAGCGCGTGAAGTAAAAATTAACGTGACTGCAAACCTTCCAGGAGGCGAGAAATTTTCCGATAGTAAAGTCTTTAGGATCGAAGAAATCCCAAGGCCTTCCGGAACCGTTCGCGGACAAATGATGCAAGGCGGGGCAATTGCCATGCAACGCGGATCGTTGGCAATTTCCACGGTAAGCGCAAAACTTCCGAATTTTGCATTTGACCTAAACTTGAACGTTTCTGGTTTCAGTATTAAAGTGGAAGGGGAACGCACCATTGTGGTCAATGGACAACAATTGAACCAAGCTGCCAAAAGGGTATTGCAAGGAGCCCAACGTGGTTCCACCGTGACAATATTCGACATTAAAGCAAGTATTGCAGGAAATTCGGACTATCGTTTACCTCCGGTTTCCCCAATAATCATACAATTGAAAGATTAAAAAACAACAATTATGAAAAGGAAAAGCCTTCTGTTTTTGGTTTCGACATGTTTGATCAGCTCCATTTCCATGGCGCAGGTGAACATATTGAACGCGGACACTCCCGATGAAATTGGTGTCAGGACCCAGGCGCAATTGAAAATCGACAACAACGACAAACCCTTGCCATACGGATATGTCAATGAACGCGATATACTTTGGGCGAAAACCACTTGGGAACTGATCGATTTGGACGAGCGCGTAAACCTGCCTTTGTACTACCCGATCGACACCAACAATATCGGTTCGCATAGAAGGTCCTTATATCACGTGTTGATGGCGGGAATAAAATCGGGCGAAATAGAACATGTTTATGCCGATTCTTATTTCAACCAAAAACTTACTTTGGATGATTTGGACGCAACTTTGAGCAGGAAAGATACCCTGCAACAAGGTTATGCACAAATCAATGCGGGGGAAGCAGTGGACGAACAATTTGTTTTGTCCACCAACATCACCGCTGCCGATGTAATGGAATACCACATTCGCGGATATTGGTATTTTGATACCCGTCGTGGCGCATTGCGTTATCGATTGTTGGGAATTGCCCCGGTTACACCCGATGCCTATTCCAAAAGTAAAGGTTTGGAATCTTCGATCGAGCTTTTTTGGGTTTTTTACCCCGACGCAAGGGAAACATTGCACGACGCGATCGTTTTTAACAGGGATAACACCGCGCAACCGCTCACATTCGACCATTTGTTGAATTCGAGAAGGTTTCATGGCGTGATCTACAAAGAAGACAACGTTCAAGGTGATCGTGAAATCGAAGAATACATCACCAACAACGCGTTGATGCAACTCTTGAAATCGAGGCGTATTAAAGAATCGATTCGTGAGTTCGAATCCAATATGTGGAACTATTGATTTTCTTTTCAATCGAATAAATTTTTCAAAACGCCCTTTTTCTGAAGGGCGTTTTTTATTTTTGGACGATAACATAAAAAAATGCTCGATTATTTAATTATCGGTTTCGGTTTGGGCGGTTCTTGCCTCGCCCACCAACTGGAAAAGAAAAATAAACGTTTTTTGGTTTTTGAAAACGGAAGCCAACAATCGTCAAAAGTTGCCGGTGGGTTGTTCAACCCGGTGGTGCTCAAACGATATTCTTTGGCTTGGAACGCTGACCAACAACTGAAAACCGCACTTCCGTTTTATCGCTCGTTGGAAAAAAAACTCCAAACCAATTTTCTAAAAAGCGTTACCGTTCTTCGAAAATTCAATTCCACCGAAGAACAAAACAATTGGTTCGCCGCTGCGGACAAAGCATTGTTAAGTCCCTTTTTAAACACCGATTTAATAAAAAAACATTCAAAAATTCCTTCAAATTACGGCTTTGGGCAGGTCGAACAAACCGGAACGGTCGACACCCAATCAATGTTGGTCGCACATTCGGAATATTTAGCCCAAAACAAGCAATTCGTTGCCACTTCTTTTGAACATGCTCTATTAAAAATCGAAAAAGGTTTTGTTCAATATAAAAACCACAAAGCACGGCGAATTGTTTTTTGCGAAGGTTTTGGAATGCTTCAAAATCCGTTTTTTAATTATTTGCCGTTGCAAGGAAACAAAGGTGAATACATTATTGTGGAAATTCCCGGGTTGAATTTAAAAGAAATCGTCAAAGCTTCGGTTTTCATTATTCCTTTGGGAAACGACCGTTACAAAGTCGGCGCGACTTATGATCGCGATTTTGAAAACCAACTTCCCAGCATTTCCGCAAAAGAAGAACTGGTGCAAAAATTGGAAAAAATCATTGCTCGCGAATACACTATTATCGATCAAGTTGCGGGAATCCGCCCAACTGTTTCCGATCGCAAACCCTTGGTGGGACAACATCCAACCTACCCCAATATGTATGTTTGCAATGGTTTTGGAAGCCGTGGCGTTTTGGTCGGACCAACAGCGGTTCAGAAATTGTTCGCTTTTATGGAAGAAAAAAAGCCACTTCCCGAAGAGGTTGATATTCGACGGTTTGATTAATGTTTCAAAGTAACGGTTTTGTCGTAATGCAGGAAAAAATTGATCCAAATATTGCGCGAAATCCTCAAAATAAGTGGAAACAACACAATTAAACTTCCTATAATTGCAAAAAAGGAACCTAAAACATCCAAATTCAACAAATAATAGCAGATTAGAAATACTCCGATCCCGATCGCGCAGCCCAACCCATAGCTCACATACATTGCTCCAAAGAAAAACGAGGGTTCTATTTTGTATTTGGTCCCGCAATTCGAACAACGTTCGTGCATTTTAAAAGCGTTGCGAAGATTGTATGGGTTTTTGTCCTTGTACATATTTTCCTCTTGACATACGGGGCATGAGCTTGTCAAAATACTGTGCAGTTTGGTGCCTTTTAGAAATTGCATAACGTCTGTGGATTAGAGTACAAAAATAAGCATCTTTGCAGTCAAAATAAAATGAACGATGCTGAACATCCATAACCTTTCCATTTCTTTTCAAGGCGATTATTTGTTCGAAGAAATCACCTTTCGGTTGGGCGCTGGCGACCGCGTGGGCCTGGTCGGAAAAAATGGCGCGGGAAAATCGACCATGCTGAAAATCCTTTCCAAAGATTTGGAACCCGATTCCGGTCAAATTGCGATGGAAAAAGGCTTGAAAATCGGGTTTTTGCGACAAGATATTGATTTTGTGGAAGGAAGGACCGTTCTGGAAGAATCGTACGAAGCTTTTGTGGAAATCAAAGAACTTGAAGAAAAATTGGAAGAGATCAATTTTCAATTGGCGGAACGAACCGATTACGAAAGCGAAAGCTACCATCAGTTGATGGTCGATTTGAACGAAGTGCAACATCAATATGAAATTCACGGTGGCTACAATTACCAAGGCGAAACCGAGCGTATTTTACAAGGATTGGGTTTTGAACGGGCCGATTTCAACAAAAAAACCGACACTTTTTCCGGGGGTTGGCGCATGCGCATTGAGTTGGCAAAACTGCTCTTGCAAAACAACGATGTACTTTTGCTCGACGAACCCACTAATCATTTGGACATTGAAAGCATCATTTGGCTGGAAGGTTTTCTGAGAACCTATCCCGGTTGCGTGGTGATCGTATCGCACGACAAAATGTTCTTGGACAATGTCACGAACCGCACCATCGAAATTTCCTTGGGAAGAATCTACGATTACAACAAACCCTATTCAAAATACCTTGTTCAACGAAAGGAATTGAAGGAGCAACAATTGGCAGCGCAGAAAAACCAACAAAAAGAAATTGAACAAACCGAAAAGCTGATCGATAAATTCCGCGCTAAAGCTTCCAAAGCCACCATGGCGCAATCGCTCATTAAAAAACTGGACAAAATCCAACGAATTGAAGTGGACGAAGACGACAACAGCGTAATGAAATTGGGTTTCCCGGTTTCGATCGTTCCGGGAAAAGTAGTGGTCGAAGCGGAAAATATTTCCAAAAATTACGGGGAGAAAAAAGTGCTGCAACACGTTGATTTATTGATTGAACGCGGTTCAAAAACCGCATTTGTGGGTCAAAACGGGCAAGGGAAATCCACTTTGGCAAAAATCATTGTGGACGAAATTCCTCATGATGGAAATTTGAAACTCGGTCACAATGTGCAGATCGGTTATTTTGCCCAAAACCAAGCCGAATACTTGGACGGTAGCAAAACGGTTTTGGACACAATGATCGACGCTGCGAACGAGACCAACCGCAGCAAAGTGCGCGATATTTTGGGCGCATTTTTGTTCCGTGGCGAAGAAGTTGAAAAATATGTGCGCGTGCTTTCCGGTGGCGAACGCAACCGTTTGGCGTTGGCAAAAATGTTGTTGAGCCCGTTAAATGTTTTGGTGATGGACGAACCCACGAACCACTTGGACATTCAGTCGAAAAATGTGCTGAAAGAGGCTTTAAAAAACTTTAAAGGAACCTTGCTGCTTATTTCCCACGACCGTGATTTCCTACAAGATTTGACCGAAAAGGTTTACGAGTTCAAAGACCACAAAATCAAAGAATATTTAGGGGACATCGATTTTTATTTGGAACAACGGAACCTGCAACATTTACGTGATGCGGAACGAAAAACCGCTGTTGCAAAATCACCAACTTCTGAAAACAAAACCACTGAAAAAACAGCTTACAAAGATCAAAAAAAGCTGAAATCGCTAGGAAACAAATTGAGCAAAGTGGAGGCGGAAATCAACAAAATTGAACGCGAAATAAAACAAGCCGATGCCGAATTGGCGTCCAATTACGAAGAAACAATGGCCAAAAATGATTTTTTCGATGCTTATCAAAACAAGAAAAAGAAATTGGAAAGTTTAATGTTGGAATGGGAAGAACTGCAAGAACGGCTTGAGAAATATTCAATATGAATTTATTTTTGGTTTACTTTTAAAGAAATTTGTTCGGTAAAAAGTAGATTGCCATGAGACCAAACCGCAAAAAAGAAATCACTACAACCGCCGCAAAGCTTTTCAAAGAAAAAGGCTACCGGGCGGTAACCATGCGCGATTTGGCGGAAAACCTTGGCATCAAAGCCGCAAGCCTTTACAACCACATTCGTTCCAAACAAGAGATTCTTTCATTGATCGTTGTTTCCACCGCCGAAAATTTCACCGAACACATTAACCAAGCCTATCCCAAACCGGTTTCCTCCATACAAAAATTGGAAGAAATTATTTCAATGCACATCGATATCACTATCGAAAAAACCGATTTTTTGGCCTGTATGAACAATGATTGGATGCACTTGGAAAAAAAACAATTGGTGTATTTCCTTAAAATGCGCAATGATTATGAAGCAAAATTCCGACGAATAATTTTGGATGGAATGAATAAAGGTGAGCTTCAAAACCGTGATGCCGAAATCGTGCTTTTTTCCATCCTTTCCACCTTACGAACCTTTTATTTGTGGTATTCCAAGAAAAATTCCCTTTCCTCCAAGCAGTTGAAAAAAGAAATGATGGAGACCCTTTTGCACGGAATAATAAAATAAAAAACATCAAATTCTTTAATATCGGATAAATAAATTTGGAAGTCATCCGATAATAGTGTATTTTTGTTTGGTATGTGGAAAGTAGATACAACATATCGCCAAGAAATGCAACCCACCTTTGACAGGTTGTCCGAAAAGCAGGCGTTGCTGCAAAAAGCAAGGCCACTGCCCAAAATCGCTTTGGAAAAAATCAAAGAAGCGCTTTCCATTGAATGGACCTACAATTCCAATAGTATTGAAGGAAACACCTTGACCCTGCGCGAAACCCAAATGGTTTTGCAAGAAGGCATTACCGTAAAGGGAAAATCCCTTCGCGAACATTTCGAGGCCAAAAACCACGAAAATGCCTTGAACCATCTTTATGAGCTTGTCAATAAAAGGAAACCTATAGAAAGTAGTGTTGTTTTGAAGCTTCACGAATACGTTTTGCGAAGTATCGAAGATGAATTTGCAGGCCGCTTGCGAACTGGTGGTGTGCGGATTACAGGAGCGAACTTTGTCCCGCCGAATGCCTTGAAAGTCCCTGATTTATTGGATGAATTGGTTTCTTTTGTCAACGAAAACCCACTGAATTTGAACGATATCGAGCTCGCAACGATTTTCCATCACAAATTTGTTTGGATACATCCTTTTTTTGATGGCAATGGCAGAACGGTTCGTTTGGCAATGAACCTTATCTTGATGCGCAAGGGCTTTACGCCCGCGATTATCTTAAGCAATGACCGAAAGAAATATTATGATGCTTTGAACCAAGCAAATAAGGGCAATTATTCCAAGATGATGCTTTTGATGGCGCAAGCCTTGGAACGGACTTTAAATATTTATATCAATTCCCTTCCGGGATACGACACTGGTTATCAGGAAATTTCCAATTTGGTAAAAGAAGAAAATGTGCCCTACGGCCAGGAATATATCAGTCTTTTGGCGCGGCAGGGAAAAATCGATGCTTATAAAGAGGGTCGAAATTGGCTGACCACCAAAGAAGCTATCGAAGATTATGTAAAAAACCGCCAACGAAAACGCTGACAGCTGTTGGCGTTTTTTTGTAATTAAGCAGAGACTTTCTTTTCTTTTATTTGAACCAGATTCATTACTTTTATTTCGATTGTTTGCAAAATAGACTAACAATTGTTAGTTTTGTGCCTAAACGGAATTAATATAAAAATATTCATGGCCCAATTCCACAAACTGAGAATCAAGGACATCTATAAAGAAACGGCGGATTGTTCGGTGATCGATTTTGAAATTCCCGAAGAATTGAAAAAAGAATTTAGATTCCGCCAAGGGCAACATTTGACTTTGAAAACCGTCATTGATGGCGAAGATGTTCGTCGTTCATATTCGTTGTGCACCGGCCCCACGGAGAATAGTTGGAAAGTGGCGGTGAAACAAATTTTCGAGGGGAAACTCTCCACGTTCGTGAATAGTGTTTTGAAAAAAGACGATTTTCTTGAGGTAATGGCTCCGGTTGGAGAATTTGGTGTGGAAATTGAGGCCAACAAGGAGAAAGATTATGTTGCTTTTGTGGCCGGAAGCGGAATTACGCCGGTGCTTTCGATGATCAAGGCGCATCTTGCCTTGGAGCCCAAAAGCAAGTTTCGCTTGTTTTATTTGAACAAAACCGCAAAATCCATTATTTTTAAAGAAGAAATCGAAGCGCTCCGCAATATGTATCTGGGTCGTTTTGAAGTGTTTTATTTTTTGGATGGCGAACATCGGAATATCGAATTGTTAAATGGACGTTTCACTCCGGAAAAACTAAAAGAACTGGACGAAAAAATTGTGGATTTCTCCGAGATCGACGAATGTTTTATTTGCGGACCGGAGCCGATGATTTTTTTGATTCGCGACGAATTGATGAAATTGGGACTTTCCAAAGAACATATTCATTATGAATTGTTTGTGAGCGGCCTTTCGGAAGAAGCCAAACAACGCGCGGCAAAAGCCTTGGAAAACCGAGCGAAAGGAACGGAAATCACGTTGATGGACGGCGGAAAAGAGTTCCATTTTACCATGGCCGACGAGTATGACAATATTTTGGACGCCGCGCTCGCTGCCGGTGCCGATTTGCCTTTCGCCTGCAAAGGTGGGGTTTGCAGTACATGCAAATGTAAATTGTTGGAAGGCGATGTGGAAATGAAAGTAAACTACGCCTTGGAAGACGATGAGGTCGCGAACAATTTTATTTTGAGCTGCCAAGCGGTGCCGACCAGCTCGAAAGTGACGGTGGATTATGATGTGTAAAATTAACGATTGAAGATTAACGATTTTTGATTTAAGATTTCCTCTCTGCGGCCTTTGCGCAAAACTTTGTGCTCTCTGCGGTTAAAACAAAGTGTGAAAAAATAGAAATGATTTGCTGGAAAAATTTAAACTGCAATGAGTTATAAATATTTTTGGTTTGGTAAAAAATGGGTGCGTGTTTATTTATTGTTTGTCTTTTTATTAAGTTGCAAGGCTCAAAAAGTAGAAAATTGTCCCGATACCGATAAATATTTAAAATTTGACTCATTTTCAGAGATGGTTAAATATACCGAAAATGAAAAAAACAAAATAGGTGTTGTTGTGTTGAATGGCATAATTGTCACAAAGGACTCTATCAATATCCTATTAAAAAAATGGAAGAACTATAAAATTATATCAGTTGAAGATATTAAAGGTCCAAGCGGAGAGGGTAATCTAATGACCGTAATTGCTATAGAAGCTTGTTACAAAAAATAAGAAATTATGAGCAACGAAGAAAAAATAAACGAGGAATTTGAGCAGAAAATCGCTCGCGACGAGAAGATTGAGCCCAAGGATTGGATGCCCGAAAAATATCGGAAAACCCATATTCGGCAGATGTCGCAGCATGCACATTCCGAAATTATAGGAATGTTGCCGGAAGGAAACTGGATCACGCGCGCACCTTCTTTACGAAGAAAAGTTGCGCTTTTGGCCAAAGTGCAAGATGAAGCCGGACACGGATTGTATTTGTACAGTGCGACGGAAACCTTGGGAATTTCCCGTGAAGAACTCTACGAGCAATTGCACACGGGAAAAGCAAAATATTCGAGTATTTTCAATTATCCAACAATTACTTGGGCAGATATTGGAGCAATTGGCTGGTTGGTGGACGGCGCGGCGATCATCAATCAAGTGCCACTTTGCAACACTTCTTTTGGTCCATATGCGCGGGCAATGGTGCGGGTTTGCAAGGAAGAAAGTTTTCATCAGCGCCAAGGCTATGAAATTATGTTGACGCTTTGTCGGGGAACCGAAGCACAAAAAGCAATGGCACAAGATGCGCTGAACCGTTGGTGGTGGCCGGCTTTGATGATGTTGGGCCCTACGGACGAGGCTTCCACGCACACGGAACAATCGATGAAATGGAAACTCAAACGCAAAACCAACGACGAATTACGCCAACAATTCATCGACCAAACTGTGCCACAAGCTGATATTTTGGGAATAAAAGTCCCCGACCCGGATTTGAAATGGAACAAGGAAACCGGTCATTACGATTTTGGGGAAATCGATTGGGATGAATTTTGGCAAGTGGTCAAAGGCCACGGCCCCTGCAACAAAGAACGAATGAAAGCGCGCGTGGACGCATGGGAAGAAGGAGAATGGGTGCGCGATGCGGCGATGGCTTACGCGGAGAAGAAAGTTGGCAGTGATCAGTAGCAGTTGGCAGTAAAAATTAAAACAAAACACACAATGAAAAAAAACTGGCCCCTTTGGGAAATATTCGTACGAAGCAAAAACGGTTTGGAGCACCGGCATTTTGGAAGTTTGCACGCCGCCGATGCGGAAATGGCGTTGGAAAACGCCCGCGATGTTTATACGCGGCGAAGTGAAGGCGTAAGCATTTGGGTGGTGGAAAGCAAAAACATCACCGCTTCCAACCCAAAAGAAAGCGGCGAATTGTTTGAACCTGCCGCTGACAAAGTATACCGTCATCCGACCTTTTATGATTTGCCGGACGAGGTGAAGCATATGTGAAAGCCCCACCCCGGCCCTCCCCAAAGGGTAGGGAGGAAATTCCCAGCCCGAATTGTTCAGGAGGAATTATTTGATTAGCAATTTTTATTTTTCTTGGCGGCTTTGCGACTTTGCGAGATTTTTTCCGTACAGAATACACTCAGCCTAAATAGCCCAATAACTCAATAACCCAATAACTTTTGAAAAACGAAACCTTAATACATTATATAGAAGGAATTGCCGACAACGCCTTGATCCTTGCACAACGCTTGGGCGAACTCTGTGGTCACGGCCCGACTTTGGAAACCGATATCGCGATGACCAACATTTCTCTGGATTTGTTCGGGCAAACACGGGGTTATTATCAATATGCCGCCAAACTTTCCGATGACGGCAAAACCGAAGATGATATTGCTTTTTTGCGGAACGAGCGCGAATACATCAATGTTTTGTTGGTGGAGCAACCCAACCGGAATTTTGCCTACACGATCGCCCGACAGTTTTTGTACGACCATTTCCATATTTTATTGATGAAGGAACTGCAACACAGCACCGATGAAACCTTGGCCGCCATCGCAAAAAAAGGCATCAAAGAAGTGAGTTACCATGTTCGTTTTTCTTCCGATTGGGTAAAACGATTGGGCGACGGCACGGAAGAAAGCCATCAAAAAATGCAGGAAGCGATCGATGATCTATGGCGCTATACCGATGAGCTGTTCCATCAAACGGAAGCTGATAAAACAGCTGTAAAAGAAGGCTATGGCGTGGATGTTTCCAAATTTAAGGAAATCTATTATGGAAATGTTTCTGAAATTTTAAAAGCAGCAACATTGGTAATCCCGGAACAAAAGTATTTCCAAAAAGGTGGGAAAAAAGGCGTTCACACCGAACATATGGGTTACATTTTGGCCGATATGCAGTATATGCAGAAAACGTTTCCGGGGATGAAATGGTAGGGATTAACGATTGATGATTTAAGATTTTTGATTTTACGAATATAAATAATTCAATTATGACTTCAGAAGAACTTGAAAATCGATTAACCCAGTTTGCGATTTCCGCAATTTTATTATGTAAGAAAAAGGAAGTTTCATTCGCCGCAGAATATCTTTCCAAACAGATGATTCGTTCCGCTACATCAGTGGCCCTCAATTATGGAGAAGCGAGAAGCGCAGAATCTACCCGCGATTTCCTGCATAAAATGAAAATTTGCCTAAAGGAATTGCGTGAGTGTATGATAAATCTAAAAATTCAAAAAGGAGCCGATTTGATTAAAGATGTTTTGACATTGGATAAACTCATAAAAGAAAACAATGAATTGATTTCGATTTTCGTGGCAAGTATAAAAACATCAACCAATAAATCGAATTTCAGCAATAAAATCAAAAATCGTTATTCGTTAATCATCAATCGTTAATTTATTTTGGTCATTGAAAAGCCACATATCAATCCAACCCTAACCCCAATCCTACGAAATGTTTCCGACCCGGAAATCCCGGTGTTGAACATTTTAGATTTGGGCGTGGTGCGGTCTGCCGAAATTGAAAATAGAACTGCGAAGGTGAAAATTACCCCGACCTACAGCGGTTGTCCGGCGATGGATGTGATTGGCGATGATATTGAAATTGCTTTGCGCGAAGCCGGTTACGAACCGGATGTGGAACTCGTACTTTCCCCCGCCTGGAGTTCCGATTTTATCACCGAAGCCGGAAGAAAAGCCTTGAAAGATTATGGAATTGCGCCACCATTGGAGGCGACTGCGGACAAAGAAGCTTTGCTAGGCAACAAAAAAATCGTGGAATGCACCAATTGTGGTTCCAACAATACACATTTGGTCAGCCAGTTTGGCTCCACGGCTTGTAAAGCACTTTTTAAATGTGACGATTGTGGCGAACCGTTCGATTATTTTAAATGTCTGGTATAAAATTCCTGCGAAGGCAGGAATCTTGTCAACAAATTCTCAATTATGAAACTTTGGTACGTTTATATTATGACAAACAAGCCCAAGGGAGTTTTATATGCGGGAATGACCGACAACATTGATGCCCGGGTTCAAGAACATAAAACAAAGGTTTTTAAAAAATCCTTTACCGCAAGATACAATTGCGATAAATTGGTTTATTTGGAAGAATACGACGAAGGTTTTGAAGCATCAAAACGGGAACAGCAAATGAAGAAGTGGAAACGAGGGTGGAAAATAAAATTGGTTGAAGAGATGAACCCCGAATGGTTTGATTTAAGTTTGAATTGGAACAATGGGGATTTAAAATTCCTGCGAAAAGATAAATTAATTCAAAATAAAAATAAAATGCGATGAATAATACAAGCAGATTCCCGCTTTTGCGGGAATTTAGGAACAACCTAGCTAAAATCACGCTAAACCGACCGGAAAGTTTTAACAGCTTCAACCGAGAAATGGCCCTTGCTTTGCAAAAAACGCTCGACGAATGTGCCCAAAACAAAGATGTGCGGGCGATTTTAATTACCGGAAAAGGAAAAGCCTTTTGCGCCGGCCAAGATTTGAAAGAGGTTACTTCGGAAAAATTGAACCCTGGTTTCAAAGCCATTTTGGACGAACATTACAATCCGATTATCCGGCGCATTCGGGAAATTGAAAAGCCCGTCATAGCTGCCGTCAATGGAGTTGCAGCCGGTGCTGGCGCCAATATTGCCTTGGCCTGCGATGTGGTCGTGGCTTCTGAAAACGCAAGTTTTATTCAAGCTTTCAGCAAAATCGGACTAATTCCCGACAGCGGGGGAACTTATTTTTTGCCCCGGCTTATAGGTTTTCAAAAAGCATCCGCACTGATGCTATTGGGCGATAAGGTTTCCGCCGAAGAAGCTGAAAAAATGGGAATGGTTTACAAAGTTTTTCCTGCCGAAAATTTCAGGGAAGAAGCCGAACAAATCGCCGAAAAATTGGCCCAAATGCCGACCGGGGCTTTGGGAAAAACCAAACAAGCTCTGAACGCCTCTCTTGAAAATTCATTGGAAGAACAGTTAAAGCTCGAATCCAAATTACAAATCGAATGTGCCCAAGGCGCGGAATACAAAGAGGGGGTAACGGCTTTTGTGGA
This sequence comes from Flavobacteriaceae bacterium, assembly GCA_035705295.1. Lineage (GTDB taxonomy): Bacteria > Bacteroidota > Bacteroidia > Flavobacteriales > Flavobacteriaceae > DASSWG01. The sequence goes on from DASSWG010000036.1 coordinate 23,003, forward strand.
AAAACGGAAACCAAATTTCAAAGGAAAATAAACTCCGAACAAAAACTTGATGAAACAAATTCGATGAAAAAGTTATTGTTTTTGCTCCTATTTTTAACGCCGTTGTTTTCTTTCAATTCGGCGCATAAATTTTATGTGAGCGTCACCGAAATCGAATATTCCCCGGAAAATGACGCATTGCAAATTATCGTCCGTGTTTTTGCCGATGATTTTCAAAAACTGTTGCAAGAACGCTACGATCTAACAATTGTTCTGCTCGAAGGCAAAGAAATTCCGGAAACCGACCGCTACATCAAAACCTATTTTAAGGAGAAGTTCGTCGTTTCACTTTATGGAAAAAACCAACCCATGGATTTTATCGGGAAGCGGTATGAAAAAGATTTGCTGGTGTTGTATTTTGAAATTGCACCGGTAAAGGAATTTTCAAAAATCACCGTCCAAAACCAACTATTGACCGAGCTTTTCGACGAACAAAAAAATCTGGTGCATGTAGAACATTTCGGCAAAACCAAAAGTTTGTTGCTCACCAAAAACGAACCGATCGGCACCATAAATTTCAAAAAATAGCGTTCCAACTATCAAATTAATGGTTATTTTAGCGGGAATTTAATTCAATTTAAAGACAATGAGGCATTTCAAAATTTTATGCACAGCATTATTTGTGTTGTTTTCGTGTTCCATTTTTGCACAAGAAAACACCGAACCGGAAACGCAAGAAGTCCAACAAGGCCATACCAATCAAAATAAATTCCGGCAACTGAACCAAGTGTTCGCCACGCCCAACCAATACCGCACCGCTTCCGGCGCGCCAGGACCAAACTATTATCAAAACACGGCCGATTATGTGATGGACATCGAATTGAACGACAAAACACAGCAACTTTTCGGTTTCGAAACCATTACCTATCACAACAATTCACCCAATTCGCTCAATTATTTGTGGCTGCAATTGGACCAAAACATTCGTGCCAAAGACAGTAAATCGCCAATGATCAATGGCAATGGGATTCCTCCAGTCACCACGCCCGATCGTTTTGTCTCGGAATATGTCAAAGAACCCTTCGACGGCGGCTTCAACATTGAAAAAGTCAGCAAAGATGGGGAGCCCCTCTCCTACACCATCAACCAAACTATGATGCGCATCAATATGGAGGAACCTTTGGAACCGGGCGAAAGTTTCGAATTTTCGATCAAATGGTGGTACAACATCAACAACCATGTCACCAATCGTGGGCGTTCCGGGTATGAATATTTTGAAGAAGACGGCAACTATGCCTATGTGATCGCGCAATTTTTCCCCAGAATGTGCGTGTACAACGATGTGGAAGGCTGGCAAAACCACCAATTTTGGGGAAGCGGCGAATTTGCTTTGCCGTTTGGAAAATATGAGGTGAACATCACCGTTCCGGCCGATCATATTTTGGATGGAACCGGGGTTTTGCAAAACCGCGAAGAAGTGTTTTCCGACAAAATGATGAAACGCTACGAAAAAGCGAAAAAATCGTTCGACAAACCGGTTTTGATCGTCACGGAAGAAGAAGCCATTGAAGCCGAGAAAGGCTTTTCCGAAGAAAAGAAAACCTGGAAATTCAAGGCCGAACTGGTCCGTGATTTTGCGTTTACGACTTCCCGAAAATATATTTGGGACATGATGAACGTAAAAGTGGGCGATGAAGACGTAATGGCGGTTTCTTTGTACGCAAAAGAAGGAAACCCATTGTGGGGCGATTATTCCACCTTGGCCGTGGCGCACACCCTAAAAACCTACAGCGACAAAACCTTTGTTTACCCCTATCCGAAGGCAATTTCGGTCCACGCCAAAAACCAAGGAATGGAATATCCGATGATTTGTTGGAATTTTGGGCGGCCAAACGAAGACGGTACCTACAGCGACCGCACCAAATTTGGAATGATCAGTGTGATCATTCACGAAGTGGGCCACAATTTTTTCCCCATGATCGTCAACAGTGACGAACGCCAATGGGGCTGGATGGACGAAGGTTTGAACACGTTCATGCAATTTCTTTCCGAACAGCAATTTGGAAAAAAATATCCCGAAGCAATCGCGCCGCACGACAACTATCCTTCCCGGCGCGGAATCCCTTCAAAAATTGTGCGCTATATGAAAGGTGATCAAGAATTCATTGCGCCGATCATGTCCAACCCGCAATTGGTGCATCAATTGGGCAACAATGCTTATGCAAAACCCGCAACCGCGCTCAATATTTTACGCGAAACCGTGATGGGCGAAGAATTGTTCGACTATGCATTTAAAACCTATTCGCAGCGTTGGATGTTCAAACACCCGACCCCTGAAGATTTTTTCAGGACTATGGAAGACGCTTCGGGTGTGGATTTGGATTGGTATTGGCGGGGTTGGTTCTACACCACCGATTATGTCGATATTGGGGTGAAAAACGTGAAATCCTATACACTTACCAACAACCCGACCGAAGAAGGCAAAAAATTATTGGCGCGATTTGGAATTACCGACCCGGAGACCAATCCGCGCACAAAAGATGCGGTTTATGTGGTAGAATTCGACAACGGGGACAAAAGCATGCAAATGACCGATCCTTTGGAAAATGCCCCAAAATTAAAAACCTACCTAATGGATAATTTTTCGGCCGAAGAACGTGCCAAAATGGACGTCCCGAATTATTTTTATGAAGTGGTTTTTGAAAAACCTGGTGGATTGGTGATGCCATTGATCGTGGAATATACTTACGAAGATGGCTCTACCGAAAAAATAAAATACCCCGCACAAATTTGGCGGAAAAACGACGACCAAGTAAGCAAATCCATTGCTTCCGATAAAAAAATCACCTCCATTGTCGTGGATCCCGATTTGCAAACCGCGGATGTGAATTTGGAAAACAACGCGTGGCCCAAAAAGAAAGCAGCCAACGAATTCGAAAAATTCAAACAAAAGAAAAACCAAGGTTAAGTTAACAATTGCCACGAAATGAAAAATATTCGTGGCAATTTCTTTTAACAACACTTTTTTTTGCGCGTTTTATTTTCTTGTATCTTTGTCACATGACTTCACTTCCTTTATTTTTGGGTATGAGCGGTGGCGAAATTGCTTTTGTGCTTTTTGCAGCCTTATTGTTGTTCGGCGCGGACAAAATACCCGATATCGCCCGCGAATTGGGAAAAGGCATCAAATCCATTCGCCACGCCACCAATGACATCAAATCTGAAATCACCAAGAGTTCGGAGAAAAGTTCTGAAATGAAAGAAGATGCATCCAAAGGAATTCAAAATTCCACCAAAGAGTTGAAAGAAGAGGTCACCAAAGTGAAAGAGGATATTGAAAAAATCACGGGGGCCATCAAGCGTAAGTTCTGAGGCATATTCAGAAGTAAGGCCTTTTTGTGATTATTTGAAGTTAAAATTCCTTGACAAAAATTCCCCTCAATTTTTTGAACTGATTTTTTTTGATTTTAGAGGTTTCTTCTTTGGGATTTGGGCATTTTGGGCATTTTTCG
>DASSWG010000037.1:0-9300 GCA_035705295.1 Flavobacteriaceae bacterium
AATCAGGCCCAAAGAACGCAACTTGCCGGCAATGGAAGTTGATTTGCACATTCATCAATTGGTGAATTCCACGAAAAATCTGACCAATTTCGATATGTTGAACCTACAGCTCGACACCGCAAAACGCCAGTTGGATTTTGCAATTAAAAAGCGCATTCAAAAAGTGGTGTTTATCCACGGAGTGGGCGAGGGGGTTTTGCGAGCCGAACTGGAAAGCCTTTTTAGGCGCTATGATAATTTGAAGTTTTACGACGCCGATTATCAAAAATACGGCTTGGGCGCAACCGAAGTGTATATTTTTCAGAATTCCCGATGAAGACAATTTTGCTTGTCTATAAATGTCCAAATGACCTTTCTTTGGAATATCCTTTTCATCTCTCCTTTGGAGAGGTCGGAAATGCCCTTTTTGGCATTTCCGGGTGAGGCTTTTTATTCCACCAAAAGCGTGTCACTTTTTGAAATGTCCAAATAACCCATTACCAAAGTTTCAAAAGTGATACTTTCATTGGAGGTGGAACTTTGCATGGTCACGTTTTTTGCCACCAAACGGGTTCGAAAAGTGCGCGAAACTTCAAATTGTCGGAACAAATCAACAGTTTCGGAAGCCGAATCGTCAACATCCAAATAATTTGGGGTTCCATCGCCGTCGGTGTCGTCGTCACCAGGGTTTAGAACAACGTTTTCCGAATCGTCAAAAGCGTTCAAATCTTCATAACGGGTAATCGTTCCATCGTCGTCGTCGTCTTCGTCCAAATAATTCGGGTCGCCGTCGCCGTCGGTGTCGGGATAGCCTTCGGGAGTTGTAATATCGCTATCTTCCACGGTTTCAACCGAAGTGGGTACATTGTCGTTATCGTCGTCCACATCAATAAAATCAGGAATTCCATCGCCGTCAAAATCATCGTCGAAAAAATCACCGTTCGCGTTCCGGTCTTCCGCTTCCGAAGGAACGGAGTCTTCATCATCTTGTTCGGTCACCGTGGTGCTGAAAAAAACGCTTCCGCCCGAAGTACTGGTGTATTCTTGCAAAACGACCGGTGTACTTGGCGGGACTTCGACACAAAAATAATCGTTGCCGTTTATGGCCGCATTATAGGTGCGGTAAATCAATTCGTTGTTTTGGTCAAAAGCAATTTCGCGGGGTTCCGGCGGTTGAATGCTATCGAACGTACCGTCAAAATCCTCGTTTTCAAAATTAAAGGAAATGCTTTCGATAGGCTCATCATTGATGGCATAAATCACTTTGGTGGTGTTTCCACCGCACAAACTCAGTTGGGTTTCACTGTCAAAATCAAAGGTGGTCACGATGATATCGCCATCGTCGCAAGCCATAAAAAGCAAGCTTAAAAAAAGGAGGCAAATTGTTTTTTTCATAACAGGTTTCCGTACAAAAATTTAGTGGAAAATTGTTGGTTCTCTTTTGTTTTGAGGGGTAAAAAAATGATGTTTAATTTCTAGCGGAGGCCGCAAAGGACCACGCTGCGGACCGCTGCGAAAACCGTTGCGTGAAACTCATTCCGAGGATTTACCCACTATATTCAACATAGAGCCAAATTTTTATTTCCGCTTACGCGGGAATTCAACAAATTTAAACCTTTCGCAATTTATAACGTCCAAACGTCGGAATAATTTTTAATTCTTTTACTTTTGCAACTGTTCAATTAAAAATCATTTTGAACCCAGAACATTTCGATTTTATGAAAAAAGTATATTTCGACAGTGCCGCCACGACCCAAATGCGGGAACAAGTCATTGAAAAAATGACAAAAACCATGCAAGAAGTTTATGGAAACCCTTCCTCAACACATTCGTTTGGGCGTTCGGCGAAATCAATTATCGAGCAAGCCCGAAAAACCGTGGCCGGCTATTTGAACGTTTCTCCTTCCGAAATTGTGTTCACATCCGGTGGCACCGAAGCCGATAATCTGGCATTGAATTCCGCCGTGCGCGATTTGGGCGTGAAACGCATCATCACTTCAAAAATTGAGCACCATGCGGTTTTATATACCGTTGACCAACTGAAAAGTTGTTACGACATTACGGTTGAATATGTAGATTTGGACGAATGTGGCAACATTGATTTGGAACATTTGGAAACTTTATTAAAGGCATCGGACGAAAAAACCTTGGTGAGTTTGATGCACGTCAACAATGAAGTCGGAAATATGCTGGACATCAAAAAAACCGCCGAAATTTGCAAAAAACACGATGCATTGTTCCATTGCGACACCGTGCAATCCGTTGGGCATTTTAAACTCGACCTTCAAGAAATCCCGGTCGATTTTACCGCCGCGGGCGCCCACAAATTCCACGGGCCAAAAGGCGTTGGTTTTGCTTTTATCCGAAAAAACAGTGGCCTAAAACCCTTGATTTTTGGCGGCGAACAAGAACGCGGCCATCGTGCCGGTACCGAAAGCGTGCACAACATTGCCGGATTGGAAGAAGCTTTGAAACTTTCGTACGAAAACCTGGAAACGGAAAAAGCCTATGTGAAAGGTTTGAAAGAATATTTCATTGCGCAATTGGAGAAAGAAATACCAGGTGCGAAATTGAACGGAAATTGTTCGCATTTGGAAAACAGTACCTACACGCTGATCAATGTTTGTTTGCCCATTTCCCCCGAAAAAGCGGCACTTTTATTGTTTCAACTCGATTTGAACGGCATTGCCTGTTCCAAAGGAAGCGCATGCCAAAGTGGGGCAGAAGGGGGTTCGCACGTGTTGAACGCAATCTTGAACGAAGAAGATTTGAAAAAACCTTCCTTGCGGTTTTCTTTTTCCCATTTCAACACCAAAGAAGATATCGATTATGTGATCGGGGTGTTGAAACAGCAAATAAAAGCCCCCAAACCCCCAAAGGGGGCTTAAGTAAAGTTATCAATACTGAAACTGTCAACTGAGCCGGTTTAAAAATCCATCGAAACACGCAAATTGAAAACCCGTGGGGTCAGATAATTTGGGATGGCATACTGGCTTTTGGTGTACACATCGCGCACAAAGGTGTTGGTGATCGAGTTTTGTACGTCAAAAACGTTGAAGATTTCAAAGCCCACGCTTAGGCTTTTGAACGCATGCAGCCAATGGCCTTCCGGATAAGGTTTGTTTTGGTCGGTCAGCACATAGGAAATGCCAACATCGACCCGATGGTAATTGGGCAAGCGCAATTGATAATCGTACGGGTCGGCATAATTGGGCGAACCCCCGGGCAAGCCCGTGTTGTAAACCCCGCTCAAATATAATTTTAGGTTCGGGATGTTTGGAACATAATCTTGAAAAACCACACCAAACTTCAAGCGTTGGTCGGTGGGGCGCGAAATGTAGCCACGGTCGTCAATGTTCACCTCCGTTTTCAAGTAGCCCACGCTCACCCAGCTTTCGGTTCCGGGAACAAATTCGCCGTTCAGGCGCAAATCCATTCCATAGGCATAAGCTTCCGCGTTGTTGTTGGCTCGGTAACGGATCCGAACATTTTCGAGCGTATATGGGTTTACATCGGTCAATTTTTTGTAATAAGCTTCCGAAACCAATTTGAACGGGCGTTCGGAAAGCAAAAAACTGTATTCGTTCCCCAGCACCAAATGAATGGATTGTTGGGCTTTTACTTCGGGGCGAACCGTTCCGGTGGAATCGCGCAGCTCGCGGTAAAATGGCGGTTGGTGGTAAAACCCGCCGGAAATTCGAAAAATCATGTCCGCTTCCCAATTGGGTTTGATGGCGAATTGCGCCCGCGGGCTAATGGTGGTTTGGTTGGTGGAAACAATGTCTTTTCCACTTACGGTCCAATTGTGCGCGCGAACGCCCAAATTGTACCAAGCTTCGTGCTTGCCGATTTTGGTGCGGTTGCTCCATTGCAAAAATCCGGAAATCCGGTCGATCTGGGTTTCGTTGAACGCCCGGATATTGTAAAACGGGGCCAAGGGGGCGTCATAACTTTCGTAAGGTTGTTCGTTTTCAAACTCGGGAAAAGGCGGTCGGATGGAAAATCCGGCGGAATCGATCACTTCGTATTCACGTATGCGGTCGCGGATGTCTTCGTGCGTGTATTTGATGCCGTAATCAAATTGATGGTTTTCGATGGTGTAGGTGCCTTTGTGCGCCAAGTTGAAGATCAACGCGTCCAAATCGTTGCGTGCGTGGGTCAATTGTGAACCTACGCCACGACTGAACTCCACTTCGCCCAAATCTTCATCGCCGAGGTCGGTGTTGACACTCCCCAGACGATATTCGGCCAAAATATCGTAATGTTCTTGTTCTTGGGTGTTGTAGGCCGAAAAAATGAGTTTTGCGGTATAATTTTCATTCACTTCGTAACTCGCTTTCAAGGCACCAAAATAGGTTTGGTAACGGTCTTCTTCTTGGCCTTCGTAAAAAACCAACAAGGCACGCGGGTCTTGGAGCGTTCCGAAATTGGTTTGCCGTGTCAAGGGTTCGTAACTGTATTTGTTCACGGAAATATTTCCCAAAAAACCCAATTCGAATTTATCGCTGAACTGGTAGGTGAGAAACGTTTGCACATCGGCAAAAACCGGATGGTAATTGGTTTCCGTTTCTTTTGAATTCACAAAAAGGCTGTTGTCGCGATAGCGCAAACCAATAATCCCGGAAAGTTTTTTGTTTTTTGAAACGCCTTCCACCGAAGCGCTTCCGCCGAGAAAGCTCAAATCTGCCGAAGCGCCAAAATCGACCGGCCTTCGGTATTTGATGTCCAACACCGAAGAAAGTTTGTCGCCATATTTTGCTTGGAACCCGCCTGCGGAAAATTTCACGCTGCGCACCAAATCGGTGTTCACAAAACTCAAACCCTCCTGTTGGCCACTGCGGATCAAAAACGGGCGATAGACTTCAATGCCGTTCACATACACCAGGTTTTCGTCATAATTTCCGCCCCGAACGGAATATTGCGTGCTCAATTCGTTGTTGGAACTCACGCCCGGAAGGGTTTTCAGCAGGTTTTCGACCCCGGCGTTCGCGCCTGGGATTTTTCGAATAAGTTCGGGTTCGATTGTGGAAACGCCGATTGCTTCGTTCCGATCGGTGATTACCACTTCGGCGATTTGTTCCACGTCGGTTTTTAGAGTGAAATTCAATTCCTTTACGGTTCCTTTGGGCAAATTGACGGTAAAGGAAATATTTTTGAAGCCTATGTACGAAATGAGAATTTGTACATTTTGGCCCGCCGGAATTTCCAAGGAATAAAACCCATTTTGATTGGTCAAGGTTCCATCTTCGCCATAGCTGATGTTCGCCCCGTACACCGGAAGTTGGTTCTCGTCGAGCACAATTCCTTTGAGGGTCGCGGTTTGGGAAAATATGGAAGAAACCGTAAAAAAGAGGAGCAGTGCTAAGGATAAAGGTGTTTTCAAAAGACGGAGCGTTAATTTTTCCTAAAAAATACGGCTTCAAATGTAGTGCTATTTCCCACATTATCCGTTACGATCACTTTTAAATTGTTTTCGGTAGCTTTAACGGTGCCATCGGCAAAATCGTATGTGATCAGGTTGGTTTTGTGGTTGTATTCCATTAAAATAAATTCCCCGTTCACTGTTGCGCGATAATTGCTGATGCCCGAAAAATCGTCGGTGATTTTCAATTTTAAATAGTCGTTGTTGGAAATCCACCGTCCGTCGCTGAAATTCACAGGTTCGATTTTTGGTGGATTGTCGTCCATCACCAACGTGTAAGTTCCAAAAGTTCGGGTGCGTGTGGTGAAGCGGTTTTCTTTTTTGTACGTGGTAGCGTAATATTTGGAGCCCCACGGATAAGTGCGCGCAATGCAAAGCTGTTGCCGGTCTTCGGGTTTGTAATTGCTCACATCAAAACCAATGGTGATGTTCTCGTGCAACGGGGTCGATGCATCGTGCAAATGAATGGTTTCACCTTCGGTGGAAATGTTCAAATACGTGTTTTCGTACAAAGCCCCTTCGGGAATGTACACATCAAAAATCCCCTCTTCAAAAACCGTAGCTTGTTTTGCTTGGGCGAAATAATCGGTTTTTTCGACGGTTTCAAATTGAATGTTTTCCGATTTTTGTGCGGCTATCGGAACCCGAATGGTACTAATATTTCCCGCGAAATCACTTACTTTGATGGTGCAAACGTAATCCTGTTCGTTTTTGACCTCGATCAAACCTTTATTGATCACATGTTCGTAAACGCTCAACGGATTGTTGGGTTGGAGAAAGAGTTTTTGAACGCGGTTTTTGTATTTTTTATAATACGAATAATCGATCATCCGGTTAACGTAGCGTGATTCGGAGAATGAAAATTTATCGAACACGATTTCGAAATTTTTGGAACCGTTGCAGAAGGTTTCGATCTTGTAGGTTCCGTTTTTGTTCGTGGCAAAATCCAAGCGATCGGTGGCGGAAATTCCAAACCCGATTTTTCCATAAGCCTTGATTTCTTCGGTTTTGAACGTGTTGTTTCCCAAAGGGATCAAGCGCAATTTTTGCCGTTTGGAAGAATTGTTCGCATAGGCGCTATCGCCGACCGGGTACACAAAAAGACTGCTGATAATGGGTGCTTTCGAATCCGCTATTTCATAACCGAACCGCAAAGGGTTCATGGGAATGGCCCCCTCGCGCACTTCAAAATGTAGATGCGGCCCGCCGCTGCTTCCGCTGTTTCCGCTGAAAGCGATCAATTCGCCTTTTTCCACCGGCAAATCTTCCACAGAGGGGTACAATTCAATTTCCCAACTTTCATTTTCATATTGGCGTTTTTTCACATAAGCTTCGATTTCGGGCGAAAATTCCTTCAAATGTCCATAAACCGTGGTGTAACCGTTCGGGTGTTGAATATAAAGCGCTTTCCCAAAACCCCATTGTTGCACTTTAATACGACTGATGTAGCCAGGGCCCGCGGCGCGCACATCCAAACCGGTGCGTTGTTCGGTTTTGATGTCCAAACCACTGTGAAAATGATTGGATCGCAGTTCGCCAAAAGTCCCGGACAAAATCAACTGTACGTCCAAAGGAGGAGCAAAATAATCGGTCGGAACTTCCGATTGCGCATAATTTTGTTGGGTCGAAAAAAGAAAAAGAAGAAAAAAAACGGTTCCGAATTGTTTCATAAAAAAATCAATATTTTTAAGATTGACAAACTATATGGTATGAAAACATAACGTAAAAAACAAATGGCTTATTGAAAAAGTTCGCGCAAAATATTTTTACGAGTTGAAATTAGTTGAAAAACCATTGTCGTTTTCCACAAAGAATGTTAACTTTGTGAACAGAAGTATTACGAGGACCGCCAATGGGCAATTTGATAGAAATAGTTGATTCACTAGAAGATAAGATTGAAAGATTGTTGCAGAAATATGAGGTTTTGAACAAGAAAAACCGTACCTTGGAAGATGATTTGAAGCTCAGCCTCCAAAATAATGCACAACTGCAGCAGGAAATCGAAACTCTGGAAGATCGCAACCAAAGCCTGAAAGCAGCCAACGCAATACTTGGCAGTAACGACCATAAACGAGAAACAAAACTCAAAATAAACAGTTTGATCAGGGAGATCGATCAATGTATTGTTCAGCTTTCAGAATAAAAAGTTTGCATGTCCGAAAAGCTTAAAATAAAAATATCGATCGCCGATCGGGTCTATCCATTGACAGTGGCGCCAAGTCAAGAAGAAGGGCTTCGCAAAGCGGCAAAAAAAATCGAAGGCGTGATCAAGCAATTTGAGCAAAATTATGCGGTCAGGGACAAGCAAGATGTATTGGCGATGTGCGCTTTGCAATTTGCGGCCAAGGCCGAACAAACAACCATAAACAACAGCCACCAAGTGGAAGAAGCCCAGGAAAAATTGAGCCTGCTCAACGAAATGCTTCAAAAACAAGGGGTTTGAGATTATACGTTCTTTAAAATAAAACAAGGTTTACTGCCTGTATTAGTTGTTCTTTTTTGATAAACTCAACACAATTCTATTAAAAAGGGTGAGTTTAAGTTGTTAAAGCAAGCCGTCTCCGAACGGACACTTGATCAGCTTGTTAGCCCTAAACTTGATTTAATGGAGTTTATACCAAAATAACGCTGATACAGGCTTTTTTTATGGGTCAATTCAAAATAAAGAGTACAAGAATTGGCCCAATTTATATCATTCAACTATGGAAACAACAACTATCATAATTGTAGCGGTCGTCGGCTTGGCCATCGGGTTTGTGATTGCAAAAACGATGGAGAAAAAAAAGGCATCGAGTGCGATCAAAGAAGCCAAGAAAAAAGCGGCCTCCATCATCAAAGCGGCGCAAAATGATGGCGAAAGTATCAAAAAGGACAAAATTCTTCAAGCAAAAGAAAAATTCATTGAACTGAAATCGGAACACGAAAAGGTGATTTTTTCAAGGGACAAAAAAATCTCCGAAGCCGAAAAACGTACGAAGGACAAAGAATCGCAAGTTTCGAACGAACTTGCGAAAAACAAAAAATTAAGTTCGGAATTGGAGGAAAAATTGAAAGATTATGAACTCCGAAAAGAATATTTGGAAAAGAAGCAAGAAGAACTCGACAAAGTCCACGACCGAAAAGTGCAACAATTGGAAGTGATCAGTGGGTTGAACGCCGAAGACGCGAAAGAACAATTGGTGGAATCGTTGAAAGAATCGGCCAAAACCGATGCCATGGTGTTGATCCAAAACACTATTGAAGAGGCAAAACTCACCGCGCAACAAGACGCCAAAAAAATCATTATCAACACCATTCAACGCATCGGAACTGAAGAAGCCGTGGAAAATTGCGTATCGGTTTTCAACTTGGAAAGCGACGACGTAAAAGGCCGTATCATTGGCCGCGAAGGCCGGAATATTCGAGCAATCGAAGCGGCGACAGGGGTGGAAATTATTGTGGACGACACGCCTGAAGCGATCATTCTTTCGTGTTTTGATTCCGTTCGGCGCGAAGTGGCGCGATTGTCGCTGCACAAACTCGTTACCGATGGCCGCATCCATCCGGCGCGTATTGAAGAAGTGGTGAAAAAAACCAGCAAACAAATCGACGAGGAAATCATTGATATCGGAAAACGCACTGTGATCGATTTGGGAATCCACGGTTTGCACCCGGAACTGATCAAAGTCGTCGGCCGAATGAAATATCGTTCTTCCTACGGCCAAAATTTATTGCAACACTCGCGCGAAGTTGCCAAATTGTGTGGCGTAATGGCCGCGGAACTCGGCTTGAACCCAAAATTGGCAAAACGTGCCGGTTTGTTGCACGACATTGGAAAAGTGCCCGACACGGAAACCGAATTGCCGCACGCGATTTTAGGAATGCAATGGGCGGAAAAATATGGTGAAAAACCCGAAGTG
>DASSWG010000038.1:0-7720 GCA_035705295.1 Flavobacteriaceae bacterium
AGCGCGCAAGTGCTCACCGTCTATGCACAGGATGCCAACGGCTGCTCCGCCACCGCAACGGTGAACATCGATGCCCTAAACACCCTGCAGGGGATCGCCATTGCCCAAACGGCCCCCATTTCCTGTACCGCCCCCGAGACCGTGGAGGTAACGGTGAGCGGAGGCTCCGGGGACTATACCTTCACCCTGCTCCCCACCGGGCCGTCACAGTCCATTGTGGGAAGCACCGCAAGTTTTGACCTGCCAACGCCCGGAAACTACTCCTTCCAGGTCACCGACAATGTCACCGGGTGTACCCTGACCAGTGCCCCCTACACCGTCGCGCCCTACGACCTGGGAGAGGTGGCCATCACCGCCACCGCCCCGGTTTCCTGTTACGGCGGAACCGACGGGACGTTGACCTTTGACGTGACCGGGTACAGCGGCAGCTACAATTACCAGGTCCTCGACGCCTCCGGCAACCCCGTTGCCACCGGTACCGCGAACACCACTTCCGGGCCCCTTACGGTCACCGGGCTCCCGGCGGGGGCCTACTCCGTGCAGGTATCGGAGACCCAACACCCGTTCTGCGGTTCTGTTTCGGGAGTGGCTACGGTTCAAGAACCGAATCAAGCTTTAACGCTAAATGCCACCATTACAAGTCCATTGACCTGTAACGGAAACGACGCCCAAATTTCTGCTTTTGCAACTGGAGGTTGGGGCAATTATATATTCGAATTAGTTGATGCAACAACCAACACTATTCTAGTTGCCTATTCTTCAAACAATATATTTTCAGGTTTGGGGGCAGGTTCCTATATCATAAATGTAAAAGATGATAAGGGTTGTATTGTTTCACAAACAATCGATATTTTGGATTTGGTGCCGATAAGTGTTACCGCCACAGCAACCTCTGTATTATGCTTTGGAGATACCAATGGAACAGTTACCGCGACCGCTTCAGGAGGTCAAGGCCCAGGCAGTTATATGTATGTTTTGACCGATGCGAACGGGAATGTTTCCGCCCCACAATCGAATCCGGTTTTTAACAACCTTCCTCCCGGAACCTATACCGTGACTGTTTTCGATAATTTAAATTGTTATTCTCCTGTTTCAAATGCGGTGGTGATTCAGAACCCGAACGAAGTTTTTGTCAATGTTACGCTTACTTCGGCAATGACTTGTACCAATTTGGCAGTAATAACAGTTACCGGAAGCAATGGTGTTCCTCCCTATCAATACAGTGATGATGGAATCAATTTCGGGACAGGAAATACTTTTTCGGTCGGTGCCGGATCTTATCAGTTTTTTGTGCAAGATGCCAATGGATGTATTTCTTCGGCTTCATCCGAAGTAATAATTCCCGTTATTGACCCATTGGAAATCCAACTGGACCTTAACAATGCGGTTATCAATTGTACGGGAGGTTCGGATGCATCGGTTCAGGTACATGCCTCTGGAGCTTTGGGCAATTATATATATTCCTTGTATGATATTTCGAACTTGAGCACTCCCATGCAAGGGCCACAAGCGTCCAATTATTTCAACAACATTCCTGCAGGAAACTATGAAATACGTGTTAGCAGTGGCGATTGTCCGGTGGAGAGTGTATTTTTCAACATACAAGATCCTCCCGTTATCAATGCAAGTATTCAAGTAGAGAATATTTCTTGTTTTGGAGAGACCGATGGAAGCATTACAGTAAATGCTACAGGCGGTACGGGAACAATTATGTATTCTTTGGATCAAAACCAATATTTCACCGAGGGCATTTTTAACAATTTGACTGCCGGAACCTACACTGTTTTTGTACAAGACGAAGCAGGTTGTTCCCCGGCAGGTTCTCCTTTTTCGGTCACTATAACAGAACCGGCCCAAATTCAAGCGGTCACCACTGTTGTTGCACAGGAAATATGTGAAGGAGACGACAATGCTTCAATAAGTATTCAGATTTCCGGCGGAACGCTTCCTTATAAAATCAGCTTGACCGGAATCAATGGGGATTACGTTCCAGTACAAGGAAATATGATGGTTTTCAACAATCTGAACGGAGGAGAATCGATTAATTTTTTCATCAAAGATGCAAATGGTTGCGAAATAACCACCCTTGCGGTCACGCTTGATGAACCGATAAACTTAACTGCCGCCTATTCCGTCATCCAGAAATGCGACAACATTAACACGATCAATGTAGAAGTAGCCGATCCGGTTTTGGCGCAAGATGTTATGTATGCACTGAACGGCGGCGACCTTCAAACAAGCAATGTGTTCGACAATGTACCACCCGGAACGCATAGTATTCAGATATTGCATGCTTCGGGCTGTAGTTTTTGGATTGACAACATTGAAATTGAAGCCATTCCACTATTGGATTTGATTTCTGTGATCAATACCGGTTTAAACCAATATACCGTGAACGCAGAAGGCGGCACACCGATATTTGAATACCAAATGAACGATGGGCCGCTCACAATGGATCCCGTTTTTGAAATCAATGAATCGGGCTTCCATACTTTTACAGTCGTGGATTCAAGGGGTTGCCTCGCCAGTGTTCAACTCTATATTGATTTCTTGGATATTTTCATCGGAAATTATTTTTCACCGAACGATGATGGAACCAATGATTATTGGAAACCCGAAAATTTGCCGCCCAACGCATCGGTTTTAATTTTTGATCGATATAGCAGAAAAATAGTGGAGTTTACGGCCGATTATACGGGTTGGGACGGAACCTACCAAGGCAAAAAATTACCCTCGGGCGATTATTGGTACTGGATAAAACTCAACGACGAAACCGATCGCGAAATCAAAGGACACTTCACACTAATCAGATAATTATGAAAACTCGAATAATTTCCATTGTAATACTTCTTTTTAGTATGGGGGCAACCGCTCAAGAGTTGAATTTGCCCATTCAAAATCAATATGTTGCCGAAAGCGATTTTATCTTGGCCGCGGCTTTTGCAGGAATTGGGGATTGTTGGCAATTGAGGATCAACGGGGTTTCCTATTGGACGGGGATCAAAGATGCGCCAAACACCCAATCCTTGTCGGTCAATGGAAAAATAGCGGACCGTTCGGGGGTTGGATTGACCTTGTTCAACGATCAAAATGGATATACGTCGCAAAAAGGCGCAATTGTCTCTTATGCCCATCACCTTACTTTGAACGAAGATTCGAAACATTATCTGTCCTTTGGTCTCAGCTATCGTTTCACGCAATTCGGCATTGATGTTTCCGAGTTTGACGATGGTAACGGCAACAATGATTTGGCGCTCTGGGCCAATAATTTTTCGTTGGCCAATTCCAATTTTGATGTCAGTGTGCTTTATCGTTTGAAAGATTTCTTTTTCAGCGCAAACCTGCTCAATATGGTTCCCAAAAATATTGAAAAATTCGACATAAGGGAGCCTGAAAATCTGGGCAATTTATATTTTTATACGGGTTATACTTTTAAACCCAAAGGAAGTGATTTTGAAATTGAGCCTTCTGTTTTTTATCAACGTTTTTTGAACGACGGCCGTGCCACGACCGATTTGAACCTCAAAGTACGAAAAATAAGGAACAGGGATGACTATTATTGGGCAGGGGTCAATATGCGATTTACAAACGAACAACAATTCAAGCCTATGTTCATTGCGCCGATGCTCGGCTTAAAGTTAAACAAGTTTTATGCGGGTTACAGTTACCAAATCAACATCAATGAATTTAGCCAATATGGTTCCGGATCGCATATGCTTACACTTGGTTACGATTTCCTATGTTGGGAAAGTGCCTGCGGTTGCATGCAAAATTGATCGGAATCAGTAAAAAAACGGTGGATTTGTGTAAATTTGAAAACAAATAACCCACCATGTCCAAACTTTTTTTGGTGCCCACGCCCATTGGCAATTTGGAAGACATCACTTTTCGGGCCATCAAAGTACTGCGCGAAGCGGATTTTATTTTGGCCGAAGACACTCGGAACAGTGGGAAATTGCTCAAGCATTTCGATATTTCCACCCCGATGAAAAGTCATCATTTGCACAATGAACACCAAACTGTTGCTGCGGTCGTGGCGCGCATCAAGAACGGGGAAACCGCCGCGTTGATCAGTGATGCCGGAACGCCCGCGATTTCCGACCCGGGGTTTTTACTGGTCCGCGCTTGTGTGGAAGCCAATATCGAAGTTGATTGCCTTCCGGGCGCAACGGCTTTTGTTCCCGCTTTGGTGAACAGTGCTTTGCCAAACGACAAATTTGTGTTCGAAGGCTTTTTGCCCCCCAAAAAAGGAAGGCAGACCCGTTTGAAATTATTGGCTGAAGAAACCCGAACAATGGTTTTTTACGAATCGCCCCACAAGTTTTTAAAAAGCATTTCCCAATTCATCGATTATTTTGGCGAGGAACGCTTGGTTTCCATTTCGCGCGAAATCAGCAAACTTCACGAAGAAACCGTTCGGGGAACCTTAAGGGAAGTTTATAATCATTATGCAGAAAAACCACCAAAGGGGGAAATTGTGATTGTGCTTGCCGGGAAATAATTCATTTTACTTCATCTCCTTTGAATGGCATTTTGGGAAAAACCTACTCTTCCAGTTAGAATAATCTGTTTTAAAAAGTGAACTTTTCTCGGAAATTTTTCCAAAGAACACCTATTTTTATGAAATGGACAAAATGCTTCCCATCCGAAAAATAATCCATATCGACATGGATGCTTTTTATGCTTCTGTCGAACAATTGGATCATCCGGAGTTACGGGGAAAACCCATTGCAGTTGGCGGAAGTTCCAAACGTGGCGTGGTGGCCGCCGCCAGTTATGAGGCACGGAAATTTGGGGTAAAAAGTGCAATGAGCAGTATTGTCGCCAAACGAAACTGTCCCGAATTGATTTTTGTAAAAGCCCGTTTTGACCGTTATGGTGAAATTTCGCGCCGCATCCGTGCCATTTTTTACGAATACACCGATTTGGTGGAACCGCTTTCGTTGGACGAGGCCTATTTGGACGTGACCGAAAACAAAAAAGGAAACCCGAGCGCATCGATGATCGCCAGGGAAATTCGAGAAAAAATCAACGAAAAAACGGGTTTGAACGCTTCGGCGGGAATTTCCATCAACAAATTCATCGCAAAAGTCGCCAGCGACATCAACAAACCCAATGGGCAAAAAACCGTGCCGCCGGAAGAAGTAATGGAATTTTTGGAAAGCCTCGAAATTCGAAAATTTTATGGGATCGGAAAAGTGACCGCTGAAAAAATGTATCAATTCGGCATTTTCACCGGGAAAGATTTAAAGAAAAAATCGGAAGAATTCTTGACCGAACACTTCGGAAAAAGCGGGAAATTCTATTACAAAGTGGTCCGCGGAATTCATTTGAGCGAGGTAAAGCCCGACCGTATCCGGAAATCACTGGGCGCCGAACGCACATTCAACGAAAACATTTCTTCGGAAATTTTTATGCTCGACCGCTTGAAAAACATCGCCGAAGAAATAGAACGACGATTGAAAAATAACAAGGTCGCCGGAAAAACGCTGACCTTGAAAATAAAATACAGCGATTTTAGCTTACAAACGCGCAGCAAAACCTTGACCTATTACATTTCGAGCAAAGAATTGGTGTTGGAAACCGCAAAAGAGCTGCTCTACCAAGAAAAAATGAAAAATTCCGTACGTTTGTTAGGCATCTCCCTTTCCAATTTGAACACCGACCAACCTTCAACTAAGGAACCGACAAAGAAAATCGAAGTCCAATTGCGGTTTGCGTTTTGAAAAGGCCCATCCCTAAACCTTCCCAAAGGGAAGGGGATTTTCCCCTCCCGATGGCTATCGGGATTGGAGGGGTTAGGGGAGGCTTTCATTCAATTAGCGAAACCCACAAAGTGTTCACCATTCCTTTTTTGGCAATGGGCATTGCGGCAAGGTTCACCACAAAATCACCTTTTTTCACGAATTTTTCCGCTTTGGCCATTTTGTTGATGTCGGCAACGGTTTCGTCGGTGCTGACAAATTCATCGTAAAAAAACGCACTCACGCCCCACAACAAGCTCATTTGTGTTAAAATGCGCCGATTGGAGGTGAACGCCAAAATATGCGATTCGGGCCGCCAAGCGGAAATTTGAAAAGCCGTGTACCCGCTGTTGGTAAGCGTACAAATTGCCCGCGCGTCAATTTCATTGGCCATTTCGGCAGCATGGAAACAAATTGATTTGGTGATGTAACGGTTCGTGCGGATATGTGGCGGCTCGTGCGGAACTTTGATCAAGGGCGAATCTTCCACGCTTTTGATGATCTGCGCCATTTTTTGGATCACTTCCACCGGATGTTGACCGACGGAGGTTTCCCCGCTCAACATCACGGCATCGGCGCCGTCCATCACCGAATTGGCGACATCGTTCACTTCGGCCCGAGTGGGCGTTAAACTGGTGATCATGGTTTCCATCATTTGCGTAGCGATGATCACCGGGATCCGGGCTTTTTTGGCTTTCAAAACCAGTTGTTTTTGGATCAGCGGGACTTCGTGCGCCGGAATTTCCACGCCCAAATCGCCCCGGGCGACCATCAGCCCGTCGCAATAGGCCACGATTTTGTCAATGTTCTTTACACCCTCGGGCTTTTCTATTTTCGCAATAATGGGAATTTTATGGTCGCTGTTTTTGGAAATCAGTTTTTGCAGCTCTTTTAAGTCGTTGGCATTTCGCACAAAGGACAACGCAAGCCAATCTACTTTTTGTTCAATGGCAAACAAGGCATCTTTAATGTCTTTTTCGGTCAATGCCGGCAGGGAGATTTTGGTGTTCGGAAGGTTCACGCCTTTTCTGGAACGCAATGGGCCGCCTTGCAGCACGCGGGTTTTCACTTCGTCTTTTTCGTTGGTGAAAATCACCTCAAAAATAAGTTTTCCATCGTCCAATAAAATCCGCTCCCCGGTTTTTACATCTTTGGCAAAACTTTCGTAATTGATGTACACTTTTTCGCCGGTTCCTTGAAATTCTTTTCCGGTGGCAAAGACAACTTGGTCACCTTTTTGAACAATAACTTCTTCTTTCATGATCCCAACCCGCAATTTCGGGCCTTGCAAATCGGCCAAAATCCCTGCATTGAACCCGTGTTTTTCATTCAGTTCGCGAATAGTATTGATGCGTTCTTCCACGTCGGAATGCTTTGCATGCGAAAAGTTGATCCGAAAAATATTCACTCCTTTATCGAGCATGGCTTTTAACACGTTTTTCGACATGGTAGCCGGCCCCAAGGTTGCAACGATTTTTGTTTTTTTTCTTCTGTACATTAATTGAAAATTAGATTTTCTTTTGATTTGAGCGCTTCCACTTCCAAGGCATAAGCGGTTATGATTTTTGGGACATTGTTCAAATTCCGAACAATGTTCTGCACGTCGGTTATTTCGGTTTCATCTTCTATTTTCAAGAAAAAATCCACTTTTTTGTATTCAGGGATCAAGTTGGTGGTAAAGATCGGTTCTTCTTGAAACAATCCTCCCGAAGGTTGGAAGTTTTCCTTGTTTCCTTTGAATTTGTTGGAAACCAAATAAAATCCGCGTTCATTGGCCAAGTCAAAAAAATGGTACAACGGATAAAGCGCCAACAATTCTTTGTGCTTGAAATCAACGTCTTGCTTTTCCCTTTTCAGGCGCAAGCCCAAAAATTTGTTCAAAAAGAACGCCAGTTGATAGGTTTCCAATGAAGAATGGACGGCTATCAGTGAATAGCCATCTTCTTCAATTAGGCTCAACATCCTTTTGTTTTTAG
>DASSWG010000039.1:0-4337 GCA_035705295.1 Flavobacteriaceae bacterium
CGTGTTTTGTTGCACTTTGTTCAAAACCAATTCGTTGGTGAGAACGATTTTTTTTGTCGTTTCAGAAGTAACGATCAACTCAAAAATATTCAGCAACCTGCGGGCATCGCCGCCACTAAGCCGCAAAAGTGCAGCGGTTTCTTTGAGGTCAATATCTTTTTTGGAAATAATGGAATCTTCGGCCATTGCTTTTTCCAATAGTTGCAATAAATCCTTTTTGCCAAAGGCTTCCAAAACATAGACTTGGCAGCGCGACAACAAAGCGGGAATTACTTCGAAGCTCGGATTTTCGGTCGTGGCACCGATCAAAGTGACCCAACCTTTTTCCACCGCGCCCAACAATGAATCTTGCTGCGATTTGCTGAACCGATGAATTTCATCGATGAACAAAATGGGGTTTTTCACCGTGAACAAACCTTCTCCTTTTTTGGCTTTTTCAATAATTTCACGCACATCTTTTACGCCGCTATTGATCGCACTCAAGTTATAAAACGGGCGTTCCGTTTCGTTCGCGATGATCGTGGCCAAGGTGGTTTTTCCGACTCCGGGCGGCCCCCAAAAAATCATCGACGGAATGGTGCCGCTTCTTATTTGTGCGGTCAGCGCGCCTTTTTTTCCGACCAAATGTTGTTGGCTGAGGTAGTTTTCCAAGGTTTGCGGACGTAATCTTTCGGCCAAAGGTGTGTTCATAAAAGCAAAAGTACTATTTTGAATGACAATTTTTCGTGTATTCGCAATTTGGTCGATTTTTTGTTGCACCTTTTCAGTATGAAGTCCTCACAACAAAAAAACACGTTTTCATTTGGGCCAGCTTCGGTGGGTTATCCGTTGTTGTTGGTGCTCATTATTTGGATCGTGTTTTGGTTTGAAATCCGGTTTGGGTTCGATTTTAATTATTTGGGCGTTCAGCCCCGATCACTGATCGGTTTGCGCGGAATTGTTTTTTCGCCCTTTATCCATGGAAGCATGGAACATTTGTACAAAAACACCATTCCATTGCTTGTTTTGTCCATGGGGCTGTTCTCGTTTTATCGGCCAATCGGATGGAAAGTGTTGTTGTACGGAACTTTGATGACTGGTTTTTTTACATGGTGCATCGGCCAGCCTTTTTCGGTCCACATTGGTGCAAGCGGGGTAATTTATTGCTTGACTGGGTTTCTGTTTTTCAAAGGAATTTGGTCCAAAAACTACCGTTTGATCGCTTTGTCGCTGATCGTGGTTTTTATTTACGGAAGTTTGGTTTGGGGCACATTGCCCGGAAGGGAAGGAATTTCTTGGGAAGGCCATTTATCGGGCTTGGTTTCCGGAATTGTATTGGCGCTGATTTTTAAAAATTATACACTTCCCATCCCGAAATATGAATGGGAGAAAGAAACCTATAAGGAAGAAGATGATCTTTTTATGCAACATTTCGACGAAGATGGAAATTTTGTGGAATCACCAAAAACAGAGGAAGATGAAGTTTCAGAACCACCGAAAATGAAAATCACCTATCACTATAGAAAGAAGGAGTAAGTTTCGAGTTGCGGGTTCCAAACATCCAGATGCTTAACACCTAACCCATAACATAACTCATAACCCATAACTCTGAATTCAAATTAACCCATCCGTTGTCGAACGGCTTCGTACAAAAAAGCGCCACAGGCCACGGAAACGTTCAAAGAACTTGTTTTTCCCAACAAGGGCAGCTTTGCTTTTTGGTCCATTAATTTCAAAATGGAGGGTGAAATGCCTTTCCCTTCGCTTCCCATGATTATCGCAGTGGGTTTTGTAAAATCCATATCGTACAAAAGTTGATCTGTTTTCTCGGTGGCTGCGACCAATTGCACCTCGTACGATTGAAGAAAAAACATGGCATCTTTTAAATGGGCGGTTTTGCAAATGGGAAGGTTGAAAATTGCCCCAGCGGAAGTTTTTACGGTTTCTTCATTAATAGCCGCTCCGCCGTGTTGTGGAAGTATAATTGCGTGCACGCCGGTACATTCCGCGGTTCGGATAATCGCGCCCAAATTGCGTACATCGGTGATTTCGTCCAATAACAAAAAAAGGGGAGTAGGAGTTTGTTCCATAATTTGCGGAACAAGGGTTTCCATTTCTGAAAAATGAATGGGCGAACCATTGGCTACAACTCCTTGATGGTTTTGGTGCTTTGCCAAGCGGTCGAGCTTTTCGACGGGCACGTACGAAAGTTGTACGTTGTTTTGTTTCGCCTGGGTTTCTATATTTTTAATTGCTTCTCCGCGGAGCCCTTTTTGCAG
Source organism: Flavobacteriaceae bacterium (assembly GCA_035705295.1). Taxonomy (GTDB): domain Bacteria; phylum Bacteroidota; class Bacteroidia; order Flavobacteriales; family Flavobacteriaceae; genus DASSWG01. The sequence goes on from DASSWG010000039.1 coordinate 2,259, forward strand.
AAAAATTTTATCGAGGGCTTGATTTTTTTTAAGGGCTTCCAAAACAGGGTGGATCCCAAAAATACGGGTGTTTTTTTTTGTTTCCATTACGGCAAAGATAGGTATTAAAAAAACCACCCGAAACGGGTGGTTCTAAAAGAAAAAAATAAAAGAGGCACAAAGCCCAAAACCTATTATTTTCCCGACCTTCCTTGAGCAATCACTGCTCCAGTATCCGCATCGGTAACTGTATAGGTAGACCCTTGAATATTCAGGTTTGCATAGATAACCGTGGCATTTGAGTTACCTTGACTTGATCCACTTGCAAAGTCGGTCCAAAGTCCAGCAAGATCAACGGTTTCGTTAAAAACGCCGGGTTTTACCAATTTCAACATGGCCGGGATGCTTTCTTGAGCTTCTACAGCCGGATCTACTGGAACTGCGGGAGCAGCATAATAATCGAGCACCAATAAGTAATCGCCATCTGGAAGTTCTGTTGGGGAGATAACCATTTGTTCCGGATGATCTGCAGTGGCGCCTTCAAAGTTCACAAGGGTGGTACCCGATGAATCATAGAGTAAAATGTCCAAATCATAGTCGGGAAATGGATGGGTTTCTCCGTCCGTTCCTATATATGTTCCGGGCCATGCCAAGTTGACCACAAGTTCATCGCTGACCACTTGGTTGATGGTAAAAGTAAAAAGGATACCACCATCTTGGGTAAGTGCTGTTCTCACGCCAACGGCCTCCATTCTGAGTTGCACTGTTTCCGAGCCTTCCAAGTCCAAATCTTCCAAAGCCGTAAATGGAATTTCAAAGGTTTCCGCATAGGCTGGGATTTCCGCATAAAACATCGTTGCCGGATTGCCCTCGCTAGAGGTTATTGGTCCCTCGGCGATAGTATAATCGGTGTTCATTGACGCGGTTGCCGCAGAAGTGTCTACAATAGTAAACTTGAATGTCATCGGGTCCGAAATGGCCTGACTTGTAGTAAAGGGGATATTAATGGTTTCCCCTTCGGTAACAGTGAATTCCGTGGCTCCTGTGGTGGTCACAAGCGGTTTTTCAACGCTCGGAAAGTCATGGAAATCGTCCGTTGTGCAAGAACCTAGCAGTGACAGAGCGGCGAGCCCCCCCATCAATATATTGATTTTTGATTTTATTTTCATTTTGTTTTATTTTAGGTTATTGTTTCACGTAAGTTGACACAAAAGTTCTATTTCCAGCAGCAAATGTGATTGTGTAGCTAATGGTTATATCGCCCGTAACAGGGTCAACTGTACCGTCTGGGGTGGTTGCTGTGCCATTTCCAAATACCAAGTTGGAATAGTACCCACCTAGGTTTTGCGAGTTCACCGTAATTTCACCACATATATCGGAAAATATAAATCCGTTATAATTGGCGGGCGGTGCTATCGGTCCTCCAGCGGAGGACGGACCAAATGCGCCTACACTTTCTGTTTGGAATGTATTGACATCGATCAGCGTCAAGGTTTCGGTAACTGCATCGGTAACTAATGCTCCGTCACCCCTGATCGTGGTCACCACATAGGTGAATGAATCCAATGTGGACAGGCAACCAACAAATGTAATTGCAAGGGTATTGTCAATCGCCGAAACAACTGCATTGTCGGAATTTGTTGAGGTGATCTTCAAAATAAGTTCCGTTTTTTCAGTTGAATTGAAATTTCCGGTATTCACTTTTAATGGAAAATTCACAAAAGATTGTCCCGCTGGAATGGTCAAAGTGCCCCCTGAGGTCACAAAATCGAACTCAACCCCTTCTGTTGCCGTGGAGGCGGGGTCAATTTCGTAGGTCACGGTAATGTCCTCTTTGGGGGGCGTTCCATCAGCGCCACCAAGCACGTTCAAAGGATAATTTTTTGTAATGGTTCCTTCGTCCGTAAAATAGGATTCCACGGCTACGGGATTTTCAAAGCCGACGATATAAGCCCCTTCCCCGAAGTTCACGTCTACTTCATCGTCTACTATACACGATACTGCAATAAACGAGAGCACGATCGCTGAAAATATGATTTTTAATGTTTTCATGATTTTATTTTTTATTAATTTCTAATTAGCGTCCCAAAATATTTTGGT